>CAZXKD010000018.1:0-24773 GCA_964641215.1 uncultured Gemmatimonadaceae bacterium
GCTGGCGGGCGTCGCGGTGCTCGTCACGCTGGATGATGCGGGCCGCTGCCGCGCCGCGCGCATCGCGTTGCTCTCCGTGGGCGACGGGCCGGTGCTAGCACGCGCCGCGGCCAAGGCCCTCGCCGGCGAGTCGCCGACGCCGGCAGCGATCCGCGAGGCGGCCGATGCGGCCGCCTCCAAGGACATCGATCCGCCGGGCGACATCCACGCCTCGCCCGCCTATCGCCGCCAGCTGGTGTCCGTGCTCGTCCGCCGGACCCTGGAGCGGGCGTTCGCGAGAACGAATGGAGACCAGCGATGAAACTTTACGATCTCTCCCAGCCCTTGAACGAGCGCTCCTCCTTCTGGCCCTACTACCCGCCGTTCGAGGTGAAGTACATCAAGCGCAAGGCCGAGCACGGCGTCAACGCCCAGTACATCATGACCTCGAACCACATGGGCACGCACCTCGACGCGCCGCGCCATTTCGTCACCGCCGGCAAAACCATCGACGAGCTGCCGCTCGCGTGGCTGTGCGGTCCGGGCGTGGTCGTGGACCTGCGGGACGAGATGGACGAGCTGGCGGTGTACACGCCACAGATGATCGAACGCCGGGTCGAGGTGAAGAAAGGCGACCTGCTGTACTTGCACACGGGGTGGCACAAGTACGCGGACTTCGGCGCCGCGCCCGACGAGGAGCGCTACTATCACTATCATCCCGGCGCCCATCCCGACCTGGTGCCGTGGCTGCTCGAAAAGCAGATCCACGTCTGGGGCGTCGACTGCGTCTCCACCGACCATCCGATGAACCTCCCCATCGGGCGCTTCCTCGGCAAAGGGATGCACGGCCAGTGCGACAAGGTGCGGGCTAGAGCCGAGCAGAAGTTCGGCGGGAAAGCGGCGGTGGATCGGATGTTCCCCGACAGCGCCTACCAGCTCACCCACAACGCGCTGTTCCCCAAGGACTGCATCCACATCGAGAACCTGGGCGGCGAAATCGAGGCGCCCGAGCTGCAGAACAAGCGGCTGATCCTCGGCTGCTTCCCGTGGAAGTTCAAGGGAGGGGAGGCCGCGTTTTGCCGGGCCGTCGCCTTCGTCGGAGAATGGAAGCTTTAGCCGACCGCTCCGCGAGCGAACTCGCAGCGCTGGTCCGAGCCCGCGACGTCTCGCCTGTCGAAGTGCTCGAGGCGTGCCTGGAGCGGCTCGAGCGGCACAACCCCACGCTCAACGCTGTCGTCACCCTCAACGAGCGCGCCCGCGACGACGCCCGTGAGGTTGAGCGGCGGCTGATGCGCGGAGCGCCGCCCGGCCTCCTGTCCGGGCTGCCCGTGGGAATCAAGGACGTCACGCCGGTCGCGGGGCTGCGCACCACGTTCGGATCGCCGCTCTACAAGGATTTCATCCCGACAGAAGACGCCCTCGTCGTGCAGCGGCTCAGGGCCGCAGGCGCGGTGATTCTCGGCAAGACCAACACCCCCGAGTTCGCCGCCGGAGGCAACACCTTCAACGAGGTCTTCGGCCGCACCCGGAATCCGTGGGACTCGACGAAAAGCGCGGGGGGCTCGACGGGCGGCGGGTGCGCGGCGCTCGCGACCGGGATGATCGCCCTAGGCGAAGGGACCGATCTGGGCGGCTCGCTGCGGATCCCGGCGTCGTTCTGCGGTGTCGTGGGGATCCGGCCGTCGGTCGGGCTGGTGCCGACCTATCCCAGCGACTGGGTCTGGGATGATCTCCAGGTGACGGGACCGGTGGCGCGGACCGCCGAAGACGTCGGGCTGATGCTCCAGGCAGTCGCGGGCCCGAGCCCGCTGGCGCCCCTCGTGCAGCCCACGGCCGGCAGAACGTTCTTCCCGTTACGTCCGGCCATCAACCCAGGGGCAGCCGTGGCGTATTGCCCCGACATCGCCGGAATCGGGATAGACCGCGCGATCGAGCGGGTGTGCCGGGAGGCCGCCTTCGCCCTGCACGACGCTCGTGCCAGGGTCGAAGAGATCCCCTTCGACCTCGGGTTCGGGCGGCCCGCATACCTCGCGCTGCGCGGGCTGTGGTTCGTGGCGCAGATGTATCCGCGGCTGGACAAGATAGACCGCCTCGGCGTCAACGTCGCGAGCAACGTGAAAGGCGGGCTCCAATTCACGACTCAACAGCTTGCCGAGGCGGAGGCCGCGCGGGGACGGCTGTGGCACAAGTTCCGTGGGCTGTTCGAGCGGTTCGAGTATCTGCTGACGCCCTGCATGGCGGTACCGCCGTTCCCGGTGGAGCAGAACTACCCCGAGACCGTCGCCGGCAAGAAGATGGAGAGCTACGTAGACTGGCTGGCGCCGACGTTCGTGCTGAGTCTCAGCGGCCTGCCGGTCGCGTCGGTGCCCTGCGGGCTGGATGGGGGCGGCCTGCCGGTGGGGCTGCAAATCGTCGGCCCACCGCTCGGCGAAGAGGCGGTGCTGGCGTTGGCGGCGGAGATACAACGGCTCCGGCCCATCGGGAAGCCGCCGCTCGCGCCGCGGCCCCTCACCCCCCCCGCGCCGCGGAGTAGTCGACGGGGAGATTGACGTACACACGGACCGCCCGCCCCACCAGCCGGGCCGGACGGAACAAGGCCTTGAGGATCCACTGCTCGACCGGAACGTTGAACCCGGGGCTCGGGCTTTGAAGAATCTTGACTGAGCCGGGCACGACCCGACCCGTCGTGTCGACGATGGCCTGGAGTAAGACCCGGCCCTGGATGCCGGCATCGCTCAGCAGCTTGGGATAGGGAGGCGGCGGAGCTGAGAGCAGCATGGGCCGCTCGTCGACCAGCGACTCCGTATACACGCCGGTGTCGCCGGGAACAGTGCCGTTCGCGCGCCCACCCTCCACGCCGGTCCCACTGTAATCCTTCGGATCGAAATGCTCCCGAAGGTCCACCGCGGGAATGCTCGTCGGGATCACGTTGGGGATCGCGAGGGTCTGGAACCCCTTCAATGCCGCGTCGAGGGGGGGGGGCACGGGAGGCGGCGGGAGTGGCGTCGGCCGCGTCCGCGGCGGCTCAAGGAGTATCGCTGTCGTGTCGGCTTTGACCGCAGCGCCTCTGCGGCCGGCGCCCAATGTGGCGTAGACGGCGGCGATGATCACCGCTGCGTGCACGGCGAGCGACCCAGCGCCGACGCCGAGCAGCGTCCGCCGGCTCGCCCACCGACTGGACTCGATGAGGGTGGGAACGTACGCGCGCATCTGATGCCTCCCAGAATCCCAAGTGTTCCGCCTCGGAACGCGACGCGGAGACGGCTGGGACGGCATCAACGGTCTACAGTAGGGATGACGTCAGAGAGCTCGGAAAGGTTGCACGGGCGTCTGGGAGCTCGAGCCCGTCGGGCGGCCGTCACTCTCAGCTCTGAAACAGCTTCACCACCTCTGGCTTCATCACCTTCCCCATCGCGTTCCGGGGCAGCGCGGCGACGCAGCGCAGCGCACGCGGCACCTTGTACGGCGCCAGCCGCTGCTTCGCCCACTGTTGCAGCTCCTCGAGCCCGAGCGTCGCGTCCCGTCCCGCCCCCTGTTCCCCACCTCCCTTATCCCGCAGCTCCACCGCCGCGCAGATCCGCTCCCCCCATTCCGCATCCTCCACCCCCACCACCGCGCACTCCGCGATGGCGGGGTGGGCGCGCAGGACCTCCTCGATTTCCAGCGCCGAGATCTTGTAGCCACCCGACTTGATGATGTCCACGCTGGCACGGCCGAGGATTCGGTAGGCGCCGCGCTCGACCACCGCCATGTCGCCGGTGCGGAACCAGCCGTCCGAGAACGCCTGCGCCGTCGCCTCGGGGCGCCGCCAGTACTCGAGGAACACGTTGGGGCCGCGGACTTCGATCTCTCCCTCCACCAGCCGGACTTCCACACCCGGCAACGGCGCCCCCACGAATCCTGGGCGCCGCTCCCCGCGGATCGGGTTCGACAGCGCCATGCCGATCTCGGTCATCCCATAGCGCTCGAGGAGCACCTGGCCGCTGATCTCCCGCCAGCGCTCAAGCGTTTGGATTGGGAGCGCCGCCGATCCCGAGACCATCAGCCTCAGGCGGGAGCAGCCGGCTGACCAGGCGCGCTGCCGCTCCCGCGGGGCGGCGTCCCACGCCGCAATCAGCTTGTGGTAGATGGTCGGTACGGCCATGAACAGCGTCAGATCACCGTCGGCGAACCGGGACCACACACGCGCCGGATCGAACTTGGCGTGCATATCGCATCGTGCCCCCGCCCACAGCGCGCAGGCGACGACGTTCACGATGCCGTGCACGTGGTGCAGCGGCAGCACGAGCAGGATCGCGTCGTCCGCGCTCCATTCCCAGGCCGTGATGAGACTCGTGACCTGGGCCCGGAGGTTGGCATGCGTGGTGACCACGCCCTTCGGCCGCCCCGTGGTGCCGCTGGTATAGACCATCATCGCCCTTCTTCCCTCCCCCAAGTCGGGAAGTGGTGGGTGGGGAGCGGTTCGCTCCAGGGCGAGATCAGTCCCGAGGACGCGCACCCGGCCCTCCCCCCACCCCCTCCCGGGCTCGATCGCACGCAGGGTGGCCGCAAAATCGGGGTGGGCAAGCACGACCTTTGCCTCCGCGTCCCGGATCACATATTCCAGCTCGGCCGGCGGGTGCGAGGTCGCGAGTGGTACGGCGACCCCCCCGGCACGCCATATGCCCCACTGGCACGCGACGTAGTGCCAGCCAGCGGGGGCGAGGAGCGCGACGCGCGCCTCGCCCAGATCCGGCCGGCCGTTCAGGAGGGACGCCGCGACTCGGGTGGAGGCGTCGAGCAGGTCCGTGTAGGCGAACGTGCCTTCAGCGGCAACGATGGCGGTGCGGCCGGCGTGCGTCCGCGCACGGGCGATCAGGGGCAGCTCGGATACGCCAGGCATGGGTTCTAGCTTGGCCGCAAGGCGAAACCGGGCGCAAGGGAGGCGTCGCTGTTGACGGCGCGGCGGCCGGTTCCTAGCTATGTAAAGTGTCTAGCTCTCGAAAACGGGAGGAGGGTAGCATGCCGGAAGCCCCGCAGTGGGCCCGCGTACGCGGCGACAGGAGCTTCGGTGCCCGCCGGGGGGCCTGGCACGAGCTGATTCGGCTCACGCCCGAGGAGGCGATCATCGCCGTCGGCGAGCGGTCCCTCAGTATCCCCCGCGCCTCCGTCCAGATCGTTCCGGTGCAGCCCCACCGCTGGTCGGTCGTGCCGCGCCCCAGCGATGCTGTGAACCTGCCACTCAGCTGGGGTTCGAAGTACGCCGTCTGCCCGAGCTGCTGCGAGCGCGCACCGCTCAAGGGTCAGCCCACGGAGCTGCAGTGCCCCCGCTGCGGAGGCGTCTTCGCCGTGGCATGGGATGACCCATATTAGGGCAGGACTCCCCGCCGCTGTCGTATCCATCCAACGCTTTCGTAGCACTTCGGCAACCCTGACCGGGCTCGCGGGTCACGACCCGCTGGCCGCGTTCGCGGGGGAGGGCATGGAAGTTGCCCCCAGGCGTGGTGTGGTCGGTTGGAGGTGTCCGGTGAAGCGCGGTCAGTTCGGTTGGTGGGAAGAGGCGAGCATCGCGCTCGGGATGTGGCTCCTGGCGCTGGTCAGCCTATGGCCACGCCGGGAGCCCCGCGCCCCGCCGAGGCGTTGACGCGCTCGGCCACCGCCTGTAGGAACGCCGAGTACACTGCTTCCGACCACCAGCCCCGACTCTTCTCAATTTCTGCGAGGGCCGCCTCGCGGCGCATCGCGGGACGGTAGGAGCGCGCGGTGGTGAGCGCGTCGTACACGTCCACGATCCCCACGATCTGCGCCGCGAGCGGGATCTCGTCGCCGCGCAGCCGGTCGGGGTAGCCGGTGCCGTCGCAGCGCTCGTGGTGCCAGCGGATGATCGGCTTCAAGTCCCACGGGAACTCGACCGCGGCCAGCAGCTCCATGCCCCAGATGGGGTGCATCTGCACCACCTCGAACTCATCGCGGGTCAACGGACCGGGTTTGTTCAGGATCTCGTGCGGCACGCGGACCTTGCCTAGGTCGTGGAGGTAGGCGCCGAGCCGGATCGTGGTTTGGCCGGTGTCGTCTAGGCCGAGGGCGCGGGCGACGGCCAGGGCGTGCTGGGCTACGCGCTCGCAATGACCGAAGGTGTACGAGTCGCTCGATTCGATCGACTGCCCCCATTCGCGGACGACGGCGAGGTAGGTCGCCTCGAGGTCGCCCATCTTGCCGCCGACAAAGACCAGATCGACGCGGGCGTCGAGCCGGCCGAACAGGCGGTGGGCGGTGTTCAGGAAGGAGAGCGCGTCCTGATTGCGCCCCATCGCCTGGAACAGCAACGCCAGCTCGCGCGACGCGTCCGCCTCGTTCAACACCGAGCCGGCGCTCACCGCCAGCTCGATCGCCGAGCGCAGCCGCGATTCGGCGAGAGCGGCACGGCCCGTCTCGCGGTACACCATGCCGATCATCCGGTAGGCCTCGGACTTGTCGCTGCGCGCGTCGAGCTGATCGAAGATGGCGAGGGCGGCCTCGGCGTTGCGCCGCGCCTCCTCGTAGCGTCCCCGTAAGAAGTGGACCTCGGCGTGACTCACGAGGCACATCCCCTGCAGGTGCGCATCACCCGCCCGCTCGGCGATCTCGAAGCACTGCTTGAAGTAGCCATCGGCCCGGTCGTACTGCCGGAGGTCCGTGTTGGCGATGCCCAAGTTGGCGTAAGTGATCGCGCAGCCGTGCTCGTCGTTCGAGGCCCGGTACGCCTCGAGGGAGCGCTCGTAGTGCGCGACGGCCTCACCGATTTCGCCCTGGATGTTCGCCAGGATACCGAGGTTCTGCTCGACTCGCGCGCGCAGTTCGCGGCCCTGGCCTCCCCGCTCCAGCGCCTGCAGGAAGTTCTTGCGAGCGTCCTCGATCGCCCCTGTCTTCACGTCGAGCCCGCCGAGCGTGTTGAGCGCCTCGGCGGCGAGCAGGTCGTTGCCGGCGCCGCTCGCGACGCTGTAGCTGCGGCGGCACAGCTCACGTGCCTCGGCCGACTCGTTGCGATGATGACGCACTACGGCCAGGCGCCGCAGCGCCTCGGCCAGCACGGCCCCATCCCCCGTCCGATCGGCGGTGGCGATGGCGGCTTCGTAACAACGGATCGCTTCGGGAATGCAGGCCGCCCGCTCCCGGGCGCGCGCTTCGTGCAGCAGGTCCGCCGCGGGGCGCACCGGCGCGCGCGGACCTGCTTGCCCGGGAGCGGGGACTGCGACAACGGTCACGACTTCATCACCACGCGATCACGTAATCCGAGAAATGCGGGACCTGCCCCGTGACGTACTTGCCGAGCAGATTGTCGAGCGAGAGCAGGTAATAGAGGATCTGCAGGTCGTCCGTCGTGTATGCGATCCGCTTGGGGAGCAGCTTGCCCAGCAGATTGCAGTTCGCGTAGCTCATCCGCAGAGTCGCGGGTGTCAGGAACTGCAGCCCTTCCGGCTTGAGCTTGACGGCGTTCACGCCCAGCCCGGTGGGCAGGATCATCGTGATCGTCGTCGCCTGCTTGAGGGCGCGCGGCGGGATGTACAGCGTGTGCGGCCCGACGCTGATCGCGCCCCCCTCCGACCCGATCGTCACCGTGGACGAATCGTAGGGGAGACCCGCGCACTTGAGCAGCCCCGTCGCCTTGAGCAGCGAGCCGGCGAGGTCGACGGTAGAACCGATGAGATCCCCTGAGGGGGCCGGAGATTGCGGTGTGGTCGGCGACCGGTCGCCGCAGGCGGCCGCCAGCGCGAGCGCACAGACGAGGAGCACGACCACCAGAGGACGAGCGGCCTTCATGAGCCTTCCTTCTCCTCTAGGGCAAGGGGAGTACGGAGGACGACGGGCGCGCCGGGCGGGCCGCCGATTGGGATAGGGTACAAATTGCTGGCCTCAGGCCCGCAAGTCGGTGAGTCTGCTCACGACAGGTTGCCGGCCCGGCTCACGGGCGGCATCCTTCCGGAACCACCATCGGGAGGTCGCATGCGTCGTTGCTTGGTCGTGATCGCCATCACGCTCAGCCCCACCCTGTCACCACCCGGCGCGGCCGCTCAGGCGGTGGACACGGCGTGGGTCACCATCGACACGATGATCCCGGCCCGGGACGGTGTCCGCCTCCACACGGTGATCGTCGCGCCGAGGAGCGCCCCCGCGCCGTTGCCGATCCTCATGGACCGCACGCCGTACGGGGCCCAGGGGTTCGCCACCGGCCTCGCCCGCGGTGCGTCGCAGCTCAGCCTCGGCGGGTACATCTACGTCGTCCAGGACATCCGCGGCCGCTACCGCTCAGAAGGGACGTTCGACATGAACCGGCCGCCGCACTCGGGCCACGCCGGTACTGATGAGAGCAGCGACACTTACGACACCATCGACTGGCTCGTGAAGAACGTGGCCAACAACAACGGCAAAGTCGGCGTGTTCGGGATCTCCTACCCCGGCTGGCTCACCGCCGTGGCGGGGATCGGCGCCCACCCCGCCCTCAAGGCGATCAGCCCGCAGGCCCCGATGGGCGACGCCTGGATGGGCGACGACTTCTTCCACCAGGGGGCGTTCCGCCAGAGCTACGGCCTCGAGTACTCCTGGGAGATGGAAGCCTCGAGCGACGGCAGCGTCACGCCGTCACCGGCGCGGTACGACACCTACGACTGGTATCTCTCCTTCCCGACGCTCGGCGCGCTCGCGCAGGCCGTCGGCGCGAACCGCTGGCCGACGTGGCGACGCTTCGCCGAGCACCCCGCGTACGACACCGTGTGGCGGGCCCACGCGCTCCCCCGCTACTTCACTCACACGACCGTCCCCACCCTGCTCGTGGGCGGCTGGTGGGACCAAGAGGACGAGTACGGTCCGCTCGCGACCTACCGGACGCTCGAGCGCACCGACACCGCCGGCCTCGACCATCTCGTGATGGGCCCGTGGTTTCACGGCCAGTGGTTCGGGGACTCCGGTGTCGCCCTCGGGAACGTGCGCTTCGGGCGGGCGACCGGATTCGACTACCGCGAGCTCCAGTCCAAGTGGTTCGCCTACTGGCTGAAGGGAGAGGGCGACGGGAAGTTCGCCGAGGCGACGGTGTTCGATGCGGGGACGAGCGAGTGGCGTAGCTTCGACCGCTGGCCGCCGGCCAATGCCGTCCACCGCCATCTCTATTTCCGCGAGCACGGCGCCCTATCGTTCGACGCCCCGACCGTCACGACGGGGGACGATCAGTACGTCTCCGATCCCGCGCACCCGGTGCCCTACCGGCCCCGTCCCGTGGAGCGCACCTACTCCCGCACGTCGCGGTGGCGGCGCTGGGAGACGGAGGACCAGCGCTTCGTGGACGGCCGCTCGGACGTCTTGACCTGGCAAACCGTCCCGCTCGCGGACGACGTGACGCTGGCGGGCGATGTCGTGGCTCACCTCTACGCGGCGACTTCCGGAAGCGACGCCGACTGGGCGGTGAAGCTGATCGATGTCTTCCCGGACACGGTGCCCGATCGACCGGCGATGGGCGGCTACGAGCTGATGGTGACCGGCGACATCATGCGCGGGCGCTACCGCACTAGCTGGGAGCACCCGGCGCCGATCCCGCCGAACCAGGTAGAGCCCTACACGGTGGACCTGCACCAGCAGGCGTACACCTTCCGGAAGGGGCACCGCATCATGGTGCAGGTGCAGAGCACCTGGTTCCCGTTGTACGATCGGAACCCGCAGACCTTCGTGGCGAACATCTTCGAGGCGCGCGCTCAGGACTATCAGGCGCGGGTCCACCGCGTGTATCGGACCTCGCGCGCTCCGTCGAACGTGGAGATCGACGTGCTGCCGTAGCGCTTACTTCGCGGCGGTCTGGAAGAGCGGCAGGTAGCGCCCGTAGCCCTCGGCTTCCAACTGGTCGACCGGAATGAACCGGAGGGCGGCCGAGTTGATGCAGTACCGCAGCCCGGCGGGAGCCGGCCCGTCGTCGAACACGTGTCCGAGGTGAGAATCGGCGTGGGCCGACCGCACTTCCGTGCGTACCTCGAGCAGCGACCGATCCGTCTTCCGGTGGATGTTCCCCTCCTCGAGCGGCCGTGTGAAGCTCGGCCAACCCGTGCCGGACTCGAACTTGTCGAGGGAGCTGAACAACGGCTCGCCCGAGACGACGTCCACGTAGATGCCGGGGCGATGATTGTCCCAGAACTCGTTGTGGAACGGCGACTCGGTCGCCTCGTGCTGCGTCACCTCGTACTGCAGGGGATCGAGTGAGCGCCGCAGTTCGGCGTCGCTCGGCTTCGCGAATGTCACCGGGTTCCATCCCTTCCGGGCATTGCCACCACGGGCAACGCCGGTTTGCGGCACGGCCGCGGGCGCGATGCCGAGCATCAGCGGCGCGACCAACGACAAGGTGCGTAGCAGAGGAGCCTTCATGCTCTAATGTACGCTCTCTCCGGCCGCCGCGGATCTAAGGCGACGTTGAGTAGAGCCGCGCGCTAGCCGCGCCGCTTCCCCGCGCGCCGGCCGCTCGCCCCCCCCTCCCCCTCCTCGGCATCCCGCCCGGCCATCCCCTCGGCGCTCTCGTCGGCCGGGCGGCTGTGCACGACCGCGGGGGACAGTTGCGCGCGCAGCCAGACGCCGGGGATCGGCAGCGTGACGACGCTTTCCTGGAAGGCCCGCAGTCGCTGTACGGAGTCCGCCGCCAGGGCGGCTCGCCACTCCGGCGTCGTGAACTCGAGGGAACGCAGCGGGAATGCGACGTAGTTGCCCACCCGACCAACCACCACGTTCTCGATGACGTCGCTCAGCGCCCGCCCTGCGGCATCGCGCAGCTTGGCGAGCGCGAAGAAGCGCTCGCTGGCGTCGCCCGCCGCGATGATCGTGGCCGAGTAGTACGGGAGGTGCGCCATGATGTGCGCGAACACCCGTCGTTCGGCCCCCGCCGGCGGCTCATCAGAAGCGAGCACCTGCTCGATGTCGGGCAGGACGGCGCGGTCGAGCAGCGCGCGGCGCAAGGCGTGCCCGAAGCGGCGGACGACCTCCCGCGTCGCGATATTGGGCAGCCGGAACGGCACCAGGATCGCGGGTCGCGGCCGCGGCGTGCGCACCATCACGCGATAGGACTCCACCGGCTCGATGAAGTGGTAGGTGATCACGCCGTCGGGGCGCATGTTGCGGACGGTGCGGACGGCGCCCGCCGGCGCGTCCGCCTCCAGGCCCTGGACACCGAGCGGGCGATGCCGCAGCGCTTCGGTGGCCCGCACCGTACGATGGTCGAGGAAGCGGACGGTCTCGGTCGCGGCGGCGGCGAGGTCGGGCACGACGAACGGCTCGAGCGGCGTCACGTCGAGCCCGTCCCCGACCAACCGGGCGCCGACCATCTTGGCGACGATCTGGATGGGTCGCTCGCGCCCGTCGGGCTTCTTGCGCCAGCGACCGTCCTGCACTACCACCTTGACCTCTTCCCCCGGGCCGAGCGACACGCTGTAGAGGAGATCGCCGGCGCGCGAGCCGAGCGACTGCCAGACCTGCTCGATCTCGAACACCACCCCGTAGCGGATCACGGCGGGGTCGTCCGCGGGCGCGACGAAGCGGGCGCGATCGGCGGCCGCCGTTTCCGTGACGTCGCCGTCCTGATGCAGCACGCCGATGCGGGCGAACCGCAACAGGTGACCGCCGCCATATTCGGGCAGGGTCATCGCATAGGTGGGGAGAGGCACCGCCGCGCCCGCCGGCTCCGCCCGCTCGGCTACAGCCTCGCTGCCGCCGTCCGGAGCGACGATCGGCACCGGCTCGTCGGGAAGCGAGCGGGCGTCGAGCTCGATGACCTCGTCGTTGCGCAGCCCCACGCGCAGCCGTAGCCGTGACCGGTCGTGCTTGGGGATCCGAACCGTCCCGTCCACGTCGCTCACCCACACCCCCGCCGACCGCCCGCCGTCGTCGAGCACGGCTACGGGGACCCCGGAGACGGACGCCCCCGAGTCCTGATCCACGATCCTGAAGGTCCAGGAGTCCAGCCAACCGCCGGTCATGCCGGTCATTTGGGCAAATTTAGGGCCCGGCCGCCAGATGTTTCCAGCAATCGACGTAACGTGTTAGCGCGCAGGCGCTTCCCGCCAGAGAGCCGCCCCCGCCACTACCCGACTGACTGACGGACCGGGGCGCAGCAGGCCCGAACTGTGGGGTTGTGCGAGCCGCCGCGTCCCCCGAGGGGGACCCTACATTCAGGGGATGAAATGGCTCGTCGCCGCCCTGGGCTTCGTGCTCCTGGTCGTCGTGCTGTGGGACGCGTTCGAGACGGTGGTGTTGCCGCGGCGCGTCAATCGCCGGGTGCGGCTCACGCGGCTCTTCTATCGTGCGACCTGGTACCCGTTCGCCGCCAGCGCGCGGCTGGTGCGCCCGGGCAATCGCCGCGAGGCGTACCTGAGCTTCTACGGCCCCCTCTCACTCCTGTTCCTGCTGGCCCTGTGGGCGACGGGCTTGGTGACGGGGTTCGGGTTGCTGCAGTACGCGTTGGGATCCGTCGCGGGCATGGGCGGGGACCTCTACTTCAGCGGCACGACGTTCTTCACGCTCGGCCTCGGCGATGTGGCGCCGCACGGCACAGCCGCGCGGTTGCTCACCGTCATCGAGTCGGGGCTGGGCTTCGGGTTCCTGGCGATCGTGATCGGCTACTTCCCCGTGCTGTACCAGGCGTTCTCCCGGCGCGAGGTCAGCATCTCGCTGCTCGACGGCCGGGCGGGCTCACCACCCAGCGCGGGCCAGCTGCTGCACCGGCACCGCGGGCCCGGCGGGCTGGCGGCCCTGGAGCGGCTGCTGAGCGAGTGGGAGCGCTGGTCGGCCGAGGTGCTCGAGACCCACCTCTCCTACCCGCTGCTCGCGTACTTTCGCTCGCAGCACAACAACCAGTCCTGGCTGGCCGCCCTCACGACGGTGCTCGATACCAGCGCGCTCATGATGGTGGAAGTCGAGGGGGACTGCGCCCGGCAGGCGCGGCTCACGTTCGCCATGGCGCGGCATGCGGTCGTGGATCTGGCGCAGGTGTTCCGGACCGAGCCACGCGCGCCGGCGGTGGACAGGCTGCCGGCCGCGATGCTGACACAGCTCCGCGCCGAGCTCGCGGCCGCCGGGCTCCCGCTCGCCGAGGGACCGGCGGTGGAGGAAGGACTGGCGAAGCTGCGGGAGATGTACGAGCCCTATGTGGAGGCGCTGTCCCGCTACTTGCTCCAGCCGCTGCCCGCGTGGCACCACGATACGCCGCGGCGGGACAACTGGCAGACGAGCGCCTGGGATCGGCGGCGCTCGCCGGACTGACCGGCCAGTTAGCTCGCGGGCGCCTCGCCGTCTTTCGCCTCGCCGTCTTTGCTCTTGCGCAGCCACCATACGACGAGGAAAGCGAGTCCCGCGAGGAGGGCGACCTTCAGCAGCACCCCCAGCAGGGTCCCCAGCAGCGGCAGCATGAAGACCGAAAGCACTTTCCAGACCGCGACGCCGAGGAAGCCCACGGCGGCGAGCTGCAGAACTGGTTTGAGCATTGGAGACTCTCCTCGGTAAGGGTATCCCAGTCCCTACGGCAAACGAGTGGAAACGGTGTCGTCGCGCGTGACTTGACTGGCGCTTGTCAGGCCACCGCTAAGCTCCCCCATCGAACCTCAAGCCGGGAGCTTCCATGTCGCGCGCCGCTTCTCTTGTCGTCATTCTCACCGCCGTCCTGGTTCGCGACGCCGTCGCCCAAGGGCCGGTACGGCCCCCGGACGGTGCGGGGTTCCAGCTGAACGTGGATTCCGCCCAGCGTGAAGTCGTGATCACCCTCGGCCCCTACCACGTCGCCTCGGATTCCGGCATGGAGGGAATGACGATGGCCGACATGCAGATGGCCGACGTTCTCTCGCCGCCTTTCGCCTGGCCGCTGAACACGTGGGTCCACGGCTACCACCTGACCGTGGAGGATTCGGCCGGCAACCCGCTGCCCCGCCGGTTGCTGCACCACTACGGCATCATCGACTTCGACCGGCGTGAGCTGGCGTACCCCGTGATCCAGCATCTCCTGGGCGGCGGCGCGGAGACCGGCGACGTCGTGCTTCCGACCACCGTCGGCATCCCCGTCACCGCCGGGCACCGGCTGGCCGTCTACTTCATGTGGCACAACGCGGGCGGGAAGGACCTCGACGGGGTGTATCTGCGCCTGCGCATCCTGTGGATCGCCGGTAATCAGCAACCGCGCCCCACGCTGGCGATGCCCTTCTGGTTGGACGTCAATTATCACGCCGCGGACAGCGACGAGTTCGCTGTGCCGCCGGGCGGCTGCACCCAGATGTACGCGTTCACGCTGCCGGTGGGCGGTCACCTGCTTGCGGCAAGCGGGCACCTCCACGAGTTCGGCGCTTCCGTGCGACTGGAAGATGCGGAAACGGGCGACGTCATCGTGCGAGTCGTCGCGCACCGCGACTCGAATGGAACGGTGCGGGAGGTGTCGCGCAAGCTGTTCGGCATCTTCGGGGAAGGACCACATCTCGACGCGCAGCACCGCTACTTGCTGGTGGTGAGCTACGAGAACCCCACGCGGGACACCCTCACCGGCATGATGGGGCTGCTGGGCGGGCTGTTCGTTCCCGACGATCTTGCCGACTGGCCCGCCCTCGATCGCCATGACCCCACGTACCTGGCGGATCTGCGCTTCTGGGAGAATGCGCTGCCCGGCGAGCACATCGCCCGCGGCCAGCACTAGGCCTCCACCGCTAGCACCCGTGCCCCGCCATGGCTGCCATCTCCGCGAATTCCAACGCCCGCGCCGTGAGGTCCACCGGACGCTCATCGAGCCCGCTCAGCTTCAGGGCCAGCAGCAGCTCGTACCATACGTCATCCCGTTTCGGGTCGACCTGGATCGCGCGGGCGAGCGGCCCGATAGCCTGCTCGAACGACCCGTGCCGCATGTACAGGTGCGCGAGCTCGGCCATCGCGTCCACGTCGGCCGAGTCTTCCTGGACCGCGAGCAGCAGCGAGTCTTCGGCGAGCGCGAGCGTCTCGAGCTCGGCGAGCGAGAGCGAGTCCAGCGACGTCGAGCGCACCGGAGCAACCCGCGCGGCGACAGCCACCGCGGCCGCTGAGCCGGGGCCGGGTGCGCTCCGCTTCGGAGCAACCAACGTGCTGTAGGCGAAGGCCAACAACGCGACGTGGGCGGCGACCAGGGCGGCGGGTAGGTTGCGCACAAGCTCCTCCGGATGCGGGGTGGCGGTGGTGGTCGCCCGGAGTAGAGCAGGCGCGATGCCGCCGGCCCCGTGGCGGAACTGGGCCACGGCGTGAGCGGACCGTGTTCATGAGGACACAAGAGAGCCAGGGGGAGGGTGGCCCGTCGGACACGCACGGGCCGAGAGGCGCGCCGGCGAGGCTATGCATTATGTTGAACCATGAACACACCGAACGGCACCTCCAGCCGGCAGGCGCGGACGGCGGTCGCGGTGCTCCTGGTCGCGCTGTCCGGCCTCGCCTGCGCCTCACACAGCATCCTCGTCCCCCCCCGACTCAATCTGGTCCCCTACGGCAGCGTGGGCCTGGTGACGTTCACGATGGAGAATGCCAAGGGCACGCTGAACGACCTCGCTACGAAACGCTTTGAGGAGTACGTGCTGGCCGCGCAGACCGGCATCGAGGTGCGGGAGTTCGCGCAGGCCGACTCGGCGCAGGCGCTGGGGGGAGGGGATCGCGGCGTCCCTGTGGTCTTCTTCGGGCATCTCAAGGTGTCCAACGTGAAGCCGAGCGGCGGGCTCATCGGGCTGTCGTTGCCGCACGTGGAGGCGACGGTCTCCGCCGACCTGTCTGTGGAGCTGCGCTCTACGAAGACCGGCGGCGTCCTGTGGCGGTCCAGCGCCACGGCCACGGAAAAGGTGGGCCAACTGGCGATCGTCGGCGGCCAGCCCGAGTTCTCGGCGCGCGATCCCAACGACGCCTACGGGAACCTCGTCAATCGTCTGGTCTACGCCGTGACCTACGACGTGCGGTCGACGTGGGTGAGGCAATAGCCCGTCGCAGGCTACCCCACCTTCTCCCTGTACAGTCCCTGCAGACGCCTGAGCAGCAGCAGCTGCCCCACGTGATAGGCGTTGTGGTCGGCGAGCACCAGCGCCTCGCGTAGCACCGTTTGCCCGGTGCCGTGGGGAATGCGCGCGAACAGATCTGTTCTGGGGTCGGCTACCAGGCGTTGCATCGCCCGGAGATCCCCCTCTACTTGGGTAACGCTCTGGTCCCACGCGTCTTCATCCTGCGGCGCGTCTTCGGCCGGGGGCGGCCAGTAGCCCGCCGGCCAGTCGGGGGAGACATGGGTCGCACGCTTCGTGAACTCGACGATGTCCCATTGCGAGATGCGGATGTGCTCCAGCAGCCGCCAGGGGGTGAACGGCTGATTGGGCGGCCTGGCGCCGCGCTGCGCGCGCGGCCAATCGGCGATGGCGTCGGTGAAGCCCATGTGGGCATGGCCGCCGCGCAGCAGATCGAGCACGTGGTCCCGCAGCGCGCGGTGGGGATCTACCTTCTTCCGCTTCACGGCAGGGCGGGAACGTTTGGCGGCCATGGGCGTTTCATCCAAGTGGAGGGAGAGGGACGATCGACGTGCGCAGAGAGTCTACGGTTCGCGAAGCCGACGTCAAACGCGCTACCTTGAGATATCCATTCGATCTGGGGATTCGCTGATGAAGCGTGCGTGGTGGAGCCTGCCGCTCGGGCTCGCGTGGGTCGCAGCGACGGCATTGCCCGCGCCGGCCCAGAGCCGCGAAACGGCGGTATTTGCCGGGGGGTGCTTCTGGGGAGTTGATGCGGTGTTCCGGCACGTCCGGGGGGTGCTGCACGTGGTGTCGGGGTATTCGGGTGGCAGCGCAGCGACCGCCCAGTACGAGCTGGTCAGCACGAGCACTACGGGGCACGCCGAATCGGTGGAGGTCACGTTCGACCCGTCGCAGGTATCCTATGGAACGCTGCTGCGCGTCTTTTTCACCGTTGCGCACGACCCCACCCAGCGGGACCGCCAGGGCCCGGACGAGGGGACGCAGTATCGGTCGGTGATCTTCTACGCGACGTCCGCACAGCAGCGCGCGGCGCTCACCATGATCACGACGCTCGGGCGCGAGCATGCGTATGACGGGCCGATCGTGACCGAAGTGGTGCCGCTCGTGCGCTTCTATCCCGCGGAGGCTTATCATCAGGACTATCTGGCCCGGCATACCTCGCAGCCGTACATCGTGTACAACGACTTGCCCAAGCTCAAGCAGCTGGAGCAGCGGTTTCCCGAATTGTGGCAGCCTTAGGGGACCAAACCCTCACCACTGCGTATAGCCCGGGGACTCAATAACGCAGGTTCAGCCGCAGCGTGCCGAGGGCGGCGGGACCGCGGTCGCGGTTGTAACCCGGATTACGAACGAACTGAAACCCCGGACTGAGCTCCGCATAACGGCCGAGCTGGACCCGGTAGTAGGTCTCGAGGATCTGCTCGAGCCCGTAGCTCAACCGCCCGTCGCCGAGCAGAAACCCCTTGCCGCCGGCGGCGAGATAGGCACGGTGGTCGCGCGAGAGCCCGTGCGCCACGACCGCGATGCCGAAACGGTCTTCGGCCCGGTGCCAGCGTGCCCCGGCGAGCTGGAGGCCCGCGCTCCAGTGCCGGTCCACTTCGGTGAAGGCGAAGTCCTCGGTCCGCCCGTCGTTCCACCCCGCCCGGAGGAAGGCGCCCGTCTCTCCTGCGGCCCCGAGGGGCTGCTCGACGTTCAGCCCGAAGCCGTACTTCCTCCGACCGGGCTGGTCAGCGGCGACGATGTCCGGAGCCTGCCCCGTCCCTTGCGCTCGTGCCAGCGCCTCGGCGTAAACGCCCATCCGCGCGTGGTTCTCGAAGGAGAGGAGTCGGAGGATCGTGCCGACGCGGGTCGGGTGCAGGGTGAGCTCGAGGTTGTCTCCCCGAGCGTGCCGGAGGCTCCAGTCCAAGGTGTTACCGTTCGCGAACCTCGGCATGAGACCGCTGCCGAATCTGAGCGTCCACAGCGGGTGAACCCACGCGATGAGCACTTCATAGGTGTACCCGCGCGTATCGGCGGCGTAGTCCCAGGCCGTGTTGTTGAACAGTCCCCAATCGCAGAACTGCGCGCGGGTCGAGTTGGCGTAGCGGCTCTGGTCGAAATCGTCCGTGAGGGCGAGCTTGCCGACCTTGATCTCGAGCCGAGCGACGGACTCCGGGCCCGGCAGCTGATCCATCGTGCGCGCCGTGGTATCGAGGTGGCGCGACAAGGGAACGGAGTAGCGGACGTACCCTCTCGCGACATAGGGTCCTTGCCCGAGCTGCACGTTGCCCTGCCGGATGACGTCGCCGTTGGTGATGCCGGCGAGGCCGACCGCGTTGCCGACCGCCTCGCCGCGCGCCATTTCGATGTCGAGATAGGCCTGTAGACGCGGGGTCAGCCGGGATCCGAAATAGAGCCCGTAGGTGTGCGTCGCCTCCACGTCGCCGCTGCTCGTCAGGCTGTTGGATCCGCGATACGCTGCCGCAAAGGGCGCGAGATCCTGGCCGATCAGCGTGACCTGCGCGCCGAGCAAGCGGGGCAGCCAGGTGGGCCGGACGGCCGCGAGTTGGCCGTGCGCCGCGTCCGTGAAGCCCCTCCCCCCCCCGACCAGCGCGAGCACCAGGGCCGCGCCGGCCGCGACATGCCGTTCGCTCATCATCGCTCCCTCGCGAAGTGATGCACAGCCGCCGCGGCGACGACGACCCCCGCCGCATTCCAGTGGGTATCGTCGGTGTAGAACACGTAGTCGCCGCGCGCGAGGGCCGCCGCCGCAGCCGCGCGCAGTGGCCCGGTCAGGTCCACCGCCGGCACTCCGGCCGCAGTGAGGCCCCGCCGCAGGCGGTCCAGATACGCCGCCGATGCGTCGGGTCCCGGGTCTGCGCGCTCGAGCAGCGGGGCGTAGACCGTGTATTTCACCGGCACCAGCACCACGAGCAGCTTGTAGCCCTCCAGCCGGAGTCTCGAGGCGAGCCACCGGTAATAGCGCACGGCGGCTTGCTCCGAGCGCCGGGCGTGGTACTCCGCCCGCTCATCGGCGAGGAACAGCATCTCCGATCCGTCGCGCAACCGCTCCCGCAGCACCAGGGCGGCGTAGGGGTTGGGCAGCCAGCAGCCGTCTTCGACCCGCTTCAGGACATGCTGAGAGAGAATCGCGAGCGGCGACACACGGGCGTGCCGGGCGATCCAGGCGTAGGCCGGACACGCGCGCGTCAACCGGAGCGCGGCCATCACCTCCCGGCAGCGCGACGTCCGATTCCGCACATGGAGGCGCGTCACTCCCGGGACCTGGCGGTTCTCGGGAATCTCGAGGATGACGAGTCCGCCGGGTGCGACAATGGTCCGGGTGAGGTCCCGCATCTCGGCGAAATTCAGCTCGTCAGCGGCCGCGTTGTAGACCGGACGGCCCGCCAGTCGACCCAGCTGCGCCGCGAGGGTCGAGTCGTCCCCGATCTCCGAGCCCGCGGCAAACGAGCTGCCGAACACGATCGCCGCTGCGCCCTCCCTCCCACCCTCGCCTCGCGCGATGAGCCCCGGAGGATTGGCGTAGCCGAGCGAATCCGTGGTGAGCGTGACCGAGCGGTAGCGGCGGGCCGCCGGGAGGTTGCCGATCGCCGACAGGTTGCCATAGGTGTGGTCGTTGTGGTAGCGGATGTTGGGGAGGAAGGGCGCGTCCTCGCCCGGCGTACGGACGGCCTCCCAAGCCCGGAACGTGAAACGATCGTGGGGCAGCGCGCGCAACGCGAGATCGGCGACGGCGGCGAACGCGAGGGTGGCGGGGATGAGGACGCCGACCCGCGCCACTCGCTCCACCGTCGCGCGAACACCCCCGCTCCCCCCCGCTCCGGTGCGCATCGGGTCAGAACTGGAAATAGAGGAAGGGCATCCGCGGCCCGCCGTAGATGGCGACGAGACACAGCACGAACAGGGCAGCGAGCGCCGTCGACGCCAACGGCCGCCATGCGTGGCGCAACTCGGAGGTGTTGGCGCCGACGTGCGCCAACAGCGCCGCGATCGCCACCGCCACGAGCAGCAGCAGGCCGCCCACGCCCACCCCTCCGGCCCCCGGGGCGGTGGTCCAGGAGAACATCGTGCCGAGCAGGCTCGCGGCCATCGAGAAGCTCGAGGCGCGGAAGAAGACCCAGCCTACGACGACCAGAAAAAACGTGCCGGCCCGGCGCACGGAGTCGGGGAGCGGATCCCAATAGCGCCTTCCCCCCAGCCGGTAGGCGGCGAGCAAGGCGCCGTGGTAGCCGCCCCAGGCGACGAAGGTCCAGCTCGCGCCATGCCACAACCCGCCCAGCAGCATCGTGATCATCAGGTTGCGATACGTCAGCCACCGTGGGCCCCGGTTCCCGCCCAGCGGGATGTACAGGTAGTCGCGCAGACAGGTCGAGAGCGAGATGTGCCAGCGGCGCCAGAAGTCGGCGATGTCGAGAGCCCGGTAAGGGGAATTGAAATTCTGCGGGATGCCGATGCCGAACAGGTGGCCGAGGCCCACGGCCATGTCGGTGTAGCCCGAGAAGTCGAAGTAGATCTGGTAGGCATAGCCGAGCATGCACAGCCAGGCGCCTCCCATGGACAGCGTGGAGTACCGCGCCAGGGCCGGATTGATAGCCGCCGCGATCGTGTCCGCGATCAGGACTTTCTTGATCATCCCGAGGGCGAATAGGGACCAGCCCCGTGCCCAGCCTTGTGTCCGGTCGCCGTGATCGATGTTCTCCAGGTCGCGCTTGATCTGGCTGAACCGGACGATCGGCCCGGCCACGAGCTGCGAGAACAGCGATACGTAGCAGGAGAACTCGAGCAGGTTTCGCGTCGGCGTGATGGCGCGACGGTAGGAATCGACGATGTAGGTGATGGTGTGAAAGGTGTAGAACGAGATCCCCACCGGCAGGATGATGGTCGGCCCCGACAAGTAGATCGGCAGATGGAGCAACTCGCCCAGGCGATTGGCGTTCGCCATCGCAAAGCCGGCATACTTGAAGAAGCCGAGCAGGCAGAGGTCGATCGTGACCGGCGCGATGAGGCAGATGCGCCGCCGCCTGGGGTCGTCCCACGCGCGGAGGCCCAGTCCCGCCAGGTAGCTCACCAGCGTCGAAGTCGCCATCAGCGCGCAGAAGCGGTAATCCCAGAAGGAATAGAAGACGTAGCCGGTGAGGGTGAGCCAGGCATAGCGGCTCCGCTTGGTCCGGAGCCGCCAGAAGACGAGGTAGGTGACAGGGAGAAACCCGTACAGGAACGGGAGACTGTTGAACAGCACGGGCGGCCGCGACCTCCCGTTGGCCCGGGGTGCTCCTAGATAGCGCGGCCGCGGCGCGAAGGCAAATCAATTCCTCACGGCGGCGAACAGCGCGACCACCGCCATCACGATCCCGACCGCGATCTTGGCCGTCGTCGCAGCAACGCGCCCCAGCAGCGCGCCCCAGCCGGCGCGGACGGCCGGCCCGGCGGTCCAGGTGCTCGAGTACTCGAAGAGCATGGCGCCGGCGAAGGAGCCCAGGAGCGCGCCGATCACGCTGCCGACGAGGGGCACGGGAACGCCGATGACGGCGCCGACCAGGCCGCCGATCAGGGCGCCCCAGCCCGCCCGTTTCGATCCCCCGTAGCGGCGCGCCAGCCCGTACCCGAGCCAGAGCTCGAACAGCTCGCCCAGCAGCGCGAGGGCGACGACGATCGCGATCGTCACCAGGCCGATTGAACGGAAGCCGGTGAGCCAGCGGTAGCCCACGACGGCGGCGACCATGAGCCACAGGCCCGGGAGGCCTAGGGCGACGAGCGCCAGGCTGGCGAGGAAGAGAAGCGCGAGGGCGAGAACCGGGAGCAGGTGACTCATAGCGCGGTGAGTCCTTGACGGGAGTTTCCAGGTGTGAGATTCAAGATGCCAGGCGAACCTGCTAGCCTTCCCTGCGAGAGTGACGTCCCGCGCCAGAGGGAGGAGCACACCTATGAAAGCGATGCTCGCCGTCGCCGGCCTCAGTCTCATCATCACCGCCGCGGTCCCGTCGGCTGAAGCCCCGACCGGCTTCGACGACCGGAGCAACGGCGCAGTGGACGACTCGACCCACAAGGCCGATCGCGTCACGTTCGACGAGGTGGAAGGCATCAGCGACGGCTTGGGGCCGCTCTACAACGCGCAGTCGTGCCGCGAGTGCCACCAGAACCCCACGTCCGGCGGGGCCAGCCAGATCACGGAACTGCGCGTGGGCCACCTGGGACCGGACCGCCGGTTCCGGAACGCCGACATCCCGATCGCGCGCGGCCGGGACACCATCGCCGACCGCACTCTCGTCAACGACCGTGCCATCTGCCCCAACGCGACGTTCCCGGACTCGGAGATCCAGGAACGGGTGCCCGACACGGAGACGATCCGCACGTTCCGCGCCTCGCTCAACCTGTTGGGCGATGGCCTGGTAGAAGCCGTGGACGACACGACCTTGATCCGCATCGGCCAGCGCCAATGCCGCGCCACCCGCGGCCGGATCTGCGGGCAAGCGATTCGCGTCCCGATCGTCGAAGCGCCGGGGGAGACGCGCGTGGGGCGATTCGGCTGGAAGGACCAGCACGCCAGCCTGTTGTCCTTCTCCGGAGACGCGTACCTGAACGAGATGGGAATCACGAGCCGCCTCTTCCCCGATGAGGTGACGGGGATCTGCAATACCGTGTCCGAGCCGAACGACAAGCCGGACTCGGCCGGGTTCTCGGACGTCGACCGGTTCGCCCGCTTCGTGCGGGCCACGAAGGCTCCGGCGCGGGACTCGGTGTTGGCCGCGACGCCGCAGGCGAGAAGGGGTTCGGCGGCATTCGACCGGATCGGGTGCGCCACCTGTCACGTCCGCACCCTGACCACCGCGCCCGCGCAGACGGCGATCAACGGCGGCACCTTCACCATTCCACCCGCGCTCGGCGACAAGACATTTCATCCGTTCGGTGACTTCCTGCTGCACAACGTCGGCACCGGGGATGGCATCGTCATGGCGATGCCCGAGCATTACGGCCGCAATGTGTACAAAGTCCTCTGGAGGCGGCTCTCGCTGGACAGCATCGCTCGCACCCGCAACAAGGTGCGCACCGCGCCGCTGTGGGGAGTGCGCCTCCGCCCGCGCCTGATGCATGACGGGGCGTCGCTGACCCTGCGTGACGCCATCCTGCGACATCGCGGGGAAGCGAGCGACGTGATCGGGCGCTTCAAACAGCTGTCCCTTCGCGAGCAGGCGGCGATCATCGCGTTCCTGCAATCGCTGTGATGCCCGCCGACGCTCAGGCGTCGGCAGGGTCCGCGCGCCGGTGCAGGGCGCGCACGGTGGCGATGGTGTCGGCCGCGTCCGGCCCCTTGTCAGGCCGGTAGCGCTTGACGCGGGCGAAGCGCAACGCCAGCCCCCCCGGGTACTGGCGGCTGGCTTGGAGGCCGTCGAACGCAACCTCGACGACGAGCTCGGGACGCACGTAGACGGTGAACCGATCGCGGCTGGTCTCGAGCTGCAGCAGCCGCTCGGTTTGCCACGCGAGCATCTCGTCGGTCATCCCCTTGAACGTCTTGCCCAGCATGACGAGGCCTCCACTTTGCCCCCCCTCCAGCCCCCCGACGTCGTCGCGGGCGCCGAGGTGGAGGTTCGAGAGCCAGCCGCGGCGTCGGCCGTGCCCCCATTCGGCCGCGAGGACGACGAGGTCGAGTGTATGCGCCCGCTTCACCTTGAGCCACGCCGCCCCGCGCCCGCCGGCCTCGTAGCGCGCCCCCAGCGCCTTGGCCATCAGCCCCTCGTGGCCGGCGGCAATCGCCCGGTCGAAGAACGCCGCCGCCTCCCGCCCGTCCGTCGTCACGAGCCGCGGCACACGGGAGTCGGCGGGCACGACCGCGGCGAGCGCCGCGAACCGCCTGGCGTACGGCTCATCCAGCAGGTCCGTTCCGTCGGCGTGGACGAGATCGAAATAGAATGACGCCAGTGGCTGCTCGGTGCGCAGACGGTCCACGTCGAGCTTGCGGCCGAAGCGGCGCATCGTCACCTGAAACGGCAGGGGCATGCCGTCCGGCCGCAACGCGATCGCTTCGCCGTCCAGAATCGCTTCGCGGGCGGCGAACGTCCGAGCCTGCTCCACCACCTCCGGCACCGCCACGGTCACGTCGTTGAGCAGGCGAGAGAAGACGCGCACTTCGCCGCCGGCTTTGTGCACCTGGATGCGGGCGCCGTCGAGCTTGTACTCGAACGCGGCCTCGCCCAGCCGGGTCAGGGCGTCCTGCACGTTCTCGGCCGCCTGGGCGAGCATCGGTTGGATGGGCCGGAACAGCTGCACGCGGAAGCGTGCGAGCCCGGCCGTCGCTTCAGTGAGCGCGGCGCGAGCCACGGCGCCGAGATCCCCGGCCAGCATCGCGGCCCGGCGGACGGCGGCGGGATCGAGGCCGGCGGCCCGCGCCACCGCCTCGGTCATCAGGCCTTCGAGGGCGCCCTGACGCAGCTCGCCGATGAGCAGCCGGAACAGGAACTGCTGCTCGTCCTCGCTCGCGCGGCCGAACAGCTCCCGGAGCAGCCCTTCCTTCGCTAGTGTCGAGCCCTTGCCTGTGGTCCGAGTCAGGCGCTCGAGCAGCGCGTCCGCTTCGGCGAGCTCGAGGGAACCCTGAGGCGCCGCCCCCCTCCCTCCCCGTGCAGCCTCGAGGGACGCGTACCCGACGCCGATCCGCCCCTGGCGCGGGGCTCCCGAGAGGAAGCCGATCGCGGTTTCGACCTCGTCAGCGGCGGCGCGCTGCAACAGGGCGGCGAGGAGCTCGATCTTCGCCAGCCGGCCGCTCGTTTGGGCGACACGGTTGGAGGTCTGAACCAGGTCATCGAGGAGCAT
>CAZXKD010000019.1:0-1963 GCA_964641215.1 uncultured Gemmatimonadaceae bacterium
GAAGCCAAGCAGCTGCAACGGCGACAACCCGGTGGCGACGGTGACCTGGGCCGGAGAATAGTCGGCCGAGAGGTGGATCGGGACGAACAGGATGCGCCACCACTCGGGCGACAGGGCGAGCATCGCGGCGGCGCGGGCGGGCGGGCCCAGGCCCTTCAGGCCGGGCGCGATGCCGCCGGCCGCAAACGTGGTTCCCGTGACGAGTGGGCGCGCCACGAAATAGAGAACGATCGGGACCGTGGCGCACGCCGCCGCCGGAAGCGCGGCCCGCAGTGCCGGACGCCAATCCTCGCGGGCCAGCGCCGCCCGGCCAGCGGCGCCGAGGAGCACGACGGCGGGAAGGGTGGCGGCGTGCTCCTTGGACGCGATGGCGAAGGCGCCACTGAGGGCGACGCCGATCAACCACCACCGGTCGGTCCGGGCGCGCAGGCCGCAGAGCAGGCCCGCGGCAACGCCCACGGCCGCCATCAGCTCGGCGCGCCCCACCCCCGACGCTGTCACCTCTACGTGAACGGGGTGGATGGCGAACAGCAGACCCGCGGCGAGGCCGACCGTCGGCTCGGCCAGCCGCGTCGCGAGCAGGGCGAGTAGACCGGCGGCGAGCGCGGCCCAGAGCACGTCCACCGTGTGCAGCCATCGCGCGCTCGGGCTGATGCGGCGATCGAGGGCGTACGCGGCGAGGACGGCCGGCCGCCAGACGCCCCCGCCGAAGGTGCGGGGCCAGTACGGCTCGAGAAGCAGCGCGGGAACCGAGGACGGGTGCGCGAGCAGGGGGCGCTGCTCGATGATCCAGTGCGCGTCCTCGACGTAGCCGTTGCGGATGGCGGGCGCCGCCACTGCGCCGGCCAGCGCGGCGGTGAGGAGGGCGATGTGAATGCCGCGCGGCGACGCCGGCGCGCCGGTCATCCTGCAATCTAGTATCGGGAGGCGCTTACACCTGGTTAGCTTTTGACAGGTGATCCAGTCCTATAGCGCGGAATTCCTGACGCTCCAGCAGGTGCTCGCCGGCCGATACTCGATCGAGCGCGAGCTGGGCCGGGGCGGCATGGGCATCGTGCTGCTGGCGCGCGACGTGGCGCTGGACCGCCTGGTCGCCATCAAACTGCTGCCGCGCCACCTCGCGGCGAGCCTCGAATTCCGCGACCGCTTCCTCCAGGAGGCGCGCACCGCCGCCGGGCTCTCCCACCCCAACATCGTCCCGATTCACACCGTCGAGCAGCGGG
This sequence comes from uncultured Gemmatimonadaceae bacterium, assembly GCA_964641215.1. Lineage (GTDB taxonomy): Bacteria > Gemmatimonadota > Gemmatimonadetes > Gemmatimonadales > GWC2-71-9 > 13-1-40CM-70-15. The sequence goes on from CAZXKD010000019.1 coordinate 1,224, forward strand.
GCGACCTGGTGTTCTTCGTGATGGGCTTCGTGGACGGCGAGACGCTGCGCGAGCGCGTAGAGCGCACGGGGCCGCTGGCGCCCCGGCTGGCGACGAAGCTGATGCAGGAAGTGGCGTGGGCGCTTGCCTACGCGCACCAGCGCGGCGTGATCCACCGCGACGTCAAGCCCGACAACATCATGATCGAGCGCGCCACCGACCGGGCGCTCGTCACCGACTTCGGCATCGCGGTGGGCGGTCGCGCCGGCGCCACGGCCGGAGAGATCGTCGGGACCGCGCGTTACATGAGCCCCGAGCAGGCGTGCGGCGAGCCGGTGGACGCGCGCAGCGACCTCTATTCGCTCGGCGCGACGCTGTTCTTCGCCTTGACCGGCCGGCCGCCGTTCGAGGCCGCCAACCTGCCGGCAATTCTCACCCAGCATGTCTCGCGCCCGGCGCCCCGCGTGCAGGTGGCCCGGCCCGACGTGCCCGCCCGGCTGGCCGAGGTCATCGACCATTGCCTCCAGAAGGACCCGGCCGCGCGCATCCAGACCGGCGACGAGATCGCGCGCATCGCGGACGAGGTCCGGGGGCGGGACCTGCGGGCGCCCCCGCTGGTGCGCTCGTTCCTCAGAAACGCGCAGGTTTCCACGATGGTGGTGCTGGCCATGACCCTCGGCGGCCAAGTAATCGTAAACCAGACCGGAACGACCTTCTCCTTCTCGGGAACCGGCATCATCGGCCTGATCCTCATCGTCCAG
>CAZXKD010000019.1:2063-24250 GCA_964641215.1 uncultured Gemmatimonadaceae bacterium
CAGGTGCGGGACGTGCCGGAGGTGGTCGAGCGGCTGGAGAAGGAGGCGGAAGCCCTGCGGGCCCGCGGCCAGACTGGCGGGCGTCTGGCCGAAACCGTGGCCGCGCTGGAGAACCTGCGCCTCGCGATGATCAGGCTGCGCGCGGGCACCGGCACGGTGAGCGATCTCACCACCTGGCTCGAGCGCGCCCGGGAGATCGGGGAGCACGTCGACCGGCGTATCCAAGCAGAAGGTGAGGTCAGGGGCCTGCTCGGCGGGTGAAGCACTCCCTCCGCACCGCCTAGCTCGCTAAGTTCTTTTCCGGCATAGCACGAGCCGGTAGCTCAGTTGGTAGAGCAGCGGACTTTTAATCCGCAGGCCCCGGGTTCGATCCCCGGCCGGCTCATCGCGAGCCGCTTGCGCTCGAGCAACGCATCTCAGGAGACGAGACGATTTTCGGAATCCCCGGGTGGGCCATCGGCGTGGCGGTCATCATCCTGGCGGGGTCAGTCGGCAGGACCCTCATGCGGCTGCTCGTGTCCGGCGAGCAGCCCCGCGGGCGGAATGCCTCCAGGCGCGACCTGGCACAGGCGCTCGAGGAGGTGCAAAGAAGGCTCAGCGAGGTTGAAGAGGCGCAGCGCAGACTCGGCGAAGGTGAGGACGTCCAAGCGCGGCTCAGCGAAGTGGAGGAACGTCTGGATTTCACGGAGCGGCTGCTCGCCAAACAGCGCGAAGCAGAGCGAATCGTCCCACCCAAGAGCTGACGCCGCGTGAAGCCCTCCGTCGTCCTCCTGCTCGTCGTCGCCGGCCTCACGGTGGTGCTCGCCTTCCTCTTATGGAAGGCGCGCTACACCCGCGCCGTGCGTCGCGACACCCTGCAGCGCAGCCTGGCCGTCACCGCCGGCAAGGTCTTCGAGCAGCTCGTCCCCTACCTCCCCGGCTTCCCCTTCAACCCCAAGGACGCCCGGTTCCTCGGCTCCCCCGTCGACTTCGTGGTCTTCGACGGGCTGAACGACACGGACGTCAGGCGGGTCGTCTTCCTCGAGGTGAAGACCGGCGCCGCCGAGCTCAGCCCGCGCGAGCGGCGCGTCCGTGACGCCGTGCGCAACGCGCAGGTTGAGTGGCTCGAGCTGCGCCTCCCCGTCGATTCGACGCCGCCGGGGGATTGAGTTTTCGGCGCGGCGCCCCAGCTTTCGGGAGGCGCCACCGTCACCGCCTCACTGCGGAGCTTCCATGGAAGAGCTGAGTCCCCTCGAGCCGTCGCTCACCACGCTCCAGAACCTCGTCGCCGAGCGGCTGTTCCGGGCGCGCACCGTGATCATCAGCGGCGAGATCAATCAGCGGCTCGCCGCGAACGTGACGGCCCAGCTGCTCGCGCTCGCCAGCGAGTCCAGCGACGACATCACCGTGTTCATCAATTCCCAGGGCGGCCACGTGGAGTCCGGCGATACCGTGCACGACTTGGTCCGCTTTCTCAGCGCGCGGGTGCGGATGGTCGGCACCGGGTGGGTCGCGAGCGCCGCCGCCTTGATCTACATCGCGGTCCCGCGCGAGGAGCGGTATTGCCTTCCGAACACGCGGTTCCTGCTGCACCAGCCGGCCGGCGGCGCCGGCGGTACCGCCAGCGACATCGAGATCGAGGCCCGTGAGATCCTCAAGATGCGGGACCGGCTCAATCGGGTGTTCGCGCACCAGACTGGTCAGCCGCTGGAGCGCATCGAGGAGGACACGCGACGCAACTTCTGGCTGGGCGCCGAAGAGGCGCGCCGCTACGGGCTGGTGGGCCGGATCATCCAGCACCAGGCGGAGCTCGGCCAGCCGCCCAGTTCCCGTTGAGCCGTCCCCCCCTTCCCCCGATGCCCTCCGCAGGGAACCCGAGCGCTGCGAGGAGTTGTCAGGGCGTGGCGCCGGAGGCAGATTCCGGCGCCTCCTGCTGGAGCCCCCCGGTGACGGTTGTGTGGATCGACGGCAAGTACTACGACCGCGACACCGCGGCCATCTCCGTGTTCGACCATGGCCTCCTGTACGGCGACGGCGTCTTCGAGGGGATTCGCGCCTATCAGGGGCGGGTGTTCCGCCTCGACCAGCACTTGGACCGGCTGTACGGCTCCGCCAAGGCGATCTGGCTCGACATCCCGCTCCCCCAGCCGGAGATGGCGACGCTGGTCGAGGAGGCCCTGGGCCGCAGCAGCTTGAAGGACGCGTACATCCGCCTGGTCGTGACCCGTGGCGTCGGTGATCTGGGCCTGGATCCGCGCAAGTGCCCCAAGCCCTCGATCATCTGCATCGTCGACACCATCCGCCTGTATCCTGCCGACCGCTATGAGAAGGGCCTCACCGCCGTGACGGCCGCCACCCCCATCAATCATCGCGAAAGCCTCTCGCCGCGCATCAAGTCGCTCAACTACCTGTCCCACATCCTCGCGAAGGTGGAGGGAATCGCCGCCGGGGTCGATGAAGTGATCATGCTGGATGCGGGCGGCTACGTCGCGGAAGCGAGCGGGATGAACCTGTTTGCCGTCAGCGACGGCACGCTGCGGACGCCGCCTCCTTATTCAGGGATTCTGCGCGGCGTCACTCGCGACGCCATCCTCGAGCTGGCGCAGGAGGCGAACTACGGCGTCGAGCAGCTCCCGCTCAATCGCTACGATCTGTACACGGCCCAGGAGGTGTTCCTCACGGGGACCGCCGCCGAGATCGTGCCGGTGTCCAAACTGGACGGCCGCACGATCGGCAGCGGCAGCGCCGGTCCGGTCACCCGGGACCTGTCACGGCGATTCCGGGCGCTCGTCACCCGGGGGGACTGACCCCTCCGCCGATCTCCTCAACGATTGACGGGACTTGCACTTACACCCATATTCGGCGATCCTCGGGTCCCTCCGATCAGGGGAGGTGACGTATGCCCTGGCGGGTAATCGCCCACGACAACCAGGTTTGGCACGTGGATGCGGTCGCGGAGCGGCGCGCGCACACCCAGGCCTGGCAGCTGGTGCTCTCGTTCCGCGCGGCGGGCGACCAGGGCATGCGATCGTTCTGGACGCTCTATCCGCTGGAGGCCACCTCGAAGTCGTCGCTGTTCATCCAGGCTGAGCGCATTCCCGACGCCGCCTTGGCGCAGCTGCTGACGGAGCGGCTGGCGTGAATTCCGTCGCCCTAGCGGACCTGCGTCGCATTGTGGCGGCGGTCGCGCGGCTGCGCGGCGAGACGGTGCGGGACGTGACGGTGCGATCGGATGTCCGGCACGTCAAGGTGGAGCTCGAGTCGGGACTGATCCTCGTGATCTCGGCGGAGCGCGACGAGCAGGGGCGACCGCGCCTGGAAGTGGACGTCGTGTCGTCGCCGCAGGACACCTCGGTGCGGCAGCAAATCGAAGTGCGGTTCGACTGAGCGACGCGATGCCGGCAGCACTGGGGGGAGGGCACAAGGAGCGTGACGGAACGGCTGCGCTTCAAGGATTTCGCGTTCAAGCGGCTGGCCAGCGGCCGCTGCCAGGCACGAGTTGTGCTGGGATGGTCGGACGGACGGCAGTTCGTGGGGGAGAGTCACGGCGTCACGTCCCAGACCGGTGAATTGCGCTGTTGCGCGGCCGCCGCGGTCCAGGCCTTGGAGCAAGCGGTGCAGACGAAGATGGGGTTCGAGCTACTGGGGGTGAAAGCGGTGCGAGCATTCGATGCCACTGTGGTGATTGTCTCGTTGTCGGCCCGCGAGCGGGAAACGGCCTCTCGGCTGGTCGGGAGCTATCTGACCGAGTCCGACCCTCCGCGGGGTGCGGCGTTGGCGGTCCTGAATGCCACGAACCGTATCCTCGGCAATTTCTTCGCGACCCGATGATCTCCCGCTTTGTCCTGGCCGGCATGGTGTTGGTGGCCGCCGCGTGCGGGGGCGGGGCGCGGCATAGCCTCCCCCTGCCGACGGCACTGACACCTGCTGCCACCTCATCCGTGCCCGCCTCCCCCACAGCCCCGGCGAAGGGGGTGCCCGATTCGGCGCACCCGGCTGCCACGCCCCTACTCCTCTCCCCACCCCCTCTGGCGGATAGCCTGGCGGGGCGGAGCCGCCCCGACAGCACCGCCACGCTGGGCCCGCTGGTCCGGCCCGTTCACGATTCGACGGCTGCCGCGCCAGCGGTGCGCGGCGAGGAGGTGGCCCGGGAGGCCGAGCGGCTGTTCGGCGCCGAGGGCAAGGAGGTCATCGGCGCGGCGCCGACGCCGGGCCGGCCCCTCTTTGACATCGACGTCACCACGTTCGCGACCAATCGCCGCGTCCTGGAATACCTCGAGTTCTTCCAGGTCGACGCCCGGGACCGCTTCGAGATCTGGCTGTCGCGGCTGGGGCGCTACGAGGGGATGATCCGCGAGCGGCTGCGCACCCGGGGGCTGCCGGAGGACCTCATCTACCTGACGCTCATCGAGAGTGGGCTGTCGAACACGGCGGTCAGCCGGGCCCGCGCGGTGGGGATGTGGCAGTTCATGGCCAGCACCGCGCGGTTGTACGGCCTGACCGTGGATCCCTGGGTGGACGAGCGCCGGGACCCCTATAAGGCGACGGACGCGGCGGTCACGTACCTCTCAGACCTGGTCCAACGCCTGGGGAGCGTGTACCTGGCCGCCGCGGCGTACAACGCCGGCGTCGCCCGGATCGAGCGCGGCGTCGCCCGCCTGCCGGGCGAGCAGGACACGCTGACCGATAATACCTTCTTCCAGCTCGCCGACCGGCGCTATCTCCGCCGGGAGACTCGCGACTACGTCCCCAAGCTCATCGCAGCCTCGCTCATCGCCAAGCAGCCCGATCGCTACGGCTTCACGGAGATTCAGCGGCTGCCCCCCCTGGTCTTCGACGAGATCACGATCCCGGATGCCACAGGACTGGATGTTGTTGCGCGCCTTGCGGATACGAGCATCGCCGCGTTGCTGGAGCTCAATCCCCGGTTCGTGCGCGGCATCACGCCCCCCGGCCGCGAAGTGACGGTGCGGGTGCCGCGCGGCCGCGGCGCCCTCGCGGCGGCACGCTACGACACGCTCCCCGCGACCGAGCGCGTCACGTTCCTGGATCATTATGTGGCGCGGGGGCAGACCCTGTCGGAGATTGCGCGGCGCTACCGCGTCACAGTCACGATGATACAGAGCGCCAATCCGCAGTTGCGGCCCCACGCGCTCCGGGTGGGGCAGCGGATCATGATCCCGGTGAGCGGCCGCATCGTGCCGGCCTCCGCCTGGAGCGTACCGCCCGAGGGGCGGGTGCGGCGCATCAGCAGGGGTGGCGGGGCGACCGGGGGCGGATGGGGGGGGGGGAGGGAAGGGGGGTCGCATCGCGTGCGGGCCGGCGAAACGGCGACGCAGATCGCCCGGCGCTTCGGCGTCTCGCTCACTCGGCTGCTCGACTACAACGGCCTGACGCTGGCGTCGGTGATCCACGCTGGCGACGTGCTCAAGATCCCGGCGGCGGGCGCCTGCTCGTCCTCAGCCGCGGCGCGCGCCTGCTGAAAACCAACGCGGCCAGAGCATCGCTCTGGCCGCGTCGCACTGCACCCTCTCGACTGGACGCCTACTCGCTCGCCTGGACTCGTGGCCGGTGGTATCCCTTCATGACCGTCGTGGAGTAACCATTGCGCGGGTCCTTTCCGGCGCCCAGGAGCTCCTCCACCTTGCCCGGGCCGCGATTGTAGGCCAGCAGCGCCCGTTCCAAGTTGCCGTCGTAGCGCTCCAGCAGATCCCGCAGGTAGCGGAAGCCCACCCGGAGGCTCGTTTCGCGCTCATACAACTGCTCCGTCGTGAGGCCCGGCTCGTACAGCCGTGCGGTGCTGGGCAGGACTTGGGTCAGCCCCAGCGCTCCAGCCTTGCTCTTGGCGCGGGGGTTGAACCCCGACTCGACCTTGACCAGGCGGAACGCCAGGTTCGGATCGACGCCCTCGGGCAAGGCGACATCGTAAATCGCCGCCGCCAGGTCGGCGGAGATGCCGTACTGGGAGGAATACTCAATGATGGCGTTGGCCCGCTCCAGCTGCACCCGGGCCACCGCCAGCTCGCCACGCGCGGCCTCCAGCTGCTGCGAGAGCGAGCGCAGCTCGCCCAGCAGCCCTGGCGCCGTCAGGGGCGCCGGCTGATCGTCCGCTGTGGCTCGTCGAGCCCAACCGCCGATGCTGCTCACGACCAACGCCCCGAGGAGGATCATCCCCCCCTGCAGCATCAGTTTCTGGGTTTTCGTATGCATAGCCCTCTCTTGTATGAGTCGACCGGTTCCGCACCACTACACTGGCGCGCCCCGGTCAACTGCCGATCAAGTGTGGCGGGCGGTGGGTCAAGTTACCCGGGGGACATCTCGATGCCAATCCCCACGGGTCCCGCCGGTCTTCTCCACCAGCCGCACGCCGAGGATCTCCATCTCTCGGTCGGAAGCTTTCACCATGTCGTAGACCGTCAGCAGCGCGACCGACACCGCGGTCAGCGCTTCCATCTCCACACCGGTCTTGCCTACGACCTGGGCCGCCGCACGCACGCGGACGCCCGGGAGTCGCTCGTCCAGACTGGCCTCGACCTCGACGTGGTCGAGACCGACTGGATGGCACAGCGGGATCAGGTCCGCGGTCCGCTTCGCTGCGAGGGTTCCCGCCACCTCGCTCACCGCGAGCACGTCCCCCTTGGCAATCGCCTCCTCTGTGACGAGGCGAAAGGCGTCGGCGGACATCCTGATCGCGCCTTCAGCCACGGCCGTGCGAGCCGTAATCGGCTTATCGCCCACATCCACCATCCGGGCTCGACCGGACGCGTCCAGATGGCTGAGCTTCACGCCGTTCCCTCCCCCCCCCTCGCTCCCGTCCCCTTCTCCGCCAGGTCTAGAGACAGAACGGCGGTCAAGAGCTGGGGGTTCACATTGCCTTGCGCCATCTCCCGAGCGTCGAGCACCCGGGTGAGCGCCTCCACGAGCGTATCTCCCTTTCTCCCCCCTCCGCTCTTCGCCCCCTCCGCCCGCACTTCTGTGCGCAAACGTTCGAGTAGGGCGTCTAGCATGTCGGTGAAGCCGCCCCGCGCCTGGTATGCGGGCTGTCGCAGCGCGTAGGCATGGCGGCTCGTGGCGTCAGAGCGGACGGCCTCGAGATACGACTCCGCTCCCCCTGCCCCGCCCCCCTCCCCCCCTGCCTGGCCCCCAGGTGAGGCAAGTAGCCTGCCAATGCAACCCTCGGCGGCTGAGGCCATTTCCTGCAGTTTCGATGAGCTGGCTCCGGTTTTCATCTCGTGCTGAGCGAATGATGCCACGACACTGTCTGTGAGCCTTGCCAATCTTACTCGCACGACGCGAGACAGGATGGTCGGCAGCAGGGCCTCGGGCTCGGTTGCGGTGAGCACGAAGACCGCGCTGACCGGCGGTTCCTCCAGCGCCTTGAGCAGCGCGTTGGCGGCGGCCTCGGCCCCCTGCTGCGGCACCAGGAGCTCAGCCTCCCCTATGATGAAGACCTTGCGGGGGCCCATGGCCGGTGTAAGAGCGAGCCTTCGCAGCAGCAGTCGCACGGAGGCAATGCCGTGGCTGGCGAGGCCGGACGCGGCCTGGCTCAGAGGCTGATTGCGGCGCGCCGCCATGGCGTCGACCAGCGCCTCCTCGACCAGGTCGACCTGCTTGTCGGCGTCCGTGCCCTTCTTGCTCAACTCGACCGGTACGAACCAATGCAAGTCCGGGTGCTGGAGTCCTAGCGCGAGTCGGCAACTACGACACTCGCCGCACGGTTCGCGCGGTCCCGGTTGTTCACAGAGGAGGTATTGGGCGAGCCACAGCGCCAGCCGCTGTTTGCCGACTCCGTGCGGGCCTTCAAACAGGAGCGCTTGCGGCAACCGGCCGGAGGCGATGGCGCCTGCCAGCCGGTTGCGGATCCCCTCATGGCCGTACAGGGGGTGCAGAGGCATTGGGCAATTTACTGGGGGTGACGCGTCGCCGCGACGCCGTATGAGTCAAACTATTTGTCCATATATAGTTACTGCGCGTCTCCCGGGCTTGCGCCACCGTAACACGCTGTCAGTAAAGGCATTACCACAAAAAGTGAGCGCCCAATCGCTCATTAGTGCCCATTCTTGCTTGTTTTTTGGTGTTTATTTGGGTTCAATGCGCTGAGACATGGCTAGGGCCGACCGTCCAAAACATCGCGAACCTTCGTTGCCAGGTCCTCGGGGGAGAATGGCTTGGCCAGAAACGGGAAGCCGTCCTCGAGGACGCCGCGGTGCACCACGGCATCCCCAGTGTAGCCCGACATGTACAGCAGCTTGAGTTGCGGGCGCAGTGGACCCAGGCGCTGCGCGAGCTCTCTCCCGCTCATGCCCGGCATGACGACGTCGGTGAGGACCAGATGCAGTAGACCCGCGTGCTGCTGGGCGATCTGGAGGGCGGCGGCGCCGTCGGGCGCCTCCAAGACCGTGTACCCTTGGGCAGTGAGCACTTTCCGAGCGAGCGAGCGGATCGCATCGGCATCCTCGACGATCAACACCGTCTCTGTGCCCGTGGGCAGCCCATTCAGCACCGCTGGGCGCGCGGCCGGGTGGACGGGTTGGTCACAGCTGGGCAAGTAGATCTTGACCGCCGTGCCGCTGCCGGGCTCGCTGTAGACCCAGATGTAGCCGCCGCTCTGCTTCACGATGCCGTACACGGTGGCCAGTCCCAACCCCGTGCCTTTGCCGACCTCTTTGGTAGTGAAAAAAGGCTCGAACAGATGAGCCTTGGCCTCGTCATCCATCCCGGTGCCGGTGTCGGAGACGACGAGCAGGACGTAGCGGCCCGGGATGATCGGCCCATGGGTTTCGGAGTAGGGCTCGCTCGCATCGATGTTGGCTGTCTGGATGGTGACCCGTCCGCCGTGCGGCATGGCGTCTCGGGCATTGACGACGAGGTTCAAGATGACCTGTTCCAGCTGGCCGAGGTCGGCCTTCACGGGAGCCAGGGCGGGGTCGAGCTGGGTGACGAGCTCGATGGGCTCGCCGATGACGCGTCGCAGCATCCGGTCCAGGTCGACGACGAGGTCGTTGAGGTCGAGCACGCGGGGCGCGAGCATCTGGCGGCGACCGAAGGCCAGCAGCTTGCGCGTGAGCTCGGCGGCGCGCCCCGCCGCGTGGCGGATTTCGGCGACGTCGCCGCGCATCTGCGTGTTGGCGCCGACCTGGCGCTCCAGCAGGCTGCAGAAGCCGAGGATGGCGGTGAGCAGGTTGTTGAAGTCGTGCGCGATGCCACCGGCGAGCTGGCCGATGGCCTCCATCTTCTGGGACTGGCGCAGCTGCTCCTCGAGGCGGCGCCGTTCGGTGACGTCCTTGGCGAGCACGAGCCGGGCGCGCCGGCCTTCGAACTCGATCCAGTCCGACAGGATTTCCACGTCGATGAGGCTACCGTCGTGTTTCCGGTGCTTGGTGTCGCTGACGCTGGCCAGGCCGCGGTCCTGGGCGCCGGGCGCCGCCTCGGCCCTGGCGATCTCGGGTGGGCGGATGTCGCGCAGGGTCATCCCCAGGAACGCCTCGCGCGACCAGCCGTAGCGCGCCACCGCGGCCTCGTTGACGGCGAGGAATCGCAGGGTGCTCGGGTCGTAGACGAACATCGCCTCCGGGTTCGACTCGAACAGCAGGCGATAGCGGATCTCGCTGCGCCGCAGGTGCTCGTCGGCACGGGCGCGCTCGATGGCGCGCGCGACCTGAGTGGACACGAATTGGAGGATGTCCCGCTCGCGCTCGCCATAGCGCACGCCCTCGGTGTAGGTCTGCACGACGAGGACGCCGATGGTCGTATCCCCGATCTTGAGCGGCACGCCGACCCAGTCGAGGGACGGAGCGCCGATCAGCTCGACCTCGCCGCGACGCTCCATGTCCCGATACACCTCGGGGGTGGCGAGCAGCGCCTGCCCCGTGCGGATGACGTACTCGGTGAGCCCTTTGCCCCAGGGCTTGGGCGCGAACGCGTCGTCCACCTCGTCCACGAAGTAGGGGAAGCTGATGATGCGCGTGGCGTCGTCGTAGAGGGCCACGTAGAAATTGGCGGCTGGCATGAGCTCGCCCACGATGCGGTGCACCGCGGCGAGGAGGTCCTGGAGGCTCTGGGCGCCGCTCGCCGCATCCGCGATGCGATACGTGGCCTGCTGCAGCCGTTCGGCCCGCCGCCGGTCCGTCACGTCGCGGAAGCTCCAGACCCGGCCCACGGCCTGCCCGCCGATCATCTGCGGCTGGGAGTAGCGCTCGTAGACCCGGCCGTCCTTGAAGGCCAGGACGTCGAAGCTCGAAGCCTCCGGCCGCCCGTACAGGTCCCGGATCTTGGCGACGAAGCCTGCGGGGTCGGTGAGCTGTTCCAGCACGTAGGCAATCAGCCGGTCGTCGTCGCGCGAGGTCAGCAGCCCGTCCGGAAGGCGCCACAGCTGGGCGAATTTGCGGTTGAAGCTGGCCACCCGGCCCTCGCGGTCCACGACCAGGATGCCGTCGGCGGTGGATTCGAGCGTGGCCGACAGCAGCGAGAGCGTCTCGCGCAGCTGCTGCTCTGCGCCGGCGGGCGCCTCGCGGCCGCGCGTCAACGGGGCGGCGTCAGCCGGCTCGGCCGCAGCTCTGGGGTCGGAGGGCAGGGGGTCCACGATCGCCGCTGGCGAGAATAGAGCGAGGTGCGGCGATCCGCCAGCCCCCGACGTGCTCACCCGGCGGCGTCGAGAACCTCGCGCACCTTGCGGGTCAGCGCCTGCGGCGTGAACGGCTTCTGCAGGAAGAAGGTGCCGGGATCGAGCAGCCCGTGGCTGACGATGGCGTCGTCGCTGTAGCCGGAGAGGTAGAGCACGCGGGCGCGCGGGCGCCGCGTGGCGAGCTGCCGGGCCAGCTCGCGGCCCCCGATGCCGGGCATCACCACGTCGGTCAGCAGCAGGTGGACCTCACCGGCGTGCGCGTCAGACAAGGCCAGTGCTTCCGCTCCGGCCGGGGCCTCGAGGACGGTGTAGCCCTGCTGGGTCAGCACCCGGCGCGCCAGGCTGCGGACGATCTGTTCGTCCTCGACCAGCAGGATGGTCTCGCTTCCCCGGGCCGCCGCCCGGACGCCCCCTGGTTCGGCGGCGACCAGCGGCTCGGGGGGCTCATCCACCCGCGGCAAATAGATCTTGAAGGTGGCGCCGTGCTCCGGCTCGCTGTAGACCCAGATGTAGCCGCCGCTCTGCTTGACGACTCCATAGACCGTCGCGAGGCCGAGCCCGGTGCCACGGCCGAATTCCTTGGTGGTATAGAACGGCTCGAACAGGTGCGCCCGCGTCGCCTCGTCCATGCCGGTGCCGGTGTCGGTGACGGCGAGGAGCACGTGGCGGCCGGCGCTGCCGGCGACATGGTCGCTGGCGTATTGCTCGTCGAGATCGGTATTGGCCGTCTCGATCGTCAACTTGCCGCCGCGCGGCATCGCGTCGCGCGCGTTCACGACCAGGTTGAGGATCACCTGCTCGAGCTGGCTGGGATCGGCCCGCACCGCCCCCAGGTCGTCGGCGAGGGCGGTCCGCAGCTCGATGTTCTCGCCGATCAAGCGGCGGAGCATCTTTTCCACGGCGCGCACGACAGCGTTGAGGTCCAGCACCTTGGGGGCCAGCACTTGCTGGCGGCTGAAGGCGAGGAGCTGGCGGGTCAGGTCCGCGGCCCGCTCGGCGGCGCGCCGGATTTCTTCGGCGTCGACGCGGTGCTCGTGTCGTTCCGGCAGGTCCTCGATGAGCAGCTCGGCCGAGCCGATGATCGCGGTGAGAATGTTGTTGAAGTCGTGGGCGACGCCGCCGGCGAGCCGCCCGACGGCTTCCATCTTCTGGGCCCGCCGCAACTGCTCCTCCAGTCGCAGCCGCTCGGTCACGTCTTTCGCCAGCACGAGGCGGGCCTGGCGGCCGGCCAGGATGATGGCGTTGGCCAGGATCTCCACGTCGATCAGGCTGCCGTCCTTGCGGCGGTGACGAATCCCGCGGTGGGCGGCCGGCTGATCGGCGGGGAGGGCCAGCAGAGCCTCGAGTTTGGCTTGGTCGGCCTCGGGGCGGATATCGCGGATCGTCATCCGCAGGAATTCCTCCCGGGACCAGCCGTAGCGGGCGACGGCGGCGTCGTTGACGGCGAGGAACCGCAGCGTCTCGCGGTCATAGACCCACATCGCCTCAGGGTTGGCCTCGAACAGGACACGGTACTCGGCCTCGCTCTGCTTGAGCTGGTCTTCGGCGTGCTTGCGCTCGATGGCCTGCGCCACCTGGGTGGAGACGAACTGGAGGATGTCGCGCTCGCGCGCGCCGTAGCGCACCCCCTCGGTGTAGGTCTGCGCCGCCAGCACGCCGATGGTCTGCTCCCCCAGCTTGAGCGGCACGCCGACCCAATCCAAGGACGGGGCGCCGATCAGCTCGACGTCGCCGCGGCGCTCCATTTCATGGTACACATCGGACGTGGCGAGCAACGGCTGGCCGGTGCGGATCACGTACTCGGTGAGTCCCTTGCCGAACGGCTTCGGGCCGAAGGCGCGGTCGACCTCGTCCACGAAGTACGGAAAGCGGATCATCCGGGTCGCCTCGTCGTAGAGGGCGACGTAGAAGTTCGTGGCCGGCATCAGCTCCTGAATGATCGCGTGGATGGCGGGCAGCAGCTCCTGCAGCGTGGGGGCGGCGAGCGCCGCCTGCGCGATCCGGAACGTGGCTGCCTGCAGCTCCCCGGCGCGCTTGCGCTCCGTCACGTCCAGCACGGTCCCGACCAGCCGCACCGGGCGATTGGTCTCGTCCCGGATCAGGATGGACTGTTCGTGCACGATGCGCTCACGGCCGTCGGGGAGGAGAATCCGGTGCTCGAGCGAGTAGGGGACGCCGTCGCGCAGGGTGCGGGCGACCGCCTCCCGAATGCGCGGGACATCGTCGGGGTGCACGGCCTGGAAGAACGCCTCGTTGGAGGCAGGGAACGCCCGGGGCGGATGGCCGAAGATCCGATAGACCTCGTCGGACCACCACAGGGGATTGCGATCGACGTCGTCGAGGTCGCTGAGGTCCAGCTCCCAGCTGCCCAGATGGGCGATCTCCTGAGACTTCGCGAGGCTGGCCTCGCTGCGGCGCAGCGCGTCCTCGGCCCGGGCCTGCTCCTCCCGGGACTGCTTGAGGGCCAGCGCCACCCGCACCGCCGGGCCGAGGCGGACCAGGCGGTCCTTCAGGAGGTAGTCGGTCGCGCCGAGCTTGATGCATTCCGCGGCCGTCTCCTCGTCCAGGGTCCCCGTCACGATGATCAGCGGGATCGTGGGGCGCTCCACCTGCAGGAGGCGGAGCGCCTGAAGCCCGCCGAACGACGGCAGGCGGAAGTCGGCGAGCACCAGGTCGGGAAGGAAATCGTGGAGGGCTCTCGTGAACTCGGTGGCCGTCATGACGCGCTCGGTGACGCACGCCAGCTCGGCCCGCTTCAGCTCGCGCACGATGAGCTCGGCGTCGGCCACGTTGTCCTCGACGACGAGGATCCGCAGCGGGGAGGTCATCGGCGCCCGGAAGGAGGAGGAGGGGGGGGGGGAGGGGGACGCTCGTTCAGCAGCAGCCAGTACAGTCCCACGTCGGCGACGGCGCGGACGAAGGCCTCGAATTCCACCGGCTTGACGATGTAGCTGTTGGCCCCGAGGTGGTAACTCCTGACGATATCGGGCTCCTCGCGCGACGACGTGAGGACGACGACGGGGATCGTCTTCGTGCGGTCATGCTCCTTGATGCGGCGCAACACGTCCAGGCCATCGACTTTGGGGAGCTTGAGGTCGAGCAGAATGACCTTCGGGAGGGCGGCGCTGGCGCCGTCGCCGAGCAGGAATGCCAGCGCCTCCGCGCCGTCGCGGGCCACGTGGATGCGGTTGGCGAGATTGTGCCGGGTAAGCGCCCGCAGGGTGAGCTCGGCGTCGTCGGGATTGTCCTCGACGAGGAGGATTTCGACTTCGCGCGGGGGGGGCATCGCTCGGCCCTGGCCTCGGTGTGAGGGCTGGACAGCGAAGCTCCCGAGGCAGGACTCGAACCTGCGACCCGCCGGTTAACAGCCGGCTGCTCTACCAACTGAGCTACTCGGGAATACACGAGCCGTCAGCGATCAGCCGTCAGCTGTCGGCGCGTCGCGCAATATGGCCACCGGGGGCCGTGACTTCAACCGGCGCCGGCATCCTGACGGCTGACGGCTGATCGCTGAGGGCTCTGGGGCAGCTCCGCCACGACCATCCCCGACAGAATCAACGCGCCACCCAGCCACTGCGTGAGCGACAGCCGCTCGCCGAACCACAGCCAGGACGCCCCCGCGGCGAAGACGGCCTCGAGGCAGAAGATGAGTGCCGCGCGGGCCGCCGACATGTAGCGCTGGGCCTGCATCTGCCACAGCAACGCGAGCGCGGTGGCGCCGACCGCGGCGTACACCAGCTCGGCCGCGAAGGCGGCGCTCCAGTGGATATGCGCGTCTTCGAGCAGCCAGACGCCCAGCGCCGCGACCGCGGCCGTGCCGGCGGACTGCATCCACACCAGCCGCCCCACGTCGAAGCGCCGCGACAGCTCGGCCACCGCCACGATCTGGCCGCCGAACAGGACGGCGGTGAGCAGCGTCCACGCATCACCGCGGTTCAAGCCGCCGGCTTCGGGAGCGGTGAGGAAATACATCCCACCAGCGGCGAGGAGCAGGGCGCCCAAGGCGGTCCACCGGGTGCGCACCCGCAGTGCCAGGAACGCGACCACCGGCGCCAGCACCGAGGAAATGCCGACGATGAAGGCCGAGCGAGCCGGCGTGGTATAGACGAGGCCGACTACCTGGGCCGCGAAGCCGCCGCCGAGAATCGCGCCCAGGAGGGCGCCGGCGGCGAGCTCGCGTCGCGTGAACGCCGCGCCGAAGGACGTGAACGGGGTGAGCACCGCGGCCGCGATCGCGAAGCGGACGGCGAGGAAGGCGAGGGGCGTGCTCGAGGCCAGAGCCGCCTTGACGACGGGGAAGGCGATGCCCCAGATCAGCGTCGCGCCGATCAGGGTGACGTCGGCCCGGCGCGGGCTCAGAGAAGCTCCTTGAGATAGCCGCCCGTGCGCGACGCTGGCGCCCGGGCGATGTCCTCCGGCGTGCCCTGGGCCACGACGCGGCCGCCGGCGTCGCCCGCGCCCGGCCCGAGGTCCACGACCCAGTCGGCGCGCTTGATGAGGTCGAGATGGTGCTCGATGACCACCACCGTGTGTCCGGCGTCGACCAAACGGTCCAGCACCCGGCACAGCGTGCGGACGTCGTCGAGGTGCAGCCCGGTGGTCGGCTCATCGAGGATGTACAGGTTCCGGGTCCGAGCGCGGGGGCGGCGCCCGCCCCCGTCCTTCCCCCCCCCCCCCGCCGCCCCCCGCGCCAAGCTCAGCTCGCGGGCGATCTTGAGCCGCTGTGCCTCGCCGCCCGAGAGCGTAGTCGCCGGCTGGCCGAGCCGCAGGTAGCCCAACCCCACCTGTTGCAGGTACCAGAGCGCCCGCGTCAGGCGCGGCTGGCGGTGCAGGCGGTGGATCGCCTCGTCCACCGTCCACTGCAGCACGTCGGAGATGGACCGGCCCTCGAGGAGCACTTCGAGCACCGCCGGCTTGAAGCGCCGGCCCCCGCAGTGCTCGCATGGCACGAACACATTGGCGAGGAAGACCATCTCGACGAGCACGTGGCCCGCGCCCTCGCAGGCCTCGCAGCGGCCGCCCGCGACGTTGAAGGAGAAGGTGCTGGGCGTATAGCGGCGCTCGCGGGCGAGCGGCAGGGATGCGAACAGCGCCCGCAAGTCATCGAACGCCCGTACATACGTTACTGGATTGGACCGCGGCGTCCGGCCGATGGGCGACTGGTCGATGAGCACCGCGTCGGCGAGCGTCTCCCAGCCCTCCAGCGCCTCGACCACGCCCACCGCTTCTCCCAAGTGTTGTTTGGCGCTGTGCGCTCCCCGCAGCCGCCGCTCCAGCTGCCGGTACAGCACGTCGTGCACCAGGGTGGACTTGCCTGACCCGGACACGCCGGTGACCACGGTGAAGGTGCCGAGGGGGATCCGCACGTCCACGCCTCCCAGGTTGTGGAGCCGCGCGCCGCGGATCGAGAGCCAGCGCGGCCCCGCCGGGCGCCGCGCCGATGGGACGGCGATGCGCTTCTCGCCCGAGAGGTATTGGCCGGTGAGCGTGCCGGCCTCCCGCACCCGCGCGGCCGGGCCCTGGTAGACGAGCTGCCCGCCCGCCTCGCCACTGCCGGGCCCCAGCTCCACCATGTAATCGGCGGCCCGCATGGCGGCGGGATCGTGCTCCACCACGACCACCGTGTTGCCCGCGGCGGCCAGATGGCGCAGCAGGCCCAACAGCCGGTCGGTGTCGCTCGGGTGAAGTCCGATGGACGGCTCATCGAGCACGTAGAGTGTGTCCACCAGGTGCGAGCCCAGGGCGTTGGAGAGCGCGATGCGCTGCGCTTCACCACCCGACAGCGTCCGGGTCTGCCGGTCCAGGGTCAGATACCCCAGGCCGACATCGTTCACGAAGCGGACACGGGCGGCCAGCTCTTCCAGCACGTGCTCGGCCACGCGCCGCTGGAAGGGTCCGAGCTCGAGCCGGCCGAGCCAGTCCCGCAGCTCGGCGGCCGTGAGGGCCGCGGCCTCCGCGATCGTCCGGCCGCCGAGGCGAACCGACAGGGCCTCCGGTTTGAGTCGAGCGCCGCCGCAACCGGGGCAGGTCTTGGCGAGCTGGTACTGGCGCAGGAATACCCGGATGTACTGCTTGTAGCGCTTCTCCTCGAGCCGCTCGAGGAAAGGAAACATCCCGATGTAGCGGCCGCTCACCCCGTGGAGCAGCGCCTGCCGCTGCCTCTCGCTGAGATCGCGCCACGGCCGGTCGAACGGAATCCCCTTGGCGCGGGCGGTCTCCCGCAGTACGCGGCGGCGCCCCTCGTAGCGCGGCTTGGTCCAGGGATCGAGGGCACCCTGTTCGAGCGAGCGGGCGGCGTCCGGGACGATGAGGGACTCATCGTACTCCAGCACCGCCCCGAAGCCGTTGCACCCCGGACAGGCGCCGCGCGGGTTATTAAAGGAGAAGAGCGACGGCGTGAGGGGCGGGGCCGGCGTGCCGCAGGCCGAGCAGGTCGGGTGCTCCGAGAAGCGTCGCCGCGCTCCATTGGCCACGGCGAGCGCGACCCCCTCACCCTCATCGAAGGCGGTGGCGATGGCATCGGCGAGGCGACCGCGGTTGGCGTCGACGGCGGCGAGTCGATCCACCACCACCAGCACCTCGCCGGCGTCGCGGACCTGTCGCTCGGCTTCAGGATCGTCCAGTCGCAGGACAGCGCCGTTGACCTGCGCGCGCACGAACCCCGCCGCCCGCAGCTGGGCCGCCACCGCCACCTCCGGCCGGTGGGCGCTCGCCGGCAGGGGAAACGTGACGAGCAACGCGTCCTCGGGCGGGGCGGCGAGCAGCGTGTCCACCACGTCCTGCACCGTGTCCGCTTTCACGACCGCGCCGCAGGTCCGGCAGTAGGGGGTGCCGACGCGCGCCCACAGCAGGCGCAGGTAGTCGTAGATCTCCGTCGCGGTGCCGACGGTCGAGCGGCTCGAAGTGGTGGGGTTCTTCTGCTCGATCGCCACGGCGGGGGACAGCCCCTCCAGAGCGTCGAGGTGCGGCTTGGGCATCCGCTCCAGGAACTGCTTGGCGTACGTGGAGAGGGATTCGATGTAGCGGCGCTGGCCCTCGGCGTAGAGGGTGTCGAAGGCCAGGGAGCTCTTGCCCGAGCCGGAGGGTCCCGTCACCACCGTGAGCGCCCGCCGCGGGATCTCGACGGTGATGCCCTTGAGATTGTGCTGGCGCACGTTGCGCAAGACGACGCGATCGGGAGGCGCCCGCATAACCTTGTAACATAACAGGGGCACGGGGACAGGGGCCCGACTGCGTCGGCCCGGGTGGGAAGCCCCGGACACCTGGCCCCGGGCCCCGGCCACCGGTACTTTGCCCCCCCATGGCCCTCGCCCTTACGCCGCGGCTGCTCCGCCGCGGGCTGGAGCTCTTCGCGCTCATCTCCCTGGTCGGTGTCGTCGTCGTGCTGGTCGCCTATGGCGAAAACCTGCCGGCGGTGGTCGCGCCCCTGCTGCACCTCCGCTGGATATGGATAGTGGTGGGGCTGGGTCTCGCCTCCATGGACTGGATCGGGGGCGGCCTGCGTCTGTGGGTGGTGTGCCGGCACGTTCATCCCGGTGTGCGGGTGCGCGACATGATCGTCTCGGGGGGGATGAGCGCCTGGGGCGCTTACCTGACTCCGTTCCAGAGCGGCGCGGGGCCGATGATGATGTACACGATGAAGCGCGCCGGGGTGAGCCTCCCGGAAGCGATGACCTCCACCTTCATGACCTTCGTGGCGACCGTGGCCTTCTTCGCGATCGCCGGCCCCTTGGCCATCTACTTCGGGGCGGGCAGGTCGCTCGCCCAGCACAAGGTGGCGCTGGGGGTCACCTACTACGACCTGTTCCGCACCAGTCTCACGATCTTCGGAGCCCTCGGCGTCGTCATGATCACGATGATGGCGTTTCCGCGCGCGATCCGCGACGGTGTGCAGTGGGCGGCGACACGTCTGGGCGGTCGCAGCGGTCGCATCTCGGCTCGCCTGGAGCAGCTGCGGGCGGGCATCGACCGCGCGCACGAATGCCTGGTGGCGTTCGCGAGCCCCAAAGGTTGGCTCGCGCTTTTCTGGGCGGTGCTGCTCTCGGGTCCGTCGCATGCCAACAAGCTGCTCGCCGGGTATGTGACGTTGCGGGTGCTCAACATTCCCGCCAACTTCGTCGACATTCTCCTGCTGCAGACGTTCATCACGTTCCTGCTCTACTTCGCGCCCACCCCCGGCTCGGCCGGGCTGGCCGAGGTTCTCTCGGCGACCGTCATGCACATCTATGTGGGTCCGTCGCGCCTGCCCACCTACACCCTCATCTGGCGGTTCATCAACAGCTATGCGACGGTCGGGTTTGGCTCGCTCGTGTTCGGGCGCTGGCTGCAGCGCGGGCTCATCGGTCTTGAGGAATCCGTGACGGCGCCCACGCCTGCGCGGTGAGCAACGCCCGTAAGCTGTGTTTCCTTGCGCGGTTACGGCGCCGGCCGTAACTTCCGGCTCGGCCTGGATCCGGTAGGAGATCACGCGATGTCTCTGCTTGAACTCGGCGGGAAGCGATTCACCATCCCGGCGGGCGAGGTGTTCCTCGGCAGCGATGCTGGCAGCGCCATCCAGCTGAGCGGCGCCGGCCTGCTCCCCCGGCACGCCGTGGTCCAGGGCCTGGCCGACGGCCAGGTGGTGATCCGGAAGGCTGCCCCCGAGGCGGAGGTGATGATCAACGGCGTTCGCCTAGGGGCCGAGCCGACACCGTTACTGCACGGCGACAAGGTCCAGGTCGCGGGCCACGAGCTCACCTTCGTGGATGAGCGCCGCAGCGGCAGCACCCAGTACATCTCCGCCATGAAGGTCCCCGAGCCGATGGCGCCGCCCTCGACCGTTCCAGCGAGCGGGGCCGGCAAGCCCACGGGCACCACCGGTGGCCGGGTCGTGTGCCTCACCGACGGCCGCGAGTACACGATCACCGGACCTTCACTGGTGTTCGGGCGCGAGGCAGGCTCCGATGTCGTGGTGCCGGGCAAGGACGTGTCGCGGCGTCATGCCGAGATCGTCGCCTCCCCCAAGGGCTACTTGCTTGTGGATTCCAGCACCAACGGGACGTTCGTGAACGAGGAGCGGGTCCAGGGGCAGCGGGTCCTGGCGCGGGGCGACGTGCTGCGGATCGGCGAGGAAAAATTCCGCTTCTACGCCGATCTGGCGGCGCCAGTGCCGGGCCCTCCGCCGGGGCCGGCCGCTAGCGCGCCGCAGGCCGGGCCCCAGGCTGAGAAACCCCGCCCTACGGCGCCCGCTTCCGCCCGCCCTCCCTCTCCTCCTGCGGCTGCGCCGCTCCCGCCCCCTGCCGGGGCGGGCCAGAAGCTCCGCAACACCGCCTTCGCCGCTCCGCCGGGCCCCCCCTCCCAGTCCTCAGGCGGCGCCGCTCCGCTGGCGCACCTGGTGGTGCGCAGCGGGGCGCTCAAGGGCCAGCGGGTCCCGATCCGGACGCCGATCGTCAACATCGGCCGGGCGGACTACAACGACGTCCACCTGCCGGAGGAGTCCGTTTCGACGTCGCACGCGAAGCTGCAGCGTCGCGAGGGCATCTGGGTGCTGGTGGACCTGGATTCGACCAACGGCACGTTCGTGGACGGCGAGCGAGTGCAGGGGGAGGCGCCGCTCGCGCCGGGAGCCCTGGTGCGATTCGGGAACGTGCAGGTCCTGTTCGATCCGACCAGCGCCGACGACGCGTTGGGTGTGGCCAAGGGGGGCGGCACCAAGGTGATGGAGGTCATGAAGGCGATCCCGAAGGCGCCGGTGCCCGTGGCTCCCGCGGTACCAGCCAAGCGGGCACGGGCCGCCAAGCCTGTCCCCAAGCGGCCTCCTGGCCCGCCCGCCGCTCAACAGAAGAAGGGCAAGGGATGCGGGGCGAGCGCCGCGGTGCTGGTGCTCGGCGCCGCGACCTTCGTCTACTGGTTCCTGGTCTAGCGGGCACGCGTGCACATCACCTGCGCCGGTCGCACCGATGTCGGCATCATCCGCTCGGGCAACGAGGACAGCTACATCATGGTCCCCGACCGGGGCATCTTCGTGGTCGCCGACGGGATGGGCGGCCATGCGGCCGGCGAAGTGGCGAGCGAGATGGCGGTCCGGTTCGTGGCGCGCGACCTCGGCTCGCTCAAGGGGCTGGGGGACGATCAAGTGGCGGAGCGGATGCGCGTGTCGATCCGCGCGGCGAACACCGCGATCTTCCAGCGCACCCTGACCGAGCACGACAAGCGCGGCATGGGCACGACGGTCACCGCGCTGGTGCTCTACGACACCCGGTTCCTGATCGGCCAGGTGGGCGACAGCCGCTGCTACCTGCTGCGTGAGGGCAAGCTCACCCAGCTCACCAAGGACCACTCCTACGTCCAGGAGCAGGTGGACGCCGGCTACCTCACACCGGAGCAGGCGCGCACCCATCCCTACAGCAACGTGATCACGCGCTGCGTGGGGGCGAACAGCGACGTGATGCCCGACGTCTACGCCGGCGCGGTGCGACCGAACGATTTATTCCTGCTGGCCTCGGACGGGCTGACGGGCATGCTCGAGGATCACCAGCTAGCGGAAGTCCTGCACGCCGACCGGATGCCCCAGGAGCAGGTCGACGATCTCGTCGGGGAGGCGAACCGTCACGGCGGGCTCGACAACATCACCGCCATCATCGTGCGCATTGATGCGGTCGAGCAGCCCGAGGCCGACACCACGGCCGCAATGGCGGCCGCCACTCGGCCACACTAGAGCAGCGCCCGGCCCTGTTCCAGGCGTGCCGTCACGTCATCACGCGGCGCGCAGACCAGCGCAATGAGCGGCTGCTCCGGCACCGCCGCCGGCCGCAGCGTGAAGACCCGCAGTCGCCGCGCCGAGCGGTAGAGCTCGGCCGCCACGCGGGGGAGGCCGAGGTGGGCGGCGGCCGCGCCGCCGGCGAGCTGAGCGACGCTGCCGTCGCGCCGCACCAGCGGGAGATCGAGCCCCAGCATGTCGGGCTTGACGGGGAAATCGAGGAACAACTCTCCCGGCGTCAGGCCTACCTCGCACGCCAGGCGATCCTCCACGCGCTCGAGCAGGTCGGGGTCGCCGGCGGGCCACTCAGCGGTAGCGTCCGGGAGGTCGGTCGCGGGCGCGTCGAACGCCCGTTTGGCGAGCCGGCGCTCCCGCAACGCGCGCGCCAGGCCGGTGGCGTCGCGCCGCTGCAGGTCCTGAAGCAGGGCGTCGTCCGTCGCCACCGCGACGTCCTCGGCGCGAAGGTGCCCGTCGGCCAGGGCGCGCCTCACCAGCCGCTTGAACATCACCGTGGCGCTGCGCACGGCGTGGTGCCAATACACGTTCCGGTACATTTGGTACTTGGCGAACAGCAGCGACTCGAGCGCGGCGAGCCCTTTCTCGTGCACCGCGACCGTCGGCTGGCCGTCGGTATCCGCCGCGAGCGTCAGGGAGGCGAGCAGGCGCTCGACGTCGATCACGCCGTAGGGCACGCCGCACATCCAGGCGTCGCGTGACAGGTAGTCCAGCTTGTCCACGTCCAGCGACCCGGCCACCAGGCCGGCGAGCGGCTCGCGCGCCTGTCCGCGGATCAGCGTGAGCAGCGACTCGGCGGCGACCCCGAGCGCGGCCAGGGCCGCGGCGAGC
>CAZXKD010000020.1:0-1737 GCA_964641215.1 uncultured Gemmatimonadaceae bacterium
CCCTGAACCTCCTCCGGATGCGGAATGAACCCCACCACTCGTCGAGCTCCGTCCACCACAACGATCGTCGCGCGTACGTGATGGTCGGCCGCGTCCAACTGCTTGGGCAGCTTGTAGCCTTTCAGCTCCGTCTCGGGGCCAACCACCGCCGTGTCCGTTCTGGCGTGGTCCGACACCGAGCACTCCTGCGGGTCATGTCCCTGCGCCACGCAGCGCGTCACGATATCCCGATCCGAGATCGTGCCCAGATAGCGCCGGTCCTTCGGGTTGTCCACGACCGGCACTACCGAGATGTTCTTGGCGCGCATCAAGGCCGCCACTTCGGCGCTGGTCGCGCCGGCAGCCGCCACCACCGGATCGGGGATCATCACCTCGGATGCGCGCATCAAGCCTCCAACGCTCGTTTCGTTTCTAGGTACCCCTGCTCGATGTAGCGCCCCACCTGATCGAGCGCAAACGTCGCTTCTTTCTCCTTCACCGGCCTGACCACCACCAGCCGTGCCCCCCCCCACGCGGCGATCTGCCGCTCCGTCTGCGCCGCCATCATGACCCGCTCGGCCTCGCCGTGCGCCCGCACGAGCGCCGGCACGGCCGACGGGCGAAGCGCCGGATTGACCACCTCGTCGAAGCCCGGGCCCACATTGATCGCCACGACAAGATCAGCCGGGATGCGGGCCGCGGGCTCGAGCGGCAACACCGCCCGCAACCCGCCATCGGCGTACCGACGCCCGTCGATCAGGGCAGGCGGATAGTAGAGTGGCAGAGCGCAGGAGGCATACAGGGCGTCATGCAGTCCCGCGTCCCGCGCACCGCTCACCGCGCACCCGAACAGCACGAGCTCCCCCGAGTCCAGATCCGTCGCCGTCACGCTGAGGGGAGTCTTGAGGTCCGCGAATCGGGTAGCGGGAACCAGCCGCGCGATGGTGGTACGCAGCGGGTCGGGCTTCAGGAGGCTGCGGGCGTACACGCCCTTGAGAAGGGAGCACAGATCGACCGCCGCGACGTCCTTGCGGGTGATCGCCCCGCCCGCCGTCGTGAACCGCTCGTAGGTGACGCCGGCCGCGAACGCCGCGCCCACCACCGCGCCCATCGACGTGCCGACGATGTGCGTCGGCGTGATTGCGGCTTCCTGCAGCGCCCGCCAGGCGCCGGCGTGGGCGAGTGCTTTTGCTCCGCCCCCTGACAGAACAAGGACGACTCTCATGAACTCACTCACCCCGTCCCTGATCAAACCTCCGATCCATCACCCGACTCGCTCTCCGCTGCGCCGCCCGGTCGTAGCGGCGCTTCTCGTCGGGCGTCTCGGGGACGATCGGCGGCACCGGCGTCGGCACGCCGTTGTCGTCCAGCGCCACGTAGGTCACATAGCAGGAATTGGTGTGCCGTCTCGCCCCGGTCAGCACGTTCTCGGCGATGATCTTGACGCCCACTTCCATCGACGTGCGCCCCGCGTAGTTGACGCGCGCGTACGCGGTGATCAGCTCGCTGACGTGGATCGGCTCCTTGAAGTCCACCTTGTCCACCGACACGGTGACACAGGGCCGGCTGGAGTGGCGGATGGCGCACACCGCCGCCACGCGGTCCACCAGGGACAGAATCACCCCGCCGAATACGTTGCCCATGACGTTGGCGTGCTGCGGCATCATGAGCTCGGCCATGACCGTCTCGGATTCGCGCGGGTGACGCGCCTTCATGGCCATCAGTGGTCCGCCGGTCCGAGGGGGGCTAGGGAGCTAG
>CAZXKD010000020.1:1837-24111 GCA_964641215.1 uncultured Gemmatimonadaceae bacterium
GGGCTTAGTAGTCCACTGGCCGCAGGTAGAACTCGCCGATCGCCGTCTGCGACATCACCGCCACCGTCGGCAGGCGGCGCTTCCAGTGCGTCGAGTCGAGCCGCTTGCGCACCAACTCCACTTCCTTCGCCGTGAAGCCGCGGGCCACGATCTCTTCGGGCCGGAAGCCGCGAATCAGGAAATAGAGAATGCGATCCGCCTTTTGGTAAGAGATGCCGAAGTCCTCCTCGTCGGTCTGGCCCTGGATCAGATCGGCCGTCGCGGGCTTGGAAAGGATCACCTCGGGCACCCCCATGTGCCGCGCCAGCGCCCACACCTGCGTCTTGAACAGGTCGCCCAGCGGGTTCACGGGAGGCGAGTCGTCGGCGTGCCAGGTGAAGTAGCCGAGCAGCCGCTCGGACTTGTTGCCGGTGCCGAGCGGCAGAGCCTGGTATTTCGCCGAGAGATCGAAGAGCGCGATCGCCCGCTCCCGCGCCATCACGTTGCCCTTGCGGCCCGGGTCCACCGCCCGCTCCCCGCCCACCTGCGCGATGTAGCCGTCGACCGCGGCGCTGATGTCCACGGTCACGGACGGGATGCCGAGCTTGTCGATCACCAGCTGGGCGTGCTCGAGGCTGTCGCGGCTGGAGGTGCGGTAGGGCATCCGCACGCCGACGACGTTCTCCCGCCCGAGCGCTTCGGCGGCCAGATACGCGGTGAGCGCCGAGTCCACGCCGCCCGAGAGCCCGACGATCCCCTTCTTGAAGCCGCGGCGCACCACCACCTCGTCGCGCAGGAAGCTCACCAGCCAGCGCCGGGCGAGCTCCACGTCGATCTGCAGGGGATCGTCGCGGCCGCCGCCTCCGATAATCGGGAAACGAGAAACGGGAATCGGGAAACGCGACTTTGTGCTGAGGCCGTCCCTCGCGGGGTCGAACTTTACGGTCGGGCGCTTACGATTCTCGTTTCCCGTTTCCCGTTTCCCGAGGTTCTTGATGAGGTGCGGAACCACCGTCTGCAGATCCGAGAGCAAGGGCGAGTCCGCGCGGGCGTGGGTCAGCTCGTCGAAGTTCAGGTCCACGGTGAGCACCGCTTCCTCGAACAGCGGGCCGCGCACGATGATCTCCCCCATCGGGCTCACGGCGAGCGAGCCGCCGGGGAATCCCTTGCCGCCCTCGAACCCGACGAGGCTCGCGTAGGCGACGAACACCCCGTGCTCCTCGGCGAGCCCGCGGATCACGCGCTCCCAGCGCACCACGCTCGCCGGCAGGCGCACGCCGTCGTCCGCCGCTCCCGAGCCGCGGGCCGGCGAGGCGCTCGGCACGATGATCAGCTGCGCGCCGTCCAGCGCTGCGATCGTGCCCGACAACGAGTGCCAGGCGTCCTCGCAGATCAGAATCGCCGCGCGGGCGCCGAACGCGGTGTCAAACGCCTGGATCCCCTGCCCCCGATCCACGAACCGCTCCTCGTCGAACACCCCGTAGGTGGGCAGGAACACCTTGCGGTGCACGTGCCGGACCTCGGGCTTCTTGCCGCCGCCGCCGCCGAGCGTCGCGTACAGGCAGGAGTTGAAGTAGTGGTTCTGGAACAACTCATAGAAGCCGATGGCGACGTCGAGCGGCGCAGCCTTGGTGGCGCGGTGCAGCTCCGCCAGGTCGCGGGCCAGGGTGCCCGCGGTGACGGCGACGTCCCGTACCCCGCCCTCGACGAAATAGCCGGAGGTGGAGGTCTCCGGGGTGATCAGCAGGTCGACCTTGGGCTCGACGCCAGCGATCTGCGCCAGCACCCCGCCGATCCGCGCCACGTTGGCGGCGTACTCACCCTTGGAGGGGCGGATTTGGGCGATGGCGAGGCGGGGCATGCGGGAAATCTAACCGCCGGCCCCCCGGCCGATGACTCCTACCCGAACCGCGCCGGGAGGCGCCACTTTATGGCGATGAAGATGGCCCTGGGCTTTTCCTCAGCGTTCGTCGCGCTCTCGGCCGCGGTGGCGGCGGACTGGACCGCTGGGCCCGACCGCGCCATCGCCGCCGCGGTGGCGGTGAACCGGGACGCCACCCTCAGCCACATCGCCGTCTATGTGACGTCGCTGGGCAGCGACCCGATCGTCAGTCTCGCGGTCGTGATCGCCGTGCTCTACGCCGCGGGCACCGGGCACCGCGAGCGGATCGCCGCCCTGATCGCCGCGCCGGTAGGCGCGTTTTTGACGGACTCGCTGGTCAAGCTGCTGCTCCACCACCCCCGGCCCGCCAACGCGATCATCGCCGAGCCGGCGTCGTTCGGCTTCCCCAGCGGCCATGCGGCGGCGGCCAGCGCCTGCTGGCTCACGCTGGCGCTCGTCGCTTCCCGGACCGAGCCGCGCCCCGACGTCCGCCGCCTGCTCGTCGGCGCCGCCGTTGCGATCGCGCTCCTCGTCGCCTGGAGCCGCGTCTACCTCGGCGTGCACTACCTCTCGGATGTGGTCGGCGGGCTGCTGCTGGGATCGGCGTGGGCGCTGGCGCTGGGACCGCGTGGGGGGGAAGCAAAGGCGGCTCCGGCGACGTAGCTGAGGCCGTAGGCCGCCGCCAGCACGCCGAACGCGATCGCCACCAACCCCGGCTGCGCTACGACGCTCCCCACGAGCAGCGCGGCGTAGATCAACAGGAAAAGCGCCGGCAGGATCGGGAACAGGGGCACCCGGAACGGCGCCTGCGGCGTCCGGGCGCGCAGCGGGAACAACGCGACGACGACGGCACCGTCGATCACCAGGATCAGCACGATCGCGAGCGACAGGAGCTGGCCGAACGTCCCGGTGGCCGCCAGGCCCATCGCCACCGCCCCCACCACCAGCATCGCCACCCACGGCGTCCCGCCGCGATTCACTCGCGCCAGCGCCGCGGGCGCGAGCCCTTCGCGCGCCAGGCCGAAGAGCACCCGCGGCGTCACGAACACGTTGCCGTTGAGCGAGGCCAATACGACGATGAGTGCGAGGGCCGCGATCACCGCGGCGCCCCGGGCCCCGAACATGGCGGCCGCCGCGTCCGCCGCGACCAGGTTCGAGGCCGCCACCCGCTCCAGCGGCAGCACGGTGAAGAACGCGGCGTTGAGCAGCAGGTACAGGGCCGCCGCCAGTGCGATTCCGCCGAGGAACACCCGCGGCAGCGTGCGCCCCGGGTCCACGACCTCCTCGGCGATTTTCGCGGCGTCCACGTAGCCGTAGTAGGTCCAGATGACCGACTGGAACGCCACCGCCAGCGCGGCCCACACCGCCAGGCCGCGCGGCGCGCCGGGCAGCGTCCCGTGCCAGCCTGCTCCGCTGCCCTCCACCAGCGCGATCACGACCACGCCGCCGAGGGCGAGCACCTTCGCCGCGGTGACCAGGTTCTGCACCCACCGCCCCGACGCCACCCCCACCAGGTTGATGCCGGTGAACAGAGCCACGAACCCCACGCCGACCCAGGGTGTCAGGGCCGCAGGCCAGCCGGCGAGCCGCACCAGGAACTCTCCCGCCGCGACGCCGATCGCCGCGATCGCGGCGGCGTAGATCCCCACCGCTTCGACCCACCCCACCACGAACCCCGACCGCGGGCCGAACGCTGCGCGGGCGTACACGTACTTGCCGCCGGCGCGCGGCAGCCGGGTGGCCAGCTCGGCGAACACCAGCGCGCCGAGGAACGCCAGCGCCCCGCCCGCCGCCCAGGCGACGAACGTCAGCCAGGGCCGCCCCAGCTGCGCCGCCACCAGGCCAGGGGTGCGGAAGATCCCCGAGCCCACCATGATGCCGACGACCATGGCGAGCCCGTCCCACAAACGCAGCGACCGTTTGAGCTCGAGAGTCACGGCTCAAACGGTCGCCTGAGGAAATTGGGGACGCTAGTCCCAGTGCTAGTGCCGGCGCCCGCCCCCACCTCCGCCCGACGACCGGCTGCCACCGCCGCCGCCTGACGACCGGCTGCCGCCGCCCCCGCCACCGCCACTGCTCCTGCTGAATCCACTCCAACGGCCCGACCGGGAGGATGGCGCCGAACGCACGGTCCCACCCTCACCCCCGCCCCCTCCACCGCCGCTTGAGCGCGGGCGCGACCAGGTCGGTGCCGGCGCGGAGCGCCGCTCCTCCGGCTGCGGCCGAGCTTCATACGGGCGCGCCGACGGCGGAGACGCAGTGCGATCGCTCCCCGTGGTGGGCGGGCGCGACCAGATCGGGGCCGGCGCGGAGCGCCGCTCCTCCGGCTGCGGCCGCGCTTCCGACCCGCGCAGCGGCGGCGGAGCAGCAGTGCGGTCAGCCCCCGTGATGCGCGGGCGCGACCAGATCGGCCGGTTTGACGGGAAGTCGCTCGACTGCTGCGTCGACCGAGCCGTTGGCGGCCGCATGCGGGGCGCGGCCGGGGCGGAAGTGGGCGTCCCCGCCGTCGTGCTCCGGCCCGACACTACGAATGGCGGACCACTCGGCCGGTGGATCGTGGTCCAGCGGCGGCTCGCCGCCTGCGGATCCCCGAATACGTAGCGGCCCGGGTAGGAATAACCGCTGCGCGGATAATAGTAGCCGAACGGGTAGTAGTAGCCGCGCGGATAGAAGAAGCCGTAGCTGCCGTAGAAGGACGAGCCGCAGAACGAATCGTAGAAGAACGGGTCGCAGTACCCGTACCCGAATCCCACGCCGAAGCCGTAGCGCGGGTACGGATAGTAGAACCCGCACCCGAAGCAGCTATAGCCGAACGGGTCGTAGTAGGTGTCGTAGTAGGAGGACGGATAGGCCCGGGAGCGATTGTACGACTCGACGGTGTACGTGGCGACGTCGTAGTCGAAGTGCGCCGTCCCCGCCATCTGGCGCACCACGTCGAGCAGCCCGGCCTCGGGGTCGTCGCTGACGTGCTGCTGGCCCAGCACGCGGTAGTCCCAGTGATCGCCGCGCACGTACTGGTCGAACTTGAACGGGTCGTGTGATACGGCGGCCAGCACGGCGCCGCTGCCGGGGTCCTCGTCCACCGGGAACGCCTCGCGGTCGCCGCGGCCGCGGATCTCGTGCTCGTCGCCGCCGCGCACGAAGTTGTCGTCGCCGGGATCGAGTGGGTACAGCACCCGCACCCGCCCATCGGCATCGGCCCGCAACACCACTACATACCCGTCCTGCTGGGTACGCACGTACACCTTGGCCCAGTCGCCCCGGACGTAACCGTTGTGGTTGAGCCAGACCTGTACGGGAGGGTCACCCGCCTTGGCGGCGAGCCCGAGAGCAAGTATGAGTGATAACATCATCGGGACCTCCCTTCCCTCCCCATACTGATACCCGCGACATTGAGACCCGAATCCGC
The DNA here is from genome assembly GCA_964641215.1 of uncultured Gemmatimonadaceae bacterium. Classification (GTDB taxonomy): domain Bacteria; phylum Gemmatimonadota; class Gemmatimonadetes; order Gemmatimonadales; family GWC2-71-9; genus 13-1-40CM-70-15. The sequence continues at coordinate 7,108 of CAZXKD010000020.1, forward strand.
AGTCTCCCGTTAAGTACTATCGCAAGAAGGAGACCGCGGACAAGACCCCGGAAATGACCTCGTTCCGGGCATGCCCGTCCCCTACCGGGCCAACACTGTCCATTTGTGGGACTAAGGTGTCACTGCCTGAGGACAAGTGTCACCAGCGGTCCGGCTTGCCCGCGTCCGGCACGAACAGGCTCTGGCCGAAGCGTGACAGCCCGAACCGCCCGATGATCGCCTGGGTCTCCGAGGCGACGAAGAAGTCGGCCAGCGCCGTACCCCCCTGCACGTTGATGCGAGGAGCGTTCTTGGGGTTCAGCTCGAGCACGTGGTAGACGTTGTAGAGTTGCGGGTCCCCTTCCACCATCGGGACGAGCCTGATCTTGTCCCGCCACGCCAGATAGGTGGCGCGGTCCGTCAGCGTGTAGGCCCCCTTCTCGCCCGCCAGCTGCAGCGTCGCGCCCATCCCCTGGCCGGACTCGATGTACCAGCCGCCCGGCGCCGCCGGCGTGAGGCCGGCCTCCTTCCATAGGCTAAGCTCCCGCTGGTGCGTCCCCGATCGGTCGCCGCGCGAGACGAACGGCGAGCGGTGCTCGACGATCCGTTTGAACGCGGCCACGGCGACGCTCAGCCCGCGGAGGCCGGCGGGATCATCCGACGGCCCAACGATCAGAAAATCGTTGTGCATCACCAGCCGGCGGCGCACGAAGTAGCCCGAGTCCGTGAGCGTCCGCTCGGCCTCGGGCGCGTGCGACAGGACCACGTCGGCATCCCCGCGACGCCCCATTTCCAGCGCCTGCCCGCTGCCCACGGCGATGACTTTGACGTGCCAGCGGGTGCGCTGCTCGAACAGCGGCAGCAGGCTGTCCAGCAGGCCGGCGTCGCGGGTCGAGGTGGTGGTGGCGAGCAGGATCTCGGTGGACTGGCCCGCCTCGGACGGTCGGACGGTCGCAGGGGCGGACAGAAATGCGGCCGCGAGACAGACCAGCAGTCCGACTGCCCGACCGTCCGACCGTCCGACCATTCGTCCGACCCTCACCAGCGCACCTGCATTTGCACTACGCCGCGATTGTTCTTCACCTGCACCGTCTGCTCCCGGAAGACTTCATAGTCGGCGATCACCTTGAAGTTGTCGCCGCGCATGAAGTACTGCAGGCCGAGCAGGTAGCCGGTCGATCGGTCCGTGGCCAGGGTGCCGAGCTTCTTGTTAGTGGGATCGTACTGCTGCACCCGGCCGACCACCTGGACCTGCTGCGGCACCACGGCGTACGCGGCCAGGGCATACCAGCCCCATGTATGGAAGTCGCCGACCTTATGGTGCGCGCGGATGTACTCGGCGCGCGCCGTCCACCGCCCCGCACGGTACATCGCCTGAGCATTGGCGATGGTGCTGTCGCTGTAGCCGCCGAAGGCGCCCCCTACGTCCAGACCGTGGACGGGCGTGGCCAGACCGCGAACGAAGTAGGCCATGCGGTTGTCCGGATTGGCGGCGCGGTTCGGTCCTTCGCCGTTGACCATCGCCGCCTGCAGCGTGACCTGGGGGATGTGCCAGTCCGCCTGCACGCCGATGTCGCGCCGGGCCACGTTGACGATGCGCGAGCGCTCGGTCGTCTCCAGCGTCGTCGAGCTGAGCAGCGATTCCAGGGAGAGCGGCACGCGGAACTGTCCCACCGTGCCGCCCCAGCGCTCGTGGCTCAGCCTGATCCAGAGGTCGGTGGCCGAGAGCGTGAGCGGCGAGGAGGGTGGCGTGGCCGGCGCGCCGATGGTGCGCATCTCGACCTGGGCGCGGTACGACGCCCACGGCGTCATCTGGCCCTCGATCGCGAAGCGGGCGCGGCGCAGAAAGAACGCCGCCGAGTCGCCGACGGTCTGGAAGCGGGGCTGCAGGTACCCCGTGACCCGCACGGTGGGCGTGAACGCGGGGGCGGGCGCCGGGGATTGAGCGGCCAGGGGCATGACGACGGCGGTCGTCAGGATGAGCAGCAGGCCCGAGCGGCGGGCGGCGCGGGCGGGGCGGGCGGGGCGGGCGGCGCGCACAGGCATGGACAGCCTCTTCCAAGGGGAGCGGAGAACGGCCGGAGACAGCGGAGAAAGTAGGGCGCACCGCACCGATAGGCAAGCAGGTGCCTATCGTGACAGACTGTCCCGGAACGCCTTCTTGCTGAGCCGCGCGACCTCGCGCTGCCATTGGGTGAACACCGACACCAGCCGCCGCGCCGCGGGGCTGAGCCGCGCGCCGCCGCCGCTCTTGCCGCCGCGCGTCGTGAGCAACACCGGCGATCCCAGGACCCGCTCCATCCGGCGCAGCCGGTTCAGGCAGGTGCGGTAGCTCCACCCCACCTCCCGTCCCGCGGCCCGAATCGTCCCGGTGCGCCCGACCGCCGCCAGGAACCGCAGGTAGCGCGGCCCCATGAGAAACAACCCGTCGTAGTTCAGCCACACCTTGAGCCCGGGGTCGAGGTGGCGGCGCAACGAAGTTGGACGCCTGGTGTCGGCTGACGTGGAGTGGCAACTTACCAGCCGAGAACCCCATGAGCCAATTGCTCGACGCCATCGCGGGCATTCCCAACGCCTGCGAGCCCTTCCCGGGCCTGGTCGCCGGCGGCCAGCCGCAGCACCAACACATCGCAGCGCTGCAGCGCGCGGGCTGCGAGGTGTTGCTCGACATCCGCGAAGCGATGGAGCCGCGGCCGATCCGGGTTCCCGCCGACGTCGAGGCCGCCGGCATCGAGTACATCAGCATTCCCGTGGGGCACGCCTGGGGCAGCGACGCCACCCTGGCGCGCATCCGGGAAACGGTGAAGGGACTGGTCGACAAGAAGCGCAAAGCGCTCTTCTATTGCAGCAGCGGCAACCGCGTCGGCGCGACGCTGATTCCCTATCTGATGCTGGATCGGGGACTCGCGCAGGAGGACGCGGTCAAGACGGCGATGCGATGTGGGATGAGGAGCGCGGAGCTGATGGAGTGGGCGCTAGACTACGTAAAAAGGGAGCAGGCAGCAGGATAGAGGACACGCCAAGACTAGACGCGCAGACTCACTCTTCTCTGCTTCCTGCATAGCGATGCCAGTACATCCTCATCTCGCTGATCTTCCCCGCCTTCGTCTCGCAGAAGATCGCCCCGCGGGCGTCCACGCGCTCGCCGCTGCGGCGGCGCCGGAAGGTGCACTGGAACTCCGTGGCGAACCACGGTCCCGCCTCGTAGATCTCGCCGGACTTGAAGCTCACTTCCGCCTGGTGGACGGGGACGTCCTTCCAGTAGCCCCGGATCGCGGCCAGCCCCGTGTCCTTGCGGCTGAACGGGGTCTCCTGGAACACCGCGTCCGCCGTGAACACCGAGGACAGCAGCTCGACGTCCCCCCGCTCCCAGCCTTGCCCGAACGTGTCGATCAGCTGCCGGTAGGCCGGATTCATGGCGGCGGAATATACCCCAATCTGGAACCGGTGCCTGAGGCGTATCTAGGATGTTCATCCCAGATGCTCACGAACCCACAACCGGAGGTTGAAGCATGTTGAAGCGAATGCTGGCCTCGACGGCCCTGCTCGCCCTGCTCGCCCTGCCGCTTGCCGCGCAGGCGGCGCCGAAGCCGGCCGGCGACGAGATGACGCTCACCGGGCAGGTGATCGACGTGAACTGCAACACCACGATGGGCGCGATCGGCGCCGGTCACAAAGCGTGCGCCGAGGCGTGCGCGAAGGCGGGGGTGGCGCTCGCCATCCTGGCGAGCGACGGCACGATCTACATGCCGGTGAGCTCCAAGCCCGCCGATCCGCAGAATCCCAAGCTGATGCCCTTCGCCGAGGGGAAGGTGAAGGTGACGGGCACGCATCGGACGAACCACGGCCTTCATACGATCGAGATCAAGACGGTCGAAGCAGCCACCTGATGCGTTGGGCGCTGGGGGGGGCGGCGGCCGCCGTGCTCGGGCTGGCGGCGTCCGCGTGCCGAGCCACGGCAACCCCCCCCGGCGGCTTCACCCTGCTTTTCCTTGATCACTCGCCCGCGGCGGCTCTGGCCGGCCGCTCCTGGGTACCGCTCCCCGACTCGAGTCGGCTCGTCGCCTTCGACCAGCGGCTGCGGGTCGCGCGCGTGCTCTTCAACACCCGCCTCAATACGCCGATAGCAGTGGCGTCGTACCGCGGCCATGCCCTGCTCGTCACCGATCTCACCGGCTCCGCAGTGGTGCTGGACACCACCGGCCGCTGGCTGCGTGAGTGGGAGGGGCCGTTCGCGGCATCGCTGTACGCCAGCGGCGGCGCTCGCGTGCTCGCGTCGCGCAGCCCGTATCGCGTGTCGCCCTTCGCTCCCGATTCCGCCACGGCGCCGCTCGTCGCGGTGCTCGATTCCACGGGCCGACCGACGGAAGGCCTCGGCCAGGCCTGGGCCACGGATTTGCCGGCCCTGATCGGACCCCTCAACGCGGGAGCGCTGGCGGTGGACACGAGTGGCGCGTTCTTCTACGCGCCGCTCGCCCGCGACGAGATCGCCAAGTACGACCGATCCGGCCGCCGGCTGTGGGTCGCTACCCGCGGCCTCCAGCCGCGGCCACCCGAGCCCGTGTTCCTGCCCGCCCGGGGGCGGCAGCTCTCGCTCGCGCTCGCCGTCGTCAACGTGGCGCTCGTGCTCGGCCCTCCCCCCAATGGACGCCTGTACGCCCTCAGCGCGGAGGATTCGGCCGCGACCCGGCTGCGCGTGGACGCGCTCGATCCGGCCACCGGGGCGATCCTCGAGACTATTCATCTGGGAGCGCGGCGAAATGCAGTCGCGCTGGATTCGCGCGGCCGGCTGGTGGCGTTGGACGGCGATTCACTGCTCGCCACGGCCCTGCCGGTGCCGCGGGAGCCGTTCGCCCCGGCGTTCGCGCTCCCCGATCTGCGCGGCGACACCGTGACGCTGGGCCGCTTCGCGGGCAAGGTCACCCTCGTGAATTTTTGGGCGTCCTGGTGCGATCCCTGCCGCGAAGAGTTCCCCCACATGGCCGACCTGTATCGGGAGTTCGGCCGGAAGGATTTCGAGATCGCCGCGATCTCCGACGACGTGGACGCGGCGAAGATGCGCGCTTTCGTCGCGCAGTTCCGCCCGCCGTTCCCGATTCTCGTAGGCGGTGGCCGGATGAAAGCCGCCTACCATTATCGCGGCCTGCCCTACTCCGTGCTGCTCGACCGGCGCGGGCGGATCATCGAGCGCATCTTCGGCTTCGGCGGCACTGCGGAGTTCCAACACCTACACGAGATGATTGCCAAGGAGGTTGGCGCTCCCTAGGCTTATAGCCGTGCCAGAGTCCACGCCTCCCGTTTCTCGTTTCCCGTTTCCCGTCATCATCGATACCGACCCCGGCATCGACGATACCCTCGCTCTGCTGCTGGCACTCGCGTCACCCGAGCTGGAAGTTCGGGGAGTCTCAGTAACCTACGGCAACTGCGTAATCGAGAATTCGTATCGAAACTGCGTGGAAATATTGCGCAGAGCCGGACGGCGACTGCCCATCGCGGTGGGGGCGCGCCGGCCCTTGAAACGCACCCTCGCCGTGGCGGTCGAGACGCACGGGGAGTCCGGGTTGGGGGACGCGCCGGTGCCGCCCGCCGGGATCATCCTGGATTACGTGAAGCCGCTCGAGCGCCTGCTCGCCGACCAGCCCGATCCGGTCACCCTCGTGACCCTCGGCCCGGTGACCGGCCTCGCCCTCGCGTTGCGGCGCGAGCCCGCCCTCGTCCGCGCCAAGGTGAGCCGTCACCTGGCGATGATCGGCAACCTGAGCGCTCGCGGCAACACGACCCCCTACTCCGAGTTCAACGCCTGGTGCGACCCGGAAGCCCTGGGAGTCGTGCTCGCCGCCGAGTTGCCGACCGAGGTGGTGGGGCTCGACGTCACGCGCAGCATCGTGGTGACCGCCGAGGAGATCGCCCGCCTGGGGCAGGTGGAGGATCCCGACGCCCGCTGGCTGCACGGCGCCCTCGAGTTCTACCGGGTCTTTCACCAGCGGCACGAGGGGCTGAACGGGTGCGTCATCAACGACGTGCTGCCGATCGCGGCGCTGGTGCGCCCCGAGGCGCTCACGTTCAAGACGCTGCGGCTCGTCGTGGACCGGGACGTCGGCGGCACCCGCGGCCGCACGCGCGAGGACCCCAAGGGCCACACGGCCCACGTCGCCACCGCCGTCCAGGCGGCCCCGGTGCGGCAGCTGCTGTTCGAGCGCGTCCTGCCCTGGCTCGCGCCGGTGACGGCGTGACCGCGCTGCCTCGCAAAGTCGCCGTCGTCGGCGCCGGCGACATCGGGTGCGGCTGGGCGGCGCTGTGCACGGGGGCCGGGTGGCCGGTGACGGTGTTCGACACCAACGCCAAGGTGGTGGAGGCAGCGTTCGCGGAGGTACCGCGTCGCGCCCGGGCGCTAGTCGCTCTGGAGCGCGCCACGCACGGGATCGTGGAACGCGGGCTACTGGAGTTCCACGCGGGCCGGAGCCTGTTGCAGGCGGTGCAGGACGCCGATTGGATCATCGAGGCCATCAGCGAGGACCTGCTGGTCAAGCAGCGGCTGGTGGAGTCGCTCGAGCTGGTCGCCGGCCCGCAGGTCCTGCTCACCAGCTCCTCGAGCGGCCTGTTCCCCGACGATGTCTTCGCCCGCAGCCGCCACCAGGACCGCTGCCTGGTCGCGCATCCCCTCAATCCGCCCGAGCTGATCCCCCTAGTGGAGCTGGTGCCGGGCACGCGCACCGCGCCGGCGGCGCTGCAGCGCGCCCAGGCCTATCTCCGCTCGCTGGGCCGCATGCCCATCGTGCTGAAGAAGCCGCTGCCGGGGTACGTCGTGGGCCGCGTCGCCGCGGCGGTGTGGCGGGAGTGCATCGACCTGGTGCTCGCGGGCGTGGTCGACGTCAGCGATCTCGACCGCGCCGTTTCCCTGGGCCCCGCCCTCGGCTGGGCCGCCGCCGGCCCGCACCTCACTTACCATCTCGCAGCCGGCGGCGGCGGCGTGGCGATGTTCCTGCAACACCTGCTCACCACCTTCGAGGCATGGTGGAGCAACCTCGCCACGTGGCAGAAACTCGAGCCCGACCAGCAGCGGACGATGATTCAGACGATTGAACGGGAGTACGGGCCGAAGGTGGAGATGCTGCGTGCGGCGAGGGATCGCAGACTCAGCGCGATCCTGCGGGCGCTGGAGCAATCGAGAAGCACATGAACCACATGAAACGTCTAACAGATACGTCCAACAAATACGTCTAACAAATACGTAGTTACGCTCTTGTTCGACGCTTCTGTTCGACGCCTTTGTTAGACGTCTTTAGTTCTTTCAGCCCTCACCATGAGAACCGGCACTTTGGTAATGTGCCGTAGGGCCGTTGCGGTACTGCCTTTCACGACGTCTTCCAGCAGCCGGTGCCCGTGCGTCGCCATGGCGATGAGGTCGCATCCCTCACGCTGTGCCGCCTCGGCGATCTCCTTGGCGGGGTCTCCCGCCGCCAGCACCGCGTCGGCTTCCAGGCCGTCCTGACGCAGGTCCGCCAGAACGCGCTCGAGATAGACGCGGTCCTCTCGCATCTCCTCGGACTCGCGCAGATCGAGCTCTTTGATGTTGCGCGCCACCCAGCCATCCGCGACGTGGATGAGCACCACCTCCGCCCCGCACAGCTGCGCCAGCCCGCGTACGTGCCGCACGATCGTCTCGTCGGCGGGACCGTGCTCGAGCGGCACGAGGATCCGCTTGTACATCAAGCGCGCACGCTCCCCCCCCTACCTAGGAACGTCTGCACCAGCAGCCAGGCGTTGAACACCGCGATCAGCACGGCCACGAGGTAGGCCAGCGCCTTGAGCCAGGGCGGATTCAGGAACTCCCCCATTTTCACCCGGTCTGAGGTGAAGCGCACCAACGGAAATACGGCGAACGACAGCTGGATGCTGAGGATGACCTGTCTCAGGACTCGCAGCTTCGCCGTGCCACTCTCCCCGAAGAAAATGGCCGTCAGCGCGGCCGGCACAATGGCGATCAGCCGCGTGATGAGGCGCCGCAGCCACGGCCGGATGCGGATGTTGAGGAACCCCTCCATCACGATCTGGCCCGCCAGGGTCCCGGTCAGCGTCGAGTTCTGTCCCGACGCGAGCAACGCGAAGGCGAACACCGCGCTCGCCCCCGCCACGCCTAGCAGCGGCGTCAGCAGCCGGTAGGCGTCCTGGATCTCGGCCACCGCGGTGTGTCCCGACGTGTGGAAGGTCGCCGCGGCGACCACCAGGATCGCGGCGTTGATGAACAGCGCAAAGCTGAGGGCGATGGTCGAATCGATGAACGCGTAGCGCACCGCCACCCGCCTGCCTGCGGGCGTCTCCTCGTAGCGCCGCGTCTGCACGATGGATGAGTGCAGGTACAGGTTGTGCGGCATGACCGTCGCGCCGAGGATGCCGATGGCGATGTACAGCTGGTCGCCGTTGCGCAGGATCGCGGCCCGCGGCACGAACCCCGCGGTCACGGCGCCGAGGTCAGGCCGCGCGATCAGGATCTCGAAGATGAAGCACGCTGCGATGGTCGCGATCAGGGCGATGACAAGAGCCTCCAGGAGCCGGAAGCCGCGATGCTGCAAGTACAGGACCAGCAGCACGTCGAGCGACGTCAGGGCGATCCCCCAGGGCACCGGCAGCCCGAACAGCAGGTTCAGCGCGATCGCCGAGCCGATCACCTCCGCCAGGTCGCAGGCGGCGATCGCGATCTCGCAGATCACCCACAACACGAAGGAGGTGGGGCGCGAGTAATGGTCGCGGCACGCCTGCGCCAGATCGCGCCCCGTCGCGATGCCCAGCTTGGCGGCGAGCCCCTGCAGCAGAATCGCCGTCAGGTTGGAGATCAGGATGACGCTGAGCAGCGCGTAGCCGAACTGCGAGCCGCCGGCCAGGTCCGTCGCCCAGTTCCCCGGGTCCATGTAACCGACCGCCACGAGGTAGCCCGGGCCCGCGAACGCCAGCGCCCGCCCCCACCAGCCGCGTCCCGTGACCGGGACGGTCCGATAGACCTCGGCGAGGCTGGGGGCGAGGCGCGCGTGCCGCCACCCCGGCTCGGCAGGGATGGGAGACGGCGGCGGGGGCGGGGGGACAGCAGGCCCGGTGACGCGTCGCGCGGCCATGGCTGGTCGCTACTTCGCCGCCTCGAGACAGCGCAGCGACTCGGCCAGCTCGCGGCCCACGACGCGGAGACCGACGCCGTGCAGACGCACGGTGGTGGGGCCGTTGAACGGCTGGCGGTCGGTCACCGTCAGTCGCACGCCCGGCACCAGCCCCTGCTCGGCGAAGAAGCTCAGCCGCTCGGGATCCTGGGTGCTCACTTCGCGTAGCTCGAGCTCCGCGCCTACCGGCGCCACGGCGAGCGAGAGCAGCTCCGTCTCCTCGATCTCGCCTCCCGCGGTGGGGATGGGAGCACCATGAGGGTCATAGCGCGGCGCGCCCAACGCGTCGGCCATGCGCTCGATCAGCCCGTCGGACACCGCGTGCTCGAGCCGCTCGGCCTCCGCGTGCACTCCTCCCCAGTCGTAACCCAGCTGCTGCGTGAGATAGGTCTCGAGGATGCGATGGCGACGGATCATTCTGAGCGCCGCCCGCCGGCCCTGCTGCGTCAACTGCACGCCGCGGTAGGGGACGTGCTCGATCAGCCCCGTCTCGGAGAGCCGCTTGACCATCCCGCTCACCGACGGCGGCGCGACCTCCAGCATCGCCGCGATGTCGCTGGTCGTGGCGAAGCCGCCCTGGCTGGACAGGTGGTAAATGACCTTCAGGTAATCCTCGACCGACCGCGTCAGCGGCGCCTCGTGAAGGGCGTGCATGCCGATTCTCCCTGCCGAACGTGCAGGTGCCGAGTTTCAGGTATCGGGAGGCAGAGCAAGGAGTTCGCCTGCCCCGACTGGCGGGCATTAGAGTACACTAAGAATGATCTGTTGTCAAACAAACTTGTGGATTTCGATGGGCTATAAAGGGCGGGTAACGAGTTCGACGAAAGGGGTGATGATCCGCTCGGTCATCCCCCAGATCACGTCGTCGCCAAGATGGTAGGCTGGGAAGGTTCGTTCGACGCCGCGGAGGGTGAGGGTCACCTCCCGACGCACCCCCGGCTCCGCGAGACGCCGCAGTGGGACCCAGAAGGCGCGCTGTACTTCGACGTCGGGCGCGAGGGCGGGGCGCGCCGCAACCGCGAACACATAGGGCCGCACGAGCACCGGAGGTAGCGTCGGAGTCCGCGGGTAGAGGTCGTCGAGCCGGCCGAGCTGCTCGGCGCCGGCCAGGTCGATCCCCGTCTCCTCGCGCGCCTCACGCACCGCCGTCGCCAGCAGATCCGCGTCGCCGGCCTCGCGGCGCCCTCCCGGGAGGGCAATCTGCCCCGACCAGGGATCGCCGCTCTGCACGGCGCGCTTGATGAACAGCGCCTCGAGTCCCTCGGCCCCTGTGTAGAGGATCAGCGCCACCGCTGCCGGCTGCGCCTCGGGCGCCTCCACCGTGACCGCCTGGCGCTTGCGCAGCGCGCGCCTTACCCGATCGAGTGTGATCACGCGAGGTGCCTGGCGAACCAGTCCACGGTTGCGCTCATAGCCAGCTCCAGCGCCCGCGTCGGCCCCTGCCACCGATGCCCGACGCTGAAGGTGTGGGACCCGCCTTTGACGACCAGCAGCTCCGCGGCCGGGGCCACCTTCTTGAGGTCGTGCGCCGCCCGCACCGGTACCGATTCGTCCCGGTCGCCGTGCACGATCAACCACGGCGCGCGCACCGCGGCCGCGGGGCCCAGCACGTCGGGACTCGCCGCGGTTCCCCACGTGACGAGGGCGCCGACCTGGGCGTCGGTCGCCGCACGCTGCACGGCGATCGCGCCGCCCAGCGAGTGGCCGAAAAGGCCTAGAGCGGAGCGTACCACTCCCCACTCCCCACGCACCAAGCTCTCGAGAACGACCGCCAATTCTCGCGGCACCGGAGTGCCGGGGAAGGTAAACGACACCGCGGTGAAGCCCGCGCGCGCCAGCCGCTCGGCCACATGGGGGAAGAAGCCCCACTCTTTGGAGGCGTTGAGGCCGTGGCAGATGACCACCGCCGGGCGCCCGGCCCCCGCGGTGCAGACGTCGCCGAGCAGCGGACCGCCGGCGGCGCCGGTGAGGCGAAAGCTGGTGCGCGTGGGGGTGGCCAGAGGCTAGAATATTACGTGTTCTGGCTCATCCCCGGCGTCTACCTGCTGCTGCTCGTCGTCATCGTGGTCCGGTACGCGCGCCGCGGGCCGCGGCTCGCCGACTACCCGCCGCTCTCCGCCGGCCCCCTGGTCTCCGTGATCATCCCCGCCCGCAACGAAGCTGGGAACATCGAGCGCTGCGTGCGGTCCGTGCTGACGGCTGCGTACACGCCGTTCGAAGTGATCGTGGTGGACGACCGCTCCAGCGACGGCACGGCCGAGATCGTCGAGCGCCTCGTCGCCGCGCCCCCCCCGGAGGCGGCGGGGCGGATCCTGCTGCTGCGGGGCGCCGACCTGCCGCCCGGCTGGTTCGGCAAGCCGTGGGCGGTGGTGCAGGGGCACCGCGCCGCCCGCGGCGATCTGCTGCTGTTCACCGACGCCGACACCGTGCACACGCCGGAGCTGCTGGCGCGCACCGTCGCGGTGCTGGAGCGCGAGCAGGTCGATCTGGTGAGCCTGCTGGCGCGCCAGGAGATGGTGAGCTTCTGGGAGCGCCTGGTGCAGCCGCACGTGTTCCTCGCGCTCGCTTCGCGAGTGGGTGACCTGCGGCGCGTCTGCCGCACGCGCGTCGTGTGGGACGCGATCGCGGCCGGGCAGTACATCCTCACCCGGCGCGCCGCCTACGAAGCCGTCGGCACCCACGAAGTGGTCCGCAGCACGGTGACCGAGGACGTGGCGCTCGCGCAGGCCTACGCCCGCGCCGGCCGGGACATCTTCCTGGTGCACGCCGTGGAGTTCATGGCGACTCGCATGTACAAGAGCCTCGCGGAGATCGTCGAGGGCTGGTCGAAGAACCTGGCGCTGGGGGTGCCGCTGATGCTGCCGCCGATCGCCCTGGTCCGCCGGATGGCGCCCTACGTGATGTGGCTGCCGGTGCTCGCCTGGGTGGTGCCGCCCGTCGTGTGGGCGCTCACCGGCTCCCCCGTGGCGGCAGCCACGACGGTCATCTCCCTGCTCATCTGGGCCGAGGTGTACCGGCGCGAAGGCGCGCCGCTCTGGTACGTGCTGCTCTATCCCCTCGGCGCGATGATGGTGGCCTACCTCATGCTCCTCAGTGCGTGGCGGGGGGGGCGTCGAGTGGAGTGGCGCGGGCGGGTGTACCGTGGCAGCGGGACCCACCGGGGCGAGTGACCTCACCCCTGGCCTCCTCTCCGCAATGCGGAGAGGCGGAACGGGGGGTGAGGACCGGGCAGACCCTGCCTACAGCGCGCCGACCATCCGCCATGCAAGGACGGCGCCCACGGTGATGCTCGCGGCCGCCGAGCCCAGGTGCAGCGCCGTCGCCCACGAGGCCCCCCCCCCCCCACGTCGCGACGCCAGCCGTACGACGGTCGCGAGCGACAGCGACACGCTCAACATCCCGACGATCGTGCCCAGGCCGAACGCGCCGAGGTAGGCGAGTTGCCCCGCGCGCGTGGGCACGGTCGCGATGAGCAGCACCACGATCGCGCCGCTGCCGGCAAGGCCGTGCAACAGGCCGAAGCCGAGCGAGCGTGGCAGGTCCCAGCGCGGGTGCTGGTGCGCGTGGCCGGCGCCGAGGGGGGGGGCGTGGCTGTGAAGGTGCAGGTGCGGCGCGCCGTCGTGGCTGTGGGAGTGGATGTGCCAGCGGCCGCGCGCGTAGCGCCACAGCACCGCAGCGCCCAGGGCCACGAGCAGCACGCCGACCAGGAAATCCGCCGCGGGCCAGAGCCGCTCGGGGAGCGACAATCCCGCGCCGATCACGAGCAGCGCCACCGCCCCCACGCTCGCCGTATGGCCCAATCCCCAGACGATCCCCAGCCAGGACGCCCGCAGCACGCTCCCCTGCCGAGTGGCGAGGGTCGAGACGGCCGCCAGGTGGTCGGGCTCGAAGGCGTGGCGGAAGCCGAGCAACAGGCTCAGCCCCGCGACCGCGGGGAGACTAGGGGAGGGGATCAACATGCCGCAAAATCTAGCGCGTCAGGTCTCGGGAATGCTCGAAGCGATGACCAGGAACGGCAGCAGCAGGGCAGTGATGATGCCGGGCAGGGCGCCGAACCGCACGCCGGCGTACGCTCCCAGGTCCCGTCGGCCCTGGTCGGTGCGGAAATACTCGAGCTGGGTGACGAGCCCGACGTAGTCCCCGCCCGTGATCGCGACCTGGGCCACGAAGCCGGGTGCGCGAAAGCGTCCCGATCCCTTGAACAGGACGCCCGCGGAGAGATCGAGCGCGCTCGCGGGGCCGAGCCAGCGACGGTAGCGGGGCTTGAACCCCAGTCGCGACCCGAGGTCATCCAGCTCGGCGACCAGTGTGACTCCAGCCGCCGAGCGAAGGCCGTGGTTTTCCATCGAGCCCAGCTCCCAGCGCATGAAGTAGGGAACCCTCAGGTACTCGCCGTCCGGCAGACGGTTGATCCGCGTCAACAGGCTGAACTCGGTGATCCAGAACTGATCGCACGCCGGCTGGGGCCGGCCGCGGAAGCACTCGCGGCGTGGCTGGGTGGTTTGCGCGGCCACGGCGGGGCACAGGGCGAGGCTCAAGAGGAGAGTGAGGAATCTGGCTTTCATGGGGAGCATCATCGGCCCCCCCCCTCAAGCCGGTTTCAAGCGGGCTTCCCCGTTCGCCGGCTCCTGTAACCCGCTGTGCGTCTAGCCGTGCCTATCCTGAATCCTCTTTTCCTACAACCTTTTACCTGTGCTCCCCATCCAAGGGGGTGCATGCAGACCACTGGCCCCGGGACGGCGACACTGGTCAAGGACCCAGCGACGACGGCGGCGGATGCGGAAGCGGCGGACGCCACCATGGCGGCGAGCGGGGACGGCCGTGCCTTCGAGCGGTTGTACCGCGCCCACGTCGCCCGCATCCACAGTCTGGTACGCCGCATGCTCGACGCCGACGAGGCCGACGACCTGACGCAGGATATCTTCGTCCGGGCCTGGGACAAGCTGCACACGTTCCGCGGCGAAGCGGCGTTCGGCACGTGGCTGCACCGGCTGGCCGTCAACGTGATCCTGGCGCGGCGCAAGCGAGTCGCGGTGGACCGCGGCCGCCGCTCGAGCGACCCCGAGGCGTTGGAGACGGTCTCCGGCCGGCGCGAGACGCCGGAGATGACGGTGGACTTCGAGGAGGCGATCGGCCGCCTTCCCGACGGCGCGCGGCAGGTCTTCATCCTGCACGACGTGGCCGGCTACCGGCACGAGGAGATCGCCGACCTGCTGGGGGTGGCGCCCGGCACGTCGAAATCGCAGCTGCATCACGCGCGGATGGCGCTGCGCAAGCGCCTGAAGTAGTAAGAGAAGGGAGCACGACCATGGACACCTGGACCGACCGGCTTTCCGAGTATCTGGACGACACCCTCGCGGGCAGCGAGCGTGCCGCCCTCGACGCGCACCTCGCCGGCTGCGTCGCCTGCCGGGCGACGCTGGACGAGCTGCGGCGCGTGGTGGCGCGGGCGCGCGGCCTAGAGGACCGCCCGCCGGCCGCGGACCTGTGGCCAGGAATTGCGGAGCGGATCGGGGTCTCGGCCGAGGTGGTGAGTCTCGCGGCCCGGCGGCGCGCGCGGCGGATCTCGTTCTCCGTGCCGCAGCTCGTCGCCGTGAGCATCGCGCTCGCCCTGGTCGGCGGGGCGGCGGTACGGCTGGCGGTGCCCCATGGACCGCGCGGCTCGCTCCCCCAGACGGCTCGGCCTGTTCTGGCGGCGCCGGCGAGCTGGGCCGGGCCTGCCATCACGGCGTCCGATTCCGCCGTGCTCGAGCTGCGGGCCGCGCTCGACATCGGCCGCCGCACGGGACAGATCGATTCCGCGACGGTGCGGGTGCTGGAGCAGAGTCTCGCGGCCATTGACAGCGCCGTCACGCAGGCGCGGCGGGCCCTCGACACCGACCCGAACAGCATGTATCTGCACCAACACCTCGCCGAGACGTTGCGGCGGAAGTCACAGTTCCTGCGGCGGGCGACGACGCTCGTGTCGGCCAGGATCTAGGAGGGAGAGCACCGTGTTGTTCACCATCGCGGCCGTCGCCACGCTGGCCCTGGGCCAGCAGACGGATACGACCGTGAGCGTCCGCTCGGGAATGCGGCTCGACGTCTCTAACTTCGGCGGCGGGATCGTGGTCCACGGCTGGAGCCAGAATTCCGTGCGCGTCCAGGCCAGCCACTCGAGTCGCGACCACGTCGACGTGGTGATCGAAGGCTCGACCGTCAGCGTCAAGGCCGAGGGGCGTCGCGGCATGCCGCAGACGGTCGACTACGAGATCAGCGCGCCCGCCTGGATGGAGCTGAACCTCCACGGCACCTACACCGATATCGAGGTGGACGGGACGCAAGGCTCGGTGACCGCGGAGACGGTCAACGGGGAGGTCAAGGTCCGGGGCGGCAGCGGCCACGTGACTCTCAAGTCGGTGCAGGGCGCCGTCAGCCTGGAGAACGCGAAGGGCCACATCGACCTCGGCAGCGTGAACGAGGACATCACCGTGCGCAACGTCAGCGGGGACATTGCCGTCGAAACCGTGAGCGGCTCGGTCACGTTAGAGGGGGTCGATGCCGCGAGCGTCGAGGTCAGCACCACCAACGGCGACGTGCAGTACGACGGTACGATCAAGGACGGCGGCCGCTACAGCTTCTCGACCAACAACGGCGACGTGAGCATCAGCGTGCCGGAGCGCGCCAACGCGACGGTCACGGTGTCAACCTTCAACGGCGACTTCGACTCGAGCTTCCCGGTGAGCGTCACCAGCACCAGCAAGCACCGCTTCAGCTTCACCATCGGCTCGGGCAGCGCCCGCCTGGAGCTCGAGACGTTCAATGGGGACATCAAGCTGCACCGGCCCGGCCAGGTGCAAGGCAAGCATCACGAGCGGGAGGACAACTGAACATGCGCGCCTTCGCACTGCTGACCTGCACCTTGCTCGCCGGGGCGGCCGCGTCGGCCGCGGCTCAGGGCGAAGCCCCGTTCCACTGAACCGGCAAGCTCGCGGCGGGAAAGCGGCTCGAGATCAAGGGCGTGAACGGCGACGTCCACGCCACGGCCGCCACCGGCGACCAGATCGATGTCACGGCCACGAAACACGCCCGCCGCAGCGATCCCGAATCCGTCGAGATCAAGGTCGTCCTTTCCGAGGAAGGGGTGACGATCTGCGCGGTGTACCCCACGCCGCGCCGAGCCCGTGTGGTCAACGACTGCACGCCGGGTGACCATTGGTCCTCGCACACCGAAGACAACGACGTCTCCGTGGACTTCGAGGTCCGCGTCCCCAAGGGGATCCGGTTCTACGGGCATACCGTGAACGGCGAGGTCGAAGCCGAGCGTCTGGGGGCGGACGTGTGGGCGTACACGGTGAACGGCAGCGTCCACGTATCGACGACCGGCGTTGCCGAGGCGACGACGGTGAACGGCTCCATCACCGCGGAGCTGGGGCGGGCGGACTGGGCCGATGCGGTCGAGTTCACGACGGTGAACGGCGGGATCACGCTCGACCTCCCCGCCACGCTGAGCGCCGAAGTTCGCGCCAATACGGTGAACGGGGACGTGATCTCCGACTTCCCGCTGACGGTGACGGGGCGCTTCGGGCCGCGGCGCTTCCATGGGACGATCGGCCAGGGCGGCCGCGAGCTCAACCTGTCCACAGTGAACGGCTCGATCCGGCTGCGCAAGGCAACGTAAGAAGACCAGGGAGAGGGGAGTGGGGAGTGGTACTCTCCGATGCGACGCAACGTACCACTCCCCACTCCCCTTCCCAGGTTCGTTCGGCATTAATCCGCCCAGCTCTGCAACACTTCGGTACCTAAGTCTGAGCTTGCCGGCACCACCTTCGCCCCGTGACGACCGAGGGGCCCGTGGTGCTCCGGGAGCTTCTCACCCGCACCGAGCAGATCTCCG
>CAZXKD010000021.1:0-11420 GCA_964641215.1 uncultured Gemmatimonadaceae bacterium
CCACTACCGCTTCGTCGACGTGAGCCACCTCGTCGAGCACGGCATGGTCACCTACAGCCGTCGCCAACCTCGCGGATGTCGTGTTCCGCGTCGCCGCCGGGGGGGAGGGCGGCCGCGCGCTCGACGCGCCGCTGTTCCAGGGGCGGGAGCTCAGCGGTCGGGCGGTGCTGGTGCACACCGGATGGGACGTGCACTGGCGCACGGAGCGCTACGCGCGGGGCCATCCGTTCCTGACCCGTGCCGCAGCGCAGCAGCTCGTCGCCGCCGGGGCGGCGCTGGTCGGGATTGATTCCCTCAACATTGACGATGACACGGACCCGATCCGGCCCGTGCACACCATTCTCCTCGGCGCCGGGATTCCGGTCGTCGAGCACCTCTGCAACCTGGGCGATCTCCCTGATGACGGCTTTCGGTTCCTCGCCGTCCCCGTGAAGGTGCGGGGAATGGGCAGTTTTCCGGTGCGGGCGTTCGGGATGGTCGAGCGGTCCCCAGTCGCCCGGTAAGTCCCGGGCTTCAGTCCGCCGGCACTGCCTCCGGCTTGCGAGATGCGCCTTCCCCTTTCCCCATTCCCCCTTCCCCGTACAGTCGCTCGATCTCCCGCGTGATGTGCATCGAGCAGAACTTCGGCCCGCACATGGCGCAGAACTCCGCGCTCTTGAAGTACTCGGCGGGCAGGCTCTCGTCGTGCAGCTCGCGGGCCCGTTCGGGGTCGAGAGCGAGGGCGAACTGCTCGTTCCAGTCGAAGGCGTAGCGGGCCCGGGACAGCGCGTCGTCGCGGTCGCGGGCGGCCGGGCGGCGGCGCGCGATGTCGGCCGCGTGGGCGGCGATCTTGTACGCGATCACGCCCTCGCGCACTTCCTCCGCATTCGGCAGCCCCAGGTGCTCCTTGCGCGTCACGTAGCACAGCATGTCGGCGCCGTACCAGCCGATCATCGCCGCGCCGATCGCCGAGGTGATGTGGTCGTAACCGGGCGCGACATCGGTGACGAGGGGGCCGAGGGTGTAGAACGGCGCGTCGTGGCAGAGCTCCTTCTGCAGCCGGACGTTGACCTCGATCTGGTGCATGGGGATGTGACCCGGCCCTTCGATCATCACCTGCACGTCCCGGGCCCACGCCCGCTCGGTGAGCTCGCCCAACACCTGCAGCTCGGCGATCTGCGCCTGGTCGGTCGCGTCGGCGAGTGAGCCGGGGCGTAGCCCATCTCCCAGCGACAGCGTCACGTCGTACGCGCGCGCAATCTCGAGGATGCGGTCGAAGTGGGTGTACAGCGGATTCTGCTGCTGGTGCGCGGACATCCAGTAGGCGAGCAGCGAGCCACCCCGCGAGACGATCCCCGTCACCCGCCCCAGGGCCAGCGGCACATGCTCGCGCAGGATGCCGCAGTGGACGGTGACGTAGTCCACCCCCTGCCCCGCGTGATGCTCGATCATGTCGAGCAGGTCGTCGGCGGTCAGCTCTTCGACCTTCGCCACCCGCTGCACGGCCTGGTAGATGGGGACGGTGCCGATCGGGACGGGTGAAATGTCGAGGATCGCCTGACGGATGGCGTCGATGTCACCCCCCGTCGAGAGATCCATGACGGTGTCGGCGCCGTAGTGGACGGCATGGTGAAGCTTCTCGAGCTCCGTTTCGCTATCGCTGGTGACCGCGGAGTTGCCGATGTTGGCGTTGATCTTGACCTTGGCCACCTGGCCGATGGCCATCGGGTCGAGCCGCTTGGCGAGGTGGCGGACGTTGGCGGGGATCACCAGTCGGCCGGCAGCGACTTCGTCGCGAATGAGTTCCGGGGGCAACGCTTCCCGCTCAGCCACGCGGGCCATCGCGTCCGTGATCTGGCCCGATCGGGCGAAATGCATCTGCGTCACGACGTTCATACAAACTCCCTTCGCCGGAATTACCCGGAGCAGGTTCAAAGGGTGTGATCTCAGCCCGCGACCGCTCCAGCGGGCACCCCTGTCGTTCGAGAATCTAGATGCGGTGACGCCGCGACGCCAAGTGAGGAGGGTGGACTACAGCATCTCCCGCGGCTTCGGCTGCTCATAGCGCTCCGACGGCCGGTGCAGCTTCTCCCACTCCTTCCGGAACGCGAAGGGATCGAGCCCCGATGCGCGGTCCACCGCCAGGATGCCGTCCAGGTGGTCGATCTCATGCTGCAGCAGCTCTGCCATTCCTTCCTTGAGCTCCATCATGTGCGGCTTGCCCTGCAAGTCCTGGTAGGTCAGGCTCACCTGAAAGGCCCGCGTCACCCGCACCAGGAGGTTGGGGAAGCAGAAGCAGTCGTCCCACACCTGGAAATCGTCGCGCCCGACGTCGGTGATCTCCGGGTTCACCATCGCCCAGCGCTGTTTGTCCACCTCGAGGAAAACGATGCGCACCGGGGCGCCGATCTGCGGCGCGGCCATCGCCCGGCCCATGCGGTACTTGCGCTTGGCGGCCCGCAGCGTGTCGCGGAGGTCGTCGGCGACCAGCCGCGCCGCGGCGGACGTGGGGTCCTGAACCCGCTCGCAGCGGACCCGGAGAATGGGGTCGCCCAGTTGGCGAATGCGCCGCACGGCCATAGTCCGCCAAATGTGGCGATTTGGCGCCGGCCTGCAACTCGCGGTATGCTACAGGTCGTGACGATCGCCGGTGTCGTGCTGGCGGCCGGGCGCTCCGCCCGCATGGGCTCCCCCAAGGCCTTGCTCGACTTCCGCGGCCAGCCGTTCGTGATCCGGATCCTCGAGGCGTTCGCCGCCCTCGACCTCAAGACGTGCGTGGTCGTGGTCGGCCCGGAAGCACCGCGCGTCCGGCCCCTGCTCGCCGGGCACGATTGCCTCGTCGTCGACAACCCGGACGTGGACGGCGGCCCGATCACGTCGCTGCGCTGCGCGCTCGCCGTGCTCGAGCCGGCGCGACCGGCCGCGGTGCTCGCGTGGCCCGTCGATCTGCCGCACGTTAGGATCGCCACCGTGGAGCGGCTGATCGAGGTCTACCGTCGTGGCCACCCCGTTGCCGTAGTCCCGAGCTTCGCGGGCCGGCGCGGCCACCCGGTAATCTGGGACGCGGCCCTCTTCCCGGAGCTCGATTCGAGCGAGGCCGCCACTCGCGAAGGGGCCCGCGCCGTGCTGCACGGACACTCGGCCGAGGTCAGCACCGTCCCCGTCGACGACCCGGCAGTCTGCGACGACCTCAACACACCTGAGGACTACGAGCGCCTGATTCGAGCGCTCAACCGTGATATCTACTGATTTGCCAGCTAGTTGCGAATAAGTTCAAATTTTCTTTGATTTAGTTGACAATCCCGAATTCGAGCTCTAGGATTCCCCCATGACCCTGCCCTCTCCGCACCTGGCGCCCCACAGGGGGCCGCGCGGTGACATCCTGCTCGAGCTGAAGCGCGCGCAGCCGCTCACGGCGAAGCAGCTCGCCGAAAAGCTCGCTGTCTCGCCGAACGCGATCCGGCATCACCTGAAGGAGCTCGAGGCCGAGGGGCTGATCGTCTACGGCCGCGAGCAGCGGGGGGTCGGCGCGCCGACGTTCGCGTTCCGGCTGAGCGAGGCTGGCGAGGCGTTGTTCCCCCGCCGCTATGAGGAGACGCTGACCGAAGTGCTGCAGCGGGTGAGCGAGAAAGCCGGGCGGAGCGCGGTGGTGGAGCTGCTCGAGGATCATTACGCCACGCTGACCCGCCGGCTCCAGAGCGAGCTCGACGGCGTAGCGGACAGCGATCGCGTGGCGGCGATCGCCCGGCTGATGTCGGAGGCCGGTTACATGGCCGAGTGGCAGGAGGCCGAGGGCACCTTCCGGCTGTCCGAGCACAACTGCGCGATCCGCGCGGTGGCGGAGCGCTACCCGGAGGTGTGCGCGGCTGAAGAAAAGTTTCTGCAGGCGGTCCTGGGCGGGGCGGTCGACCGCCGCACCCATATCGTGAGTGGCTGCAATGCCTGCGAGTACGCCATCACGTTCCCAACTCCGCACGAGCGGCGGGAGCAGTCATGACGTCGATCGAAGCCCAGGTTCTCCAGCCGTACAAGTACGGGTTCGTGACCGACATCGAGGCCGACGCGGTGCCGCCCGGCCTGAACGAGGAGATCATCCGCCTCATCTCGCAGAAGAAGGGCGAGCCCGAGTTCATGCTCGAGTGGCGCCTCAAAGCCTACCGGCACTGGTTGACCCTCAAGGAGCCGACGTGGGCCAACGTGAAGTACGGTCCCATCGACTACCAGGCCATCCGCTATTACTCGGCGCCCAAGCGGCAGCAGAAGCTGGAGAGCCTCGAGCAGGTGGACCCCAAGCTCCTCGACACCTTCGACAAGCTGGGGATCCCGCTCGCCGAGCAGAAGCGGCTCGTCGGCGTCGCGGTGGACGCCGTGTTCGACAGCGTGTCCGTGGCCACGACCTTCAAGGAAACGCTGGCCAAGGAAGGCATCATCTTCTGCGCTTTCTCGGAGGCGGTGCGCGAGCATGCCGATCTGGTCGAGCGGTGGCTCGGCTCGGTCGTGCCCTACACCGACAACTTCTTCGCCACGTTGAACTCGGCAGTCTTCTCCGACGGCTCGTTCGCTTACATCCCCAAGGGCGTCCGTTGCCCGCTCGAGCTCTCGACCTACTTCCGCATCAATGCGTCGGCCACCGGACAATTCGAGCGCACCCTCATCGTCGCCGAGGAGGGCAGCTACGTGAGCTACCTCGAGGGGTGCTCGGCGCCGGTGCGCGACGAGCACCAGCTGCACGCCGCGGTGGTCGAGCTGGTCGCGCTCGACGACGCCACCATCAAGTACTCGACCATCCAGAACTGGTACCCGGGGGACGAGGAGGGCAGAGGCGGGATCTACAACTTCGTGACCAAGCGCGGCAAGTGCGCGGGGAAGAATTCCAAGATCTCCTGGACCCAGGTCGAGACCGGCTCGGCGATCACCTGGAAATACCCGGGGTGCATTCTGCAAGGCGACAACTCCATCGGGGAGTTCTACTCGGTGGCCGTGACCAACAACCGCCAGCAGGCGGACACGGGCACCAAGATGATCCACCTCGGGAAGAACACCCGCAGCACGATCGTCTCCAAGGGCATCTCGGCCGGGCGCGGGCAGAACACCTACCGCGGCCTGGTGAAGATCATGAAGAGCGCCGTGGGCGCTCGCAATTACTCGCAGTGTGACTCGATGCTGATCGGGGATCAGTGCGGCGCCCACACCTTCCCCTACATCGACGTGCGCACCAGCACGGCAATCATGGAGCACGAAGCCTCCACATCGAAGATCGGCGAGGATCAGATCTTCTATTGCAAGCAGCGGGGCCTGTCCGCCGAAGACGCGGTCTCGATGATCGTCAACGGCTTCTGCCGGGAGGTCTTCAAGGAGCTACCCATGGAGTTCGCCGTCGAGGCGCAGAACCTCCTGGGCATCAGCCTCGAGGGCAGCGTCGGATGAGGCGGGAATCGTGAAGACCGGGAGCGTGATGCTCGAGATCGAGGACCTCCACGCGTCCGTGGAGGGCAACGAGATCCTCAAGGGAGTCGACCTCCGAGTCCGCGTGGGCGAGGTCCACGCCATCATGGGGCCTAACGGCTCCGGCAAGAGCACCCTCGCTCAGGTGCTGGCTGGCCACCCGGCCTACCAGGTGACCGCCGGGACCGTGCGCTATGATGGTAAAGACCTCCTGGAGCTCAAGCCCGAAGAGCGGGGGCGAGAGGGGGTATTCCTGGCGTTCCAATACCCGGTGGCGATCCGCGGCATCACGAATTCCTACTTCCTGCGCTCCGCGGTGAATGCGCTCCGCAAGCATCGCGGCCTGCCCGAGCTCGATCCGCTCGACTTTCTGCAGGTCCTGGAAGAGAAGCTGAAGGCGATCGGCTGGGACGACACGATGCTCAACCGCGCCGTGAACGAGGGCTTTTCCGGCGGTGAGAAAAAGCGCAACGAGATCCTGCAGCTCGCGGTGCTCGAGCCCAAGCTCGCCATCCTCGACGAGACCGACTCCGGGCTCGACATCGACGCGCTCAAGACCGTGGCGGACGCCGTGAACAGGCTGCGTCGTGAGGACCGTGCCTTCGTGGTCGTGACCCACTACCAGCGCCTGCTCAACTACATCATCCCCGACCACGTTCATGTGCTGGTGGGTGGCCGGATCGTCAAATCGGGGGGCAAGGCCTTGGCGTTGGAGCTCGAGGAGAAGGGGTACGACTGGGTGAAGCCGGAGGGGGCGGGAGTGGTCACGTGAGCGCCCAGTTCGCGGAGCAATACAAGGCGTTCGCCGCCAATGGAGGGGGAGGCAAGGCCGCGCCGGTATGGTTGCGCGACCTGCGCGAGCAGGCGATGGCGCGCTTCGCTGCCGCGGGCTTTCCCTCCACCCGCCTGGAGCAGTGGCGGTTCACGAACGTCCGGCCCATCGCGGAGACGCTGTTCACGTTGAGCGGTGGGCGCTGGGACGCCGGCCGGCTGCCCGCGGGCGCGGTCGTGACGACGCTGACGGAAGCGTTGCAGCGGTGGCCGGAGCTGGTGCGCACGCATCTCGGGTGCTACGCGAGCGTGGACGCGAACCCGTTCACCGCGCTGGCGACGGCGTTTCTGGCGGACGGGGTCTTCGTCCACATTCCCGCGCGGACGGTAATCGCCGAGCCGATTGTCCTCTCGTATCGCTCCCCCGCCCTTTCCAGCGACGGTCAGCCGATGACGCACCCGCGTGTGCTCATCGTGCTCGAGGAGCAGGCCCAGGCCAAGATCGTAGAGTCCTACGAGAAAGCGGCCGGGGGCGAGGTGGGAGAGGGGGGGGAGGGGGGAGTGTTTCTCACCAACGCCGTCACGGAGATCGTCGCGGGCGACGGCGCGCGGCTCGATCACTGTCGCGTGCAGCAGGAGGGCGAGCAGGGCTATCACATGGCCACGACGCAGGCGTATCAGGGACGGGACAGTCGCCTGGTCTTCACGACCGTGGCGCTGGGCGCTCGCCTCTCGCGCCACGACATCAACGCCGTCCTTGATGGCCCGGGCGCGTACCTCGTGTTGAACGGCCTCTCCGTGCTCGGTGGCCACCAGCACGTGGACTACCACACTACGATCGACCACGCGCGGCCCCACGGTGAGAGTCACGAATACATCAACGGCGTGTTCGACGACGAGTCGCGCGGCGTCTTCAACGGGCGGATCATCGTCCGGCCGGGCGCGCAGCGCACCGACTCGAAGCAGACCAACAACAACCTGCTGCTCTCCGACGGGGCGCGGGCCGACAGCCAGCCGCAGCTCGAGATTTACGCCGACGATGTCAAGTGCACGCACGGCTCCACGGTCGGCCCGCTCGATCAGACAGCCCTGTTCTACCTGCGCAGTCGCGGTCTGGGGCTCGCCGAGGCGCGCGGGCTCCTCACGTACGGTTTCGGGGCCGAGATCCTCGATCGGGTCGTGATGCCCGACGTCCGCGCGCGGCTCGATCACCTCGTCCGCACTCGCCTCGGCGTCGGGGACGACGCCCGGAGGGCGGCATGACCACGGCGCACCGGCCGGCGCCTCCCGTGCGCCCAACACGACCGGCTTTGGACGTCGCGGCGCTGCGCGCTGACTTCCCGCTGCTCGCGGCGCGGGTGCACGGACGGCCCCTGGTGTACCTGGACAGCGCGGCGACGAGCCAGAAGCCCCGCGCCGTGATCGAGGCCATCTCACGCTACTACGAGGCGTCCAATGCCAACGTCCATCGTGGCGTCTACTGGCTGAGCGAACGCGCCACCGCGGCCTACGAGGGCGCACGTGAAAAGGCCCGGGCATTCCTGAATGCCCGGGAAGCGCGCGAGATCATCTTCGTCCGCAGTACGACGGAGGGCATCAACCTGGTGGCGTCGAGCTTCGGCCGCTCGGCCCTCCAGCCGGGGGACGAGGTGCTGATCTCGGCGATGGAGCATCACTCCAACATCGTCCCCTGGCAGCTGATCTGCGGGGAGCGTGGCGCGACCCTGCGCGTGATCCCCATGAATCACTCCGGCGACCTGCTGGTCGAGGAGGTCGAGCGGCGGCTCACGCAGCGGACGAAGATCGTCGCGCTGGTGCACGTGTCGAACTCCCTGGGCACGATCAATCCGGTTCGCGAGGTGGTCGCCCAGGCGCACGCGCGGGGAATCCCCGTGCTGGTTGATGGAGCCCAGGCCGCCCCCCATATGCCGGTGGACGTGCAGGCGCTGGATTGCGATTTCTACACGGTTTCGGGGCACAAGATGTTCGGCCCGACCGGCATCGGCCTGCTGTATGGGAAGGCGGCGCGGCTCGAGGCGATGCCCCCCTACCAGGGCGGCGGCGACATGATCCGGTCAGTCACGTTCGCGGGAACGACGTTCGCCGACATCCCCGCGAAATTCGAGGCCGGCACCCCCCACATCGCGGGCGCGATCGGCCTGGGAGCGGCGATCGACTACCTGTCCCGCCTCGATCGGGGACTGGTCGCCGACCACGAGCGCGACCTGCTCGCCTATGCCAGTGCGCGACTGCAAGAGGTGCCGGGCGTCCGGCTGATCGGGACCGCGGCGCTCAAGGCCAGCGTCATCTCGTTCGTCCTCGCCGGCGTGCACGCGCACGACGTCGGCACCATCGTGGATCAGGAGGGAGTCGCGATCCGCACCGGCCACCACTGCACCCAGCCGGTGATGGACTTCTTCGACGTACCGGCGACCGCCCGTGCCTCGTTCGCTCTCTACAACACGCGCGAGGACGCCGACGCCCTGGTGGCGGCGCTCGCCAAGGTGCGGCAGGTGTTCGGCGGATGACCGACCTGGCTGAGCTCTACCAGCAGACCATCATCGAGCACAACCGCAGCCCCCGGAATTTCAAGAAGGTCGAGCACCCCAACCGCACCGCCGAGGGTGACAACCCCGTGTGCGGCGACAGGATCACCCTGTATCTCCGGCTCGACCACGACGTCATCAAGGACATCGGCTTCCAGGGGTCAGGGTGCGCCATCTCGCAGGCGTCGGCGTCTCTGATGACGAGCGCCGTCGCCGGGAAGACCAAGGCGGAGGCAGAGGCGTTGTTCCGGGCCTTCCACGACATGGTGACGGGCGGGCCGGCGGCTCCGGCCGACCCCAAGAACCTCGGCAAGCTGGCGGCATTCGCGGGGGTGCGGCAGTTCCCCGCCCGGGTCAAGTGCGCCAACCTCTCCTGGCACACCCTGCGGGCCGCGCTGGCGGCGGCGGCGAAACCGATCTCGACGGAGTAGCTTTTCCCTCCCACATGACGACACCGGTCCTCGCCCTCGACCGCGTGACGAAGCGGTTCGCGGGCCACACGGCGGTGGACGCCCTCTCGCTCGCGGTGCGGCCCGGGGTGATCTACGGGCTGCTCGGCCCCAATGGGGCGGGCAAGAGCACGACCATCCGCATGATCATGAATATCTACGTGCCCGACGAGGGCACGGTCCGGCTGTTCGGCGAGGACGGCACAGGTCGCGACCACTCGGCGCGCATCGGCTACCTCCCCGAGGAGCGCGGGCTCTATCCCAAGATGCGGGTGCTCGATGTCCTGCTCTTCTTGGCGGAAATGAAGGGAATGGACCGCGCCGCCGCGCGAGCGAGGTCCCTGGAGTGGCTCGATCGGCTGGGGCTCGCCGACTGGCGGCTGCGCAAAGTCAACGAGCTGTCCAAGGGGATGCAGCAGAAGGTCCAATTCATCTCCACGATCCTCCATGACCCCGACCTCCTGGTCATGGACGAGGCTTTCTCCGGTCTGGACCCCGTGAACGCCCAGGTCATTAAGGAGACGGTCCTCGACCTGCGGGGCCGTGGCAAGACGATCCTGCTGTCGACCCACATCATGGAGCAGGCCGAGAAACTGTGCGACCACATCTGCATCATCGCGCGCGGTCGCACGCTCGTGGACGGCCCCCTGGCGGACGTGAAGCGCACCCACGGGGGTCGGCATCTGCTCGTCAACTTCGACGGCGGCCGCGGCGACGCTGATCAGATCTTCGCGGACCGACGCCTGGTGACGAAGGCGGACAGCTCCGGGCAATACGCCGAGCTGGAGCTCACCTCTGGAGCGGACGCTCAGGAGATCCTCAAGGCCCTCATCACATCCGGCGCGCGGCTCTCCCGCTTCGAGCTGGCCGAACCCTCGCTCAACAAGATCTTCATCGACTTGGTGGGCCCGGAGGCCGTCACGCCGGCGGCGCAGCCGGAGGGATTGGCCCGTGCATAAGATCCTGGCCGTGATCCGACGTGAGTTCATCGAGCGGGTGCGGCAGAGGTGGTTTTGGGTGATGGCGTTGCTCGGGCCCCTCTTCTTCGGTGCGATCATCTTATTGCCCACCTTGATGATGCGGAGCGGCGGCGTGAAGAACATCGCCGTCGTGGACGGCACCACCCACGGCCTTGGCGAGCGCGTCACGGCGGCGCTCGACCGGGCAGTGACCCCGGATACGCACCGCGTGTTTCATGCGGTGCGCGTGCCGGCGGGCGACCGAGTGATCGATTCGCTGACCGCCGAGGTCGAGGCCAAGCGCTTGGAAGGCTTTCTCATCCTCACCGATGCCCTGGTGGACTCGGGACGGGCGGAGTACCAGGCCTCCAACGTCTCGTCGTTCACGGCCATCGAGACGATCGAGCGCAACCTCACGCAGCTCGTGTTCGCCACCCGCCTGGAGCGGCAAGGCGTGAACCCGACGGTCGTGACCAAGGCTCGGCTGCCGGTCGCGCTCGGCACGCAGAAGATCGCCGGCGGCCGGACGACCAAGGAGAGCACGGCGCAATCCTTCTCGCTCGCCTATTTCATGGCGATCATCCTGTACACCGCGATCCTCATCTACGGCATCAACGTGATGAGCTCGGTCCTCGAGGAGAAGACGACTCGGGTTGTGGAAGTGCTGGTCTCCTCGCTGCGGCCATTTCAGCTGATGCTCGGCAAGCTGATCGGGGTCGGTGCCGTCTCCATCTTTCAATTCCTGATCTGGGCGGTGTCCGCGCGCTACCTCCTCTCGACGCGGCGACATCTGGGCGGTGGTGGCGGCGGGGACGCGGGCCAGGTCTTCCAGATCCCCCACGTCACGCTCGCCACCGCGGCCGTCTTCGTGGCGTACTTCCTCGGCGGGTTTTTCCTCTACTCGGCGATGTTCGCGGCGGTCGGGGCCATCTCTTCCAACGAGCAGGAAGCTCGCCAGACCCAACAACCGGTCAGCGTTCTCCTCATGGTGTCGTTCTTCGCGATGTTCGCAATGATCAACGATCCCAATTCCCCGCTCGCCGTGACCCTGTCACTGATCCCGTTCAGCGCGCCGATCGCCATGCCGGTGCGGTGGGCGGCCGGCAGCTTGCCGGTCGCGGAAGTCGTCCTGTCCCTGGGCATTCTGTTTGCCTCGATTGCGCTCGTAACCTGGGTGGCGTCGCGCATTTATCGGGTGGGGATACTGATGACGGGAAAGAGGCCGAATCTGAAGGAGCTGGTCAGATGGGTGAGAGCCGCGTAGGCAAGGC
>CAZXKD010000021.1:11520-22106 GCA_964641215.1 uncultured Gemmatimonadaceae bacterium
GTGCGTCTGTGCGTCTAGCCGTTGCCCTGCCCGTTCACGTAGTTTCCCGCCATGTCCTTCGACTATGACCTCATCATCGTCGGCGCCGGTCACGCTGGTGCCGAAGCTGCTGCCCTGTCCGCGCGCCTCAAAGCCGGGACGCTGCTCCTGACCTCCAATCTCGATACCATTGGCCAGATGTCCTGCAATCCCGCCATCGGCGGGATCGCCAAGGGCACCGTCGTCCGCGAAGTGGACGCCCTTGGCGGGGTCATGGGCCGTGCGACCGACCGCGCCACTATCCAATTCCGCATGCTCAATCGGTCCAAAGGGCCCGCCGTATGGGCGCCCCGCGCCCAGTGTGACCGCACTCTGTACCGCCGGGCAGTCCGCTCGCTGCTGGAGCGGTTCCCGACGCTCCAGCTCACCCAGGGCATGGTGAGCCGGCTCCTGGTCGATGGCAATCAGGTCGGTGGCGTCGAGTGCTCCGATGGGCGACGCTTCACGGCGCGAGCCGTAATCATTACCGCCGGAACGTTCCTGCGCGGCCGCATTCACCTGGGCACTGACACGCAGATCCCTGCAGGGCGTGCGGGAGATCAGCCTTCAGTGGAGATGGCGCAAGCTATTGAACAACTTGGACTTACAGTATCGCGCTTCAAGACCGGAACGCCGCCGCGCATCGACGGGCGAACCGTCGACTGGAGCAAGGTCGAGCGTCAGGATGGCGAGACGGACGGGTACCGCTTCTCGTTTTTCGAGCGGGTCGAGCTGCCGCGGCAGACGGCGTGTTGGATCACATGGGCGGGCGAAGCGGTCAAGGAAATCATCCAGCGACACTTGAAGGAGTCCGCCCTGTACGGCGGCGCGATCAGTGGTCGGGGACCGCGTTACTGCCCCTCCGTCGAAGACAAGATCGTGAAGTTCCCTAACGCCAAGCGCCACCAGGTGTTCTTGGAGCCGGAGGGCCTGGACACCCGGGAGCTCTACGTCAACGGCCTCTCCACTTCCCTGCCCGTCCCCGTGCAGATGGAGTTTCTCCATGCCGTCCCGGGGCTCGAACAAGCCCAGATGACCCGGCCCGGCTACGCCATCGAGTACGACTACTACCCGCCGAGTCAGCTCACGCCCTGGCTCGAGACCAAAGCCGTCGAGCGACTCTTCTTCGCCGGGCAGATCAATGGGACAACCGGCTACGAGGAGGCGGCGGGCCAAGGCGTCGTGGCCGGCATCAACGCGGTTCGCCGTCTGCGGGGAGCGGAGCCCGTGGTGTTCGGACGGGACGACGCTTACATCGGCGTGCTGGTGGACGACCTGGTGACGCGCGGAGTGGATGAGCCTTACCGACTGTTCACGTCGCGCTCAGAGTTTCGGCTGCTGCTGCGACAGGATAATGCGCTGCGGCGGCTGCTGCCGTTGGCCGAGGGCCTGGAGCTGCTCTCCGATGGGGAGCGAAGGACAGCAGAACTCCGGCTGCGGGATGAAGAGCAGGTGTTGGAGTCGGCGCGTCAGACGACGATCACGCCTGAGCAGGCACAGCCGGTGCTGAGTGAAAGCGGTACGACGCTGGCCCAGGCCGAGCGGGTGGCCGCAGTGGCGAAACGCCCGGGAGTGTCATTGCGGGGTCTGCTGGGAGCGGCGGGCGTCCCCTGCCCCTACAGTGCCGACGTCGTAGTGGCCGCGGAGATCGAGCTCAAGTATGACGGGTACCTCGCGCGGGAGCGCGAGGCAGCGGCTCAGTTGGCTGAGCTCGCAGCGTTCGCGTTACCGCTCGACCTTCCCTACTTGGAGTTGAAG
Organism: uncultured Gemmatimonadaceae bacterium; assembly: GCA_964641215.1. Lineage (GTDB taxonomy): Bacteria > Gemmatimonadota > Gemmatimonadetes > Gemmatimonadales > GWC2-71-9 > 13-1-40CM-70-15. The sequence goes on from CAZXKD010000021.1 coordinate 13,297, forward strand.
AGTCTGGCCACTGAGGCGCGTCAGAAGCTGGACCGGATCCGGCCGGCGTCGCTGGCCCAGGCGGCGCGAGTGCCCGGGGTCTCGCCGAGCGACTTACACAACCTCGTTATTGAGACCAGGCGGTGGCGGCGACAGGTCGCCTGACTCGCTGATCGCAGTCCCTTGGTTGTCACGAGATGTTGGCTGTTTCACGTGAAACTTTGCGTGCGGTTTCACGTGAAACTGGATCTTTCAGCATCGATACCATTCGACTATATTGCAGGCTCGGAATCGATAAATTATATAAGGCATTGTCAACCATTGGTTTCCCAATGGCACGCGTAATCGCGCTCGCCAATCAAAAGGGCGGTGTCGGCAAGACGACGACCGCGGTCAACCTCGCGGCGTCCTTGGCGATCGCCGAACGCAAGACGCTGCTGATCGACGCCGATCCGCAAGGCAACGCCACAAGCGGCGTCGGCATCCAGCGCGATCGCATCACACGATCCCTGTACGACGCATTGATGGATGGGCATCCGCTCGCCGAGGCGCGGTTTTCTCACGTGCACTTCCCGTGTCTCGACGTCATCCCGGCGACCCAAGACCTCGTGGGTGCGGAAGTCGAGCTGGTGAACCGCTCCGCGCGCGAGACGGCCCTGCGCCGCGCCCTGCGCGACCTGCGCGAGCAATACCACTACGTGATCATCGACTGCCCTCCCTCGCTCGGCCTCCTCACCCTGAATGTCTTGACCGCGTCCGACAGCGTCGTGATTCCCATCCAGTGCGAGTACTACGCGCTCGAAGGGCTCTCACAACTCCTCAATACCGTCAAGCTCGTCCAGCGCAATTTCAATGCGGCGCTCGCCATCGACGGCGTGTTGCTCACGATGTACGACGCGCGACTGAATCTGTCCAAACAGGTGGCCGAGGAAGCCAAAGAGTACTTCGGGGCCCGCATGTTCTCCGTCCCCGTCCCGCGCAACGTGCGGCTCGCGGAGGCTCCGGGTTTTGGTAAGCCGATCTTGCTGTACGACGTGCAATCGGTGGGCGCGCGCAGCTATCTGGCCGTCGCGCAAGAGTTGATCCGTCGAGTCGAGCGCACCGGCGCCCCTGCCCTCCCTGCCGAATCGCTGCCGGAGGTGACCGCATGACCGAGACCACCGCAGGACGCCGCCGCCTCGGACGCGGGCTCGAAGCCCTGCTCGGTCCGACGCGCGAGGAAGCCCAGCGCGAGGGCAGTCTGGTGGAACTCGCGATCCGCGAGATTCGCCCCAACCCTTACCAGCCGCGCCAGGACGTCGACGAGGCCGCCCTCGCAGAGCTGAAGTCTTCGATCCAGCAGGCCGGGCTGCTGCAGCCGGTCGTCGTGCGGCCCCGCCCCCGCGCAGCAGGCGACGGCTACGAGCTGATCGCCGGGGAGCGCCGCCTGCGGGCCTGTGAGGCGCTGGGCTGGGAGCGGATCCCCGCCGTAAAGCGCGACGTGGACGACCGCACCGCTCTGACCCTCGCGCTGATCGAGAACCTGCAGCGCGACGACTTGTCTCCCGTGGACGAGGCACGCGGCTACGAGCGCCTGATTGCGGAGTTCAACCTCACTCAGCAGGACGTCGCCGACGCCGTCGGGCGGGACCGATCGACGGTGGCGAATGCCTTGCGTTTGCTGAAGCTGCCGGCGGAAGTGCTGCAGATGCTGCACGAGGGACACCTGTCGGTGGGCCATGCCCGCGCGCTGCTGGCGATCGAGGATCCCAGCGGGGTGACGACCCTAGCGCGTGAGGTCGTGGCCCAAGGGCTCTCAGTACGGGAGATCGAAGACCGCGTCCGCGGGGGACGGGCGCCGGAGCGGCGGCCCCGCCTCAAGAAAGGGCTCGGCCAGGCACCCGAGGTGCGCCGCGTCGAGGACGCCCTGCGCCGACGCCTAGGCACCGATGTGCGCGTCTCGCTGCGCGCGAAAGGCAAGGGCCAGCTGCACATCTCCTTCTACTCGAACGACGACCTGGCCCGGCTGTTGGAGCTGATCCTGGGGGCCGCGTTCGACGGATGAGGCGTCGCAGCGTCACAGTGGTCGTCCACGCCGACGGCGACCTCAACACTCGCCAGTATCGGTTGCCGGGGTGGGCATTGGAGGCAGGGAAGTGGACGGCATTGGTGTTGGCACTGCTGGTCGTATTGTTCTTCACCTTCGCGGGACCGATCACCCGGGCTGCCGCACGGGTACCCGGGCTGGACCGAGAGGTGGCGCGCCTACGCCAGGAAAACTCCCGCGTCCAGCAACTCGCGGCGGCCCTGAACCGGGCAGAGCAGAACTACCAGCAGCTGCGGGCGATGCTGGGTGTGCGCGGGGTAGCGTTGGGTCCGGCGGCTCGAGGCGGTGGGGCAGGGGGGGCGGGGGGAGGGGCGACAGGTGGGGCCCACGGGTCTACCAATGCTGCGGAGTTGATGCGGGCGAGCGGCGTATCGGCGCGCCAGCCGGGTGCCGCGCCCCGGTATGAACCCGGCCCATCTGCACCCAGTCATTGGCCGCTCGACGTTCAAGGATTCGTCACCCGTGGGCAGGTGCGGCCCGGGGACCCTGCGGAATCGCATCCGGGAATCGACATCGCAGTCCCGGTGGGGGCCGCAGTGCGGGCGGCCGGAGGCGGTACGGTCGCGGCTGCCGGCACTGATCCCGACTACGGAATGTTCGTGCTCTTGCGACATCCTGAGGGGTATGAGAGCATGTACGGACACGCCTCGCGGCTTCTGGTCGGTGAAGGAGAGCTGGTTCAGGCGGGTCAGGTGATCGCGCTGACGGGCAACTCGGGTCGCTCTACGGCGCCGCACCTGCATTTCGAGATCCGCCGCGAGGGCCGATCGGTCGACCCCCTGACGGTCGTGAAGGAGGGGAATTGACATGGCGATCTTCACTGAGAAGTCCCACGCAAGTGGGGAGCCGGACGCCGGATTGTCGATCATCGGAACTGGCATGCGGGTGGAAGGAGATGTCTCAGCGGACGGCGTCGTAAAGGTCGAGGGCTCGATCGTCGGAACGATACGGGCTGCGCGGCAAGTGCTGGTCGCCAAAGGCGGGCTCGTCGAGGGGGATATCCTCACGCGCGAGGCGATCGTCGGCGGGGAAGTCCGGGGTGGGATTCAGGCGACGGAGCGGGTGGAGCTTCAGGCTACGAGCGTGGTGCACGGTGACATCACGACGCGCCGGCTGTTCGTGCAGGAGGGCGGGGAGATCAACGGGATCCTACACATGGGGCCGGACGTAGCCGAGCAGCCGGAGGGCAGGGTGGTCGCCGGGAAGTTTGCAACCCAGGCGGAGCACTGAAATAGTGTTGCAAGATATCCACATACCTTGTTGCTTGACGTGTGGATTGTGTAACTAGCGATAGCTTAGCATGTTAGAAACGTGCCCTGTGGGTATCTCCCCCTGGATTGTGGATTGAGTGTCGCAAAGATACACACTTAGTGTCGCTTCACTGTCTACACATCTAGCAGCACGGAACCGCGGACCATGCAGCTCTTCGAACTGGTAGCCTACCTCGACGAGTACCTGCGAGTCCGCGAGGTACCGGACTCTGCCGAGGCGCTGAACGGGCTCCAAGTCGGCTCACGCGGCGAGGTCACGCGAGTGGCCGTGGCGGTAGATCTGTGCGAGGCGACGGTGCGACTGGCCGCCGAGCATAAGGCCGACTTCCTCATCGTCCACCACGGGTTATTCTGGGGTGGCCTGCGCCCGGTCACCGGTCCACAGCTGCGTCGCATCACGGGCCTGTTGCGCAACGACATCGCGCTCTATGGCGCGCATCTCCCGCTCGATCTGCACCCGGACGTCGGTAACAATCCGGTGCTGGCGCGAGCGCTCGGGGTCACCCTCATGGGTGAGTTCGGCGAGTCGCGGGGGGTCGCGATCGGCGTATGGGGCGAGTGCGCCGTGTCTCGCTCGGAGTTGGAGCGACGACTGGCCGAGACGCTGGGCGCGCGGCCGAAGGTCCTGGCCTTCGGACCCGAGGCGACGCGCCGCGTGGGGATCGTGACGGGCGCCGCGGGCGAGATGATCGGCCAGGCGGCGGCGTCGGGCCTCGACACCTTTATCACCGGCGAAGGCAGGCACCACAGCTACTTCGATGCGGAGGAGCTCGGGATCAACGCGTTCTTCGCCGGCCACTACGCGACCGAGACCATCGGAGTGAAAGCCCTCGCCGAGCATCTCCAGTTGCGATTTGGCCTGCCCTGGGTTTTCGTGGATCACCCGACCGGGCTGTGACGGCGCGGCGCGTCCTCGGCCTGCTCGCTGTCGCGGAGCTGCTGGGGATGGCGCCGTGGTTCAGCGCGTCCGCTGTTGCGCCTACCCTCGCGCGTCTGTGGGGGCTCACAACGGCGGGGACGGCGGCGCTCACCAGCTCCGTGCAGCTCGGCTTCGTTGCAGGCGCTTTCGTGAGTGCAATGCTCACGCTCTCGGACATGTGGTCGGCGCGCCGGCTGGTCGCGGGGAGCGCTGGGCTCGCGGCCGTCGCCACCATGGGCGTCGCCGCGTCACCTGGGCCGGCGATGGCGATCGCGTGTCGCTTTCTCACCGGCGCGGCGCTGGCCGGCGTGTATCCGCCGGGGATGAAGCTCGCCGCAGGATGGTTCCAGACGGCCCGCGGCTGGGCGATCGGCATTCTCGTCGGCGCGTTGACGCTAGGGTCGGCCGCGCCGCACCTCGTGCGTTGGGTCGTGCCGGCCGGGGCCTGGCGGGTGGTGCTCGAAGTCGCGGCCGCGGCGGCGCTGCTCGGCGGACTCTTGGTGCTGCGAATCCCGAGCGACGGTCCCTATGCCGCGCCCTCCCCGCCGTTCTCCTGGAGCGCGGTGCCGCGCATCGTGCGCGATCGCGCTGTGTTACTCGCAAACCTCGGGTATCTCGGCCACATGTGGGAGTTATACGCGATGTGGACCTGGATGGCTGCGTTCGTGGCGGCGAGCGAGACGATGCGTCGCGGCACGGGGCAGGGAGGTGGCAACGCGGCGGCGGACGGAGTGCCGGCCCTCGTTGCGTTCATGGTCATCGGGGTCGGGGCAGTCGGCAGCTGGTTGGGCGGGAAGTACGCAGACCGGCTTGGCCGCACCTGGGTTACCAGCTGGGCGATGGTGCTGTCGGGCAGCTGTGCGCTTACTGTCGGCATGCTGTTTGGAGGGGCGCTATGGGCGCTCCTGCCCCTGCTGCTGATCTGGGGGGTCAGCGTCGTGGCCGACTCCGCGCAGTTCTCGACCGCCGTCAGCGAGCTCGCGCCGCAGGAATACGTGGGAACGGCCCTGACATTACAGACGAGTCTCGGGTTTCTCCTCACCTGCGTGACGATCTATCTGCTGCCCGTGGTAGCGTCCTCGATCGGGTGGCGCTGGAGCATGAGTGGGCTCGCGATCGGTCCGGCGCTCGGCGTGTGGGCGATGCAGACCCTGCGGCGGCGACCGGAGGCGGCGCGGCTCGCCGGTGGGCGCGGATGACCCCGACCCACCACGCGGGCGGCGGCCGGTTCCGGAACCCGTGGCCCAACGGCACGCTGCAGCGCTTCCCGGGGCTCCTGCGGTGGCAGCTCGATCGTCTCACGAAGCCATTGCCGGCTCAGCCCGATCCGTCCGCGTTCCGTGCGGTCACTCCGGCGTTCCCCCGGCCGCGGGCGAACGAGGGTAGCGTCGTTATCACCTGGGTCGGGCACGCGAGCTTCCTGCTGCAGATCGGCGGTTTGAACGTGCTGTCCGACCCCGTCTGGAGCGAGCGGGCGTCGCCGGTCACCTTCGCGGGACCGCGGCGCTGGGTGGCGCCCGGCATTCCGCTCGACGCGCTGCCCCCGATCGATGTCGTCCTGATCTCCCACAATCACTACGATCACCTCGACGACGTGACGGTGCGGCGACTGGTCGTGCAGGCGCCGGATGCCCGCTGGATGGTGCCTCTCGGCCTCACCGGTTTCGTACGGTCGCGGGGCGCTCGCCGGGTGCTCGAGTTCGATTGGTGGCAAGAGGAGCGAGTGAATGGCTTGATGATCGGCTGCACACCGGCGCAACACTTCAGCGCCCGCGGTTTCGGGGATCAGAACCAGACCCTGTGGTGCGGGTGGGCGCTCGGGAGCGCCGCGCGCAGGGTGTATTTCGCGGGAGACACCGGCTATCACCCCGCCTTCGGCGCCATTGCCGAGCGGTTCGGGCCGTTCCACGCGGCGCTGCTGCCGATCGGGGCGTACGAGCCGCGCTGGTTCATGCGGCCGGTGCATATGAACCCGGAGGAAGCGGTGCATGCGTTCGCTGATCTGGACGCCGTCCGGCCGGTGGGCGGCGGGCAGGCCTCCGTAATGGTCCCGATGCATTGGGGCACGTTCAAGCTCACCGATGAGCCGATGGACGAACCGCCGGTCCGCGCGGCGCGCGCGTGGCAAGCAGCCGGACGCTCCCCGACACAGCTGTGGGTGCTTGCGCACGGCGAGAGCCGTGAGCTGTAGCTGGGGCGGGAACGGCCCCAATGGGAGATCCGCCATGACGAGCCGTCTGGCCGCGCTGTTCGTGGTCCTCGCCGCATGCGCCCGGAACCCCGCTTCATCGGCAGCCGCTCCGCCGGCTGCCGTGGCCGAGCCGCTCCCTCCCCGGACGGTGCTGCACGGACCGCCTCGCGACGAGGATTGGCAGGGGCTCGGGGCTGAGGCGGCGGCGCTGCTGTCCCAATACATCCGGATCAATACGACCAATCCGCCGGGGAACGAGCTGCAGGCGGCGCGCTGGCTTGCCACGGTGCTGCGGCGTGAGGGCGTGGAGAGTCAGATCTTCGAGCCCGCGCCGGGCAAGGCGAACCTGTATGCCCGCCTTCAGGGCGACGGCAGCGCGCGGCCGTTGATCCTGCTCAATCACATGGACGTAGTGCTGGCCTCGCCGGAGTTCTGGCAGGTGGACCCGTTCGCGGGGGCCATCCGGGACGGCTACGTGTGGGGCCGGGGGGCGCTCGATATGAAGGGGGAAGGGATCGTCGAGCTGGTGAGCATGATCGCCCTGAAGCGTTCCGGCGTGTCGCTCAAGCGCGACATCATTTTTCTCGCCACCGCGGATGAAGAGATCGGGGCCGGCGTCGGCGCCGGGTGGATGGTGGAGCAGCACCCGGAGTTGGTCCGGGGAGCGGAGTTCCTCTTGAACGAAGGCGGCACGATCCGCGCCGATGAGGCGGGGCGGGTCGAATACGTAGGAGTCGGCACGACGGAAAAATCGCCGTTCTGGCTCGTGGTCACGGCGCGCGGCACCGCGGGGCACGGCTCCCGGCCGACCCCAGACAACCCCGTCCACAGATTGGTGCGCGCGCTGGCCCGGATCGCGGCGTTCCAGACGCCGCTCATCGTGACGCCGGCCGTCGAGCGCTATTTCCGCGATCTCGCCGGGATCGAGGCCGATGCGGGGCGGCGGGCCGCCCTCGCCAACGTGCGCGCCGCGATCCAGGACTCGCTCGCGGCGCAGCGGCTCACCAGCGACCTCACCTTCAACGCGCTGCTCCGGAATACCATCTCCATCACGGGGCTAACGGCGAGCGACAAGACCAACGTCATCCCGCCGGTGGCCAGCGCGGCGATCGACGTGCGGCTCCTGCCCGGGCAGGTGCCGGAGGCGTTTCGGGCCGAGCTGGTCCGCGTGGTGAACGACTCGGCGGTGACGATCCGTCCGCAGGGGCCCAGCTGGCCGGCCACCGAGAGTCCGGTCGAAACGGAGCTATTCCAGGCGATCGTCGCCGCGACACGGGCACGGGATCCCCGAGCACTGGTGACCACCCCGGTTCTGGCCGGGTTCACCGACAGCCACTATTTCCGGCGCCTCGGCATCGTGAGCTACGGCGTGTCGCCGTTCCCGCTGAGCGATGCCTCGGGGCGCGGCGTGCACGGGAACGACGAGCGGGTGAGCCTAGCCGGTCTCATGTTTGGGGTGCACTTCTTCTACGATATCGTGGCCGGCGTCGCCGCGCGGTGATCGGGCCGCTTGTCCATCCCCGGCGCTATCCCCCCAGTCGCGAGCCGCGGCCGCCCCGCTGGGAGCGCTGGGTCAAAGTGCCGTTCGGGCTCGTGGTCGAGCGGCTGTGCGCGCCTCTGGTCCGCTGGGACCCGGCCCGGTTGCGCGTGCTGGAGATCGGCGTGCCCGTGCGCGGCCTCGGCGCCGCCTTCGCGGGCTATCGCATCGCCCTCCTCACCGACCTGCACCATAGCCGCAGCGTCCCGACCTGGTGGCTGCAAGAGATCGCCACGCGGACGACGGCACTCGCCCCCGACCTGATCGCCCTGGGGGGCGACTTCATCGGCCATTCACGGCGCGAGCTCACCGGGTTGGCCGGCCCGCTGCGGCGTCTCGCCGCGCCCGACGGAGTCGTCGCGGTGCTCGGCAATCACGACCACTGGGTCGACGCCGTGGCGGTGGCGGCCGCGGTCACCGCGTGCGGAATTGACGTCTTGGTGAACCGGCATCGCCTGGTGCGGCGGGCCGGCACGGCACTCGCCGTTGCCGGTGTGGACGACTTCTCGCACGGGGCCGTGCGCCCGGACGAGGCGCTCGCCGGGGTCGATGCCGCCGTACCGCGGATCCTCCTCTCGCACAATCCCGACCTGATCGAGTATCTGCCGCCGGGCGTGCGGGTGGATGTGATGCTGTCCGGCCACACGCACAACGGCCAGCTCCACTGGCCGCTGATCGGGCCCCTCACCGTCCCGTCTCAGTTCGGCGGGAGATACCTGCACGGCCTGAAGCGCGTCGGTGAGACGTGGCTGTACGTGTCGGCAGGAGTGGGCACGGCGGCGATTCCGTTTCGCTGGGGGAATCCGCCGGAGCTGCCGGTGATCAGG
>CAZXKD010000021.1:22206-24102 GCA_964641215.1 uncultured Gemmatimonadaceae bacterium
CTTTGGTGGCCCTCAGTCCTAGTTACTGCTTACTCTCGTTTGTCTGGGCTTCGCATTCTTCACGTACTTGTCGAACCACTCGAACGATTCCGCCATCACATCCAGTACCGATTCCCGCGCGCTATAGCCGTGGGCTTCGAGGGGCAGCATGACGAGCCGGGTGGTCTTCCCCAGGCCCTTGAGAGCGGCGTAGAGCCGCTCCGACTGGATTGGGAAGGTCCCCTGGTTGTTGTCGGCCTCGCCGTGGATCAAGAGAATCGGCTCGTTGATGCTGTCGGCGTGAACGAACGGGGACATTCGCAGATACACCTCCGGCGCCTCCCAGAAAGTCCGCTCCTCATTCTGGAAGCCGAAGGGCGTGAGGGAGCGGTTGTAGGCACCGCTGCGGGCGACGCCCGCCCGGAACAAGTCGGTATGCGCGAGCAGGTTCGCCGTCATGAACGCGCCGTAGCTGTGCCCGCCCACGCCGATGCGCTCGGGATCAGCCACGCCGAGGTCGACGACCGCTCTCACGGCCGCCCGGGCGCTCATCACCAACTGCTCCACGTAATGGTTGTTCGCGGTGTCGCCGCCCAGGATCGGCATCTTCGGGTCGTCGAAGACCGCGTAACCCTGGGTGAGGAACAGGAGTTGCGACGGTCCGCGAACGATGTTGAAGCGGTTGGGAGCCGCCGTGACCTGCCCCGCGGCCGCCGCGGAGACGAACTCGGTGGGGTAGGCCCACATCACGACCGGGAGCCGCGTTCCTCCTCCCGTATAGCCCGGCGGCAGGTACAGCGTACCCGACAGCGGTATGCCGTCCTCCCGGGTGTAGGTCACCAGTCGCTTCTGGATCCCGGTGAGCTGGGGGGCGGGGTCCTTGAAATCGGTGAGCGGCCGCAGCCGGCCGCCCGCCACCGCGCGCTCGAAGTAGTTGGGCGGCTCGGTGCGCGACTCGCGGCGCATGAGGACGTCGCGACCGGCGTCGTCGAGGAGGGCGACGACGGCCTCGTAGTGGACGGTGTCGGCGCGCCACAGCCGTTCCGTACGCTTCGTCTGCAGATTGAGGCGGTCGAGGAAGGGCCGCTCTCCCTGGGGCGAGGCGCCCGCTCCGGCGAGGAAGATCCAGTCACCGCTCCTGGCCAGGACCCGGTCGCCCGCCGGCGTGCTGCGAGTGAGCGGGGTGCCGGGGTCGCCGTAGCGGTCTTCGGCGCTGCGGTCCCACAGCAGCTGCGGGGAGGGCAGGGAAGCCGTCCGATCCGGCGCGCGAGCATCTACGATCCACGTTTTCGTCCAGCGATGCTCGCGGTCGTACTGCGACAGCAACGCGAGGCCCTGGTCGTCCCACACCATGCCGGCGTAGCGCTTCTCCAGCCGCGCCAACTCCCCGGGGTCGCCCGCGAACGGGGCGGCGAGGCGTACGACGTGGTCCTGGTGAGGGACCTTGGTCCGGGGGTCGCCGCCGTCCAGCGCCTCCGCCCAGACCAGCGTGGCGGGCGTTCCCGGCTGCCAGCCGACGGCCCGCGGCCCGGTGCGCACGCCGCGGATGGGGACGTTCTCGGCGAGCGGCAGCGCCGCGAGCGCGCGGACGCGCTCGCCCTTCAAGTTCCAGACCTCGAGCTGCTTGGGGAAGCGATCGGCCGGAACGAGATAGGAATAGGGCCGCAGCGTCGTCACGATCAGCAGGTATTCGCCTCCCGGCGCGGCGTCGACCCGGTCGAACACCGCCGGGGAGCCGACCGGCGTTCGCGCGCCGGTCGCCGCATCCACCAGCGCGAGCTGGGCGGTGAAGTAGTAGTCGAACAACGCTTCGTCGCGCGCGTTCGCCAGCAGATCCTCGTAGGTGGGCGCCGGCGCGGGCCGGCCCGACGTCTCCTGAACGGTCGGCCCGGCGGGCACCTCGGGCGCGGCCGGCGG
>CAZXKD010000022.1:0-23914 GCA_964641215.1 uncultured Gemmatimonadaceae bacterium
CCTCCCTGCGAACCCCCCAGTTTACGGCCACCACCTCGCCACGCTACCCCCCCCCACCCCCCCTCATCCCTCGCCGCCCCCGTATCACGACCCGCGCCTCACCGAGCAACGCAACCCGCGGACCGAGCGGATCGACGTCGCCTCCAGCCTCGAGATCGTGGACCTGATCAACGCCGAGGACCAGGGCGTCCCGGCGGCGGTGCGGCGGGAACGGGAGGCCATCGCCCGTGCGATCGACCTGGTCGTCGCGGCGTTCCGCGCCGGCGGTCGCCTGGTCTACGTCGGAGCGGGTACCTCGGGGCGGCTCGGCGTGCTGGACGCGTCGGAGTGCCCGCCGACCTTCGGGACGCCGGCGGAAATGGTCCTGGGGATTATCGCGGGCGGTCCCAAAGCGTTGCTGCGGAGCGCCGAGGGCGCGGAGGACGACGTCAACGCCGGTGCGGACGCGGTGGACGCGGCGCGTGTGAGCGCCAGCGACGTGGTCATCGGTATCGCGGCCAGCGGCACGACGCCGTTCGTCCGCAGCGCGCTGGCGCGGGCCCAGACGCTTGGCGCGAAGACGGGCCTCGTCTCGTGCTCCGATCCGCCCGCGCAGCTCGCCGCGACATGCGACGTGGTGATTCTCCCGAAGGTCGGGCCGGAGGCGCTCACCGGATCGACACGGATGAAGGCCGGCACTGCGACCAAGCTGGTGCTCAACGCGATCACCACCGGCGCCATGATCCGCCTCGGCAAGGTGTACGGCAACCTCATGGTCGATCTGCTGGCGACGAGCGATAAGCTCCGCGACCGCGGCGAGCGGATCGTCATGGAATGCTGCGGTGTGGACCGCGCGCGGGCTCGAGCCGTGATCGAGGCCGCGGGGGCCAGCGTGAAGCTCGCGATCGTGATGCTCGCGGCGGGCGTGGGGAAGGAAGAGGCCCGGCGCCGCCTCGAGCAGGCGGGTGGGTACGTCCGTCGCGCCGTGGGGGATCCGCCGTCGGTGGCCCGCGGATGAGCGACGTGCTCGCTGTCGGCCTCATGTCGGGGACATCGCTGGACGGCATTTCGGCGGCGCTCGTCCGGCTGGCCGACCGGCCGCCCGGCGCGACGTTGGTCGCCTTCCATCAGGAGCCCTACACTGTCCCCGAGCGGGGGCAGATCATCGATACGATCGCCCGCGGCGGGGCCAAAGATCTCGCCGTCCTGCACGTCGCCCTGGCCGAGCGGTTCGCGGGCGCGGCGCTGCAGCTGCTCGCCAACGCGAAGGTCTCCCCCCATGAGCTCGGGTTCATCGCCTCCCACGGTCAGACGGTCTGGCATGAGCCGGGCCGCGCTTCGCTGCAGCTCGGCGATCCGGCGGTCCTGGCCGAGCGGCTCGGTGTGCGGGTCGTGAGCGACTTTCGCGCCCGGGACGTGGCTGCGGGGGGGCAGGGCGCGCCGCTGGTCCCACTGGCGGACGTGATGCTGTTCGGCCACGAAGCCCACGGCCGCCTGCTGCTCAACATCGGCGGGATGGCGAATGTGACGTGGGTGCCGCGCCGGGGGGTGACCGAGGGCGCGCTCGCCTTTGACACCGGACCGGGCGTCGCGGTGGTCGACGCGGTGACGCGGCGGCTCGATCCCGATGCTGCCTACGACCGCGACGGCGAGCGGGCGCGGCGCGGCAAACCGAGAGTCGCTGTGCTCGAGACCCTGCTCGCCGATCCATACTTCGAGCAGCCGCCGCCCAAGAGCACGGGACGCGAGCGCTTCGGCATCGCCTACGCGGATCGGCTGATCGAGCTGGTGACGAAGAGCGGCGGCTCGGACAACGACGCCGTCGGGACGGCTACGGCGCTCTCCGTCGAGGCCATCGCGCGCGGGATCGAGCGCTGGACGCCCGCTAGGCCGGAGGACGAGATCGTGATCTCAGGCGGTGGGGCGCGCAATCCGGCGCTGGTGGAGCGGTTGGCCGCGCGGGTGCGGCCCCGGCCCGTCGTGCTGTTCGACCACCTGTTTTTCGACGGGGAAGCGAAGGAAGCGGTGGCGTTCGCGTTCCTCGGCGCGCGCACGTTGGGCGGCAAGCCGGGCAACCTCCCTGCCGCTACCGGCGCTCGCGGGCCGCGGCTGCTCGGCCACATCACTCCGGCGTGACCCGGTCGCCCGACCGCCGGGTGGTCTCCTACGGAACCCGGATCCCCTGCTGTCGCAGGTAGCTCAGGATGTCCGCGGCCGGCACCGCGTAGATGATCTTGCCGTTGGACTCGCGCTCGCCGCCGTACAGCACCGCCACGACGCGCCCAGTGCGGTCGAAGATCGGGCTGCCCGAGGACCCCGGCGCGCCGTAGCCATCGACCTGCACCACGCTCCTGAGGACCTTGCTCGCGGTGCCGACGGTGAGGGTCGGCTCGGCGACGAAATTCTGCACGTCTCGGGACTGCCCCTCCATAGGCAAATCGAAGCCGAGCGGATATCCGATGATCGCGACCGGGTCGCCGCGCTGCAGGCTCTGCGTGTTGTGCTCGACCCCGAGCACGCGTGGGGTGCCGCCACGGATGTCCACTTTGAGCACGCCCACGTCGGCGGAGTCGGCGACGCCGACGAAGCGGCCCGGGAACCACTGGCGCGATCGGGAGAACTTCACCACGATGCGCTGCGGCGTGCGGTTCCCCTCTTCCCCAACCAGCACGTGCTTGTTGGTGACCATCGTGCCCTGGGAGTCCACTGCGAACGCCGTCCCGCTGTAGCGATCGTCTCCGGGGAATTCGACGATGACCATGGCCACGGCGTCCTGGTTCTTCTGCGAGATCGCGCGGTAGTCCACCGCCGCCGCGCCGGCGATGCCGTGCTGGCGCCGCTCGGCGTCGTCCAGCTCCGCCCGTAGTCGGGTCATCGCCGACGCATCGCCGGAACTTCCCGCGATGGCGAGCTGGCTGCGCAGCCGCCCCACTTCCGTCTGCGACTGCTGCAGCGCCTGCCGCACCGTCTGAATCTGGTCCTGGAACTGGGCGAGGAGATGGTTCATCTCCGTCGTCAGGCTGTCGGCGCGATGCTGCAGATCGGCCAGCTCGTGAGCCGCCCGCCCGTTCTTCCACTGAATCCATCCGAACGCTGCGACGGCGAGGAACAACAAAACGAAAAGCACCTTGGTCGTGTTGCGGAGCTGCTTGGTTTGGCGGGCGACTTCGACCGCGATGCGGACGGCGGTGCTGGTGCGCGGCGCTGGCGCGCCGGGGGACGCCGTGCCGGCAGGCACCGCGGTGACCATCTGCCGGGGCTGCGACGCGCGCGCTGCGGCGGCCTCCGCCACCGTGCTTCCCGTGACGGCATCGTCGGTGGTGAGAATCCGGAACTCCACCGCCGGACCCTTGGTCCCGAAGCCGATTACGTCGCCGTCGTGCAGCGGAGTATCGCCCGTGATACGCGTGCCGTTGACGAACGTCCCGTTCCTGCTGCCCAGATCCTGGATGACAAACGTGTCTCCGCGCCGTACGATGGCCGCGTGGCGGGCCGACACGTCAAGATCGCGCTCCGCGTCGAACCGGACGTCCGAGAGCGGGTGGCGGCCGAGACCGACGTAGGCCTTGACGAAGGCTTCGGTCTGTCCGACCCGGGCCCCCGAGAGAAACTTGAATTGGGATTTCACTGGCCGCGATTCACCCAGTAGAGCACGCCGGCCAGGACCGCCACCGCGAGCAGCGCGGCGAGGATGAGGCGCCACCGTGTCTGTTTCGCCGGAACCGGTGGCGGGCTGCCCTTGTACACCGGGACGGGTTCGGTGCTCGTCTCGGTGTCGATGAGCGGGTAGATCTGGTGGCCCACCTCCTCCTGCGCCACCGCCGAGCGCAGGCCGTCGCCATCGAACCGGGCCACGATCACCGTGATGTTGTCGGGCCCGCCGCGCGCATTGGCCATCGCGATCAGGCGCTCGCCTGCCTGTGCGAGGTCGCTCGCCCGGCCGGCGATCTCGGCGATCTCCTCTTTCTTTACCTGGCCGGAGAGACCGTCGGAGCAGAGGACCAGCATGTCGCCGCGGCGGATTTCCTGATGGGTGAGGTCGACCTTCACCTTGGGGTCAGGGCCCAGCGCTTGGAGGATGATGTTGCGGCGCTCGCTGTGGGCCGCCTCTTCTTCCGTTAGCTCCCCCGCTTCGACGAGGCGCTGCATCAACGACTGGTCCTTGGTGAGCTGCACCGCGAGGCCATTGCGGATGAGGTACGCGCGGCTGTCCCCGACCTGGGTGATGTAAACATGGTCCCCCAGCACGCCGGCCGCCGTGGTGGTTGTCCCCATGCCGCGGACCTCGGGATGGGCTTTGGCGTGGGCGTGGATCTGCCCGTTGGCGACCTCGACCGCTTCCTTCAGCCGGTACGCGAACCGCTGGGGGGTGGTCTCCCGCTCGGCACCCCACATCTTCTGCATCTGGTCGACGATGGTGTCAGTGGCCATCTGGCTCGCCAGCTCGCCCGCCGCCGCCCCGCCCATGCCGTCGGCCACGACCAATAGCGTGCCCCGGTCGCCGACTTCGTGCTCGCGAACGACCGATTGTACCGAGCGCTCGCCGCGCGTCAGGTCCGCAACGAGGAAGCAGTCCTCGTTGTGGTCCCGGGTTTTGCCGAGGTCGGTCTTCCCGAAGACCTGGACTTTAATGGGCTTGGCGGAGCGTCCGAACATTCGCTAACGACACTGTTGGTTGAAGGCGGTTCGGTAAGTCGACTTTCCGGGATCGAGGTTCTGCGCTCGGTTCACCCAGTCACAGTAGCTCTGCCGATCCTTGAGGTTCGAGTATGCATTGCCGATCACGAACGCCGCGTAGGCGCGATCCACGGCAGTCACGACGTGCGCGTCGTAGAACCTGCGGGCCGAGTCGAGCACCCAGCGTGCCGTCAACGTGTCCAGCCGCACGAGGAAGAGAGTGTCGAGTGCGTCCTGGGCCCTCGCGGGGTCGATCGACGCGGCGGGGGACTCGGTCGGATTGCCGCGATGCGCGTTGTCGATCGGTCCCACCGGCTGCGCGCCCGACGGTCGTTTGGAATCACCACTTGGATTCTGCGGCCGCTTCGTCTGCGTAGTATTCGCCGCAGCCACGCGCGCTGCCGTGTCCCGCACGGCGCTGCCGTCTGCCTTCGGCCCGAACATCAGCATTTTCGCCGCCGCCGCGCCACCCCCCAACACCATGACCGCCCCGACGACGATCGGCACTACCGAGCGCTTGCGGGCGGGGGTGGTGGCCATGGCCTTCGTCGGCCCTGCTCCCGCCTTCCCTCCGGCGTCGAGCAGTTGCGTCTTGCCATCGGCATCCGCCCGCGTGGCGGGGATCGCTGGCCCGCGCGTCGTGCCCAGCACCGCCGCGACGTCCGCAGCGAACTTGGCCGCGGTCTGGTAGCGATCCACCGGGCTGCGGGTGAGCGCGGCGTCCAGCACTTCCTGCAGGCCCGGCGGGAAGGCGAGATCGGGGCGTGACACACCCAGCTTCACCGGCTCGTCGGTGAGGCGCTTGATCATCGTCTCCTGCACCGTGGTCGCCTCGAACGGGAGCTTGCCCGTCAACATCCTGAAGAACACCAGCGCCAGCGAGTAGAGGTCGCTGCGCCCGTCCAGTTTGTCCCCGGAGAGTTGCTCGGGGCTCATGAACTCGGGCGTGCCGACCACCAAGCCGGTCTTGGTGACCTTCTGGCCGGCCTCGTCGCCGCCGACCGCCTTGGCGATGCCGAAGTCCACCACCTTCACGACGTCCGCGCCGTCGCGCCCCTTCGCAAGCATGATGTTGTCGGGCTTCAGGTCGCGGTGCACGATGCCCAGATCGTGCGCGGCCTGCAGGGCGTCAGCCACCTGCTGGAAAATGCGGCCCGCCCGTGCGAGGGGCAGCGCCCCGTTGCGCCCCAGCACATCCGTGAGCGGCTCGCCCTCCACGAACTCCATGGCGAGGTAGATCAGCCCATCGGGCGTCTCGCCGAAGTCGTACACCGCACACACGTTCGGATGGGTGATACGGCTGGCGTTGGCCGCCTCGCGGTTGAAGCGGGCGACCGCGTCCGGGTCGTGCGTCAGCGACGGGTTCATCACCTTGATGGCGCTGCGCCGGCCCATCTTGACGTGCTCGGCGAGGTAGACCTGCCCCATCCCGCCCTCGCCCAGCTTCTTCACGACGTGATAGCGGTCGGCGATTACCTGACCGACCAGGTTCGTGGCGGGCGCGGCGGCACGCAAGGTCGTGCCGTCGTTCTGGCAGAACCTGATATCGTCCGGATACTCAGTCGAGCAGACGGGGCAGATCTTCACGACGGCAGCTCGAGACGCAAGACCTTGTCGCCTACCAGGATGCGCGAGCGGTGGCGCAGCGGCATGTCGCCGCGCGCCGCCAACGCGATGCCGTTGCGGCTTCCCGCGTCCACGACGACGAAGTCGGCGTCCTCGGAGCGGACCAGGGCGTGCTGAGCGCTCATGGACGGATCGTAGGGGAACATCCAGTCGCCGTTCTCGCGCCCGATGCGGACGTCCCGGCCCGGCGAGAGCTGGACCACGTCCCGGGAGCTGCCGTCCGCGCGTAGCTGCGTGAGGGAGGCGATGTCCGCGCTGGGGATCAGGCTGCCCATCCGCTTGGTCGCATCCGCCTCCGGCGAGTGGGGGCCCGGGTAGCCCAGGCGACGGAACCGGATCACCTGCGAGCCGATGAGCAGCAGGTCGCCGTCGGCCAACCGGTGCGGCTCCTCGAGGAACACCCAGGTGCCATTACGGCTCCCCAGGTCGCGCACCACCAGTAAGTCGTCCTCCCAGGAGATCTTGGCGTGCAGGGGAGAAAGAAACGGATCCTCGGGGAAGCGGATGTCTCCGTCCAAACGACCGATGGTCGTGTCCATCGTCTTGCGCTCGAAGCGCTGTCCGGCGGTACCGGCTTCATCGAGCACGGTCAGCCCGATGCGGAAATCGGTGCGGACGGCGGTCTTGCCCGAGGTGCGTACCAGCGGGCTCCATTCGCCGAGCGGTGCACCGCACGTAGGGCAGAACTTCGTCCCGACCTGCACTGTGGAGCCGCAGCGCGCGCACGCCGGCCCGGAGCCCGGCGCGGTGAGCCGCCTCCCGCAGTTGGGGCAGAACGGCAGCAAGGCGCTCGTGACGGCTCCGCAGAAGGGGCATGTGCCGACTTCTGCACGAGGGGAGGGGACCGGGGGTGAGGGAGGGGGAGGCGTGGAGGGTGCGGCGCCGGCTACCTGCGTGGCGGGGAGGCCCGAAGGGCGGGGCGGTGTGGCGGCGGAGCCCCCCGCCCCCTTCGCGGCGCTCGTACGCTTGGCCACGGCCCCGGCCGCCGTGAGCGGCTTGCCGCAGTCCATGCAGAACTCCGCGCCGGCCTCGTTGGCGCGGCCGCAATAGGTGCAGGTGGTCACCGCGGACGCATCTCCACTGGGGGCTAAGTTATGGCTCGCCAATCTATTCGGCAAATTGACTGGTCGAAAGGGCCGATGCTAGCTTGCGCGCCTATGCGCGTGCTCGCGGTGCTGCTGTGCCTCGTGGCGTTGAGGGTGGTGGGCGGGCGAGCGGCGGCCCAGGTCGATCCTTCCGGGCCGTGGCACACGCTGCACACGGCGCACTTCCGTGTCCATTTCCGTCCCGCCGAGCGCGTCGTCGCCGAGCACGCGGCGCGCGAGGCGGAGCGGGCCTGGGGCCTGCTGGCCACGGAGCTGCACCCGCCTCGCGGCATCGTCGATCTCACCCTCGGTGACGACGCCGACCTGTCCAACGGCCTCACGACCGTCTTCCCCTCGAGCCGGATAACGGTGCTGATTGTCCCGCCCGCGACGCTTCCCGAGCTCGAGGACTTCGACGACTGGTTGCGGCTCCTCGTCACCCACGAGCTCACCCATGTCTTCCACCTCGATCGGACGAAAGGGTGGTGGCGAGCGGTGCAGGCCGTGTTCGGTCGCGTGCCGGGCTTCTTTCCCAACGAGTACCAGCCAAGCTGGGTGATCGAAGGGATCGCGGTCTATTACGAGTCGAAATTCACTGGCGCCGGAAGGATTCAAGGCGCCTCCCACACGCAGCTAATCGCCGTGGACGTCGCCACGGGGCAGGCGCGCTCGCCCTGGAATGCGGTGTACTTCACCCGCTGGCCCGCCGGGACAGCCCCCTACGCGTACGGAAGCCGGTTCTTTCAGGAGCTCGATGTCGGAGCGAGGGGGGGGGATTCGGCCGTGCCGCGGTTCGTGGAACGGACCTCGGGGCAGCTGATCCCCTATCGCGTGGGGCGGCAGGTTCGTCGCGCCACCGGCCACGATCTCGCGGCCGTGTGGGACGCCAGCCTGCGGCGCTGGAGCGCTGCTGCGGCAACGGATGCCGGCCGCCTGCTCGACACCGCGCTCTGGGCTCCGCCCATCCCTCGGGTCTCGCCGGACGGTCGCCGCGTCGCCTACATGCACGACGACGGCAAGAGCGCCACAGAGTTGTGGATCCTCGACCTGGGCGAATGGCGGGTCCTGCGCCGCCATCGGGTCAACGGCCTCGCTCGCTACGACTGGCTGGGCGACACCTTGGAGGTCACGCAGCTCGACTTCACCGATCGCTGGCACATTCGCAGCGATCGGTATCGCTGGATGCCGGACGGCGGGTGGCGTCGCGTCACCCGTGGCGCGCGCCTGACGGAGCCTCGGGGTGGTGGCGCAACGCTTGCGACGATCGTATTCACTCCTGGCGGCAACCACCCCTCGCTGCCCGCCGCTGACACGGCAGGCGCCACTTGGGGGGACGCGGTGCCCTCAGCCGATGGCCGCTGGATTGCCGCCACCAGGCACCGGGACGGCCACTGGGCGCTGGTGCGCTGGCCCACGGGCACGCCTGATTCGGTCGGCCAACTGTTCTCCAGTACCGCCGTCGTGGCCGACCCCGTCTGGCAGGGTGACACACTGTGGTTCGTCTCGGAGCACTCCGGTCTGCCCCAGGTCTACCGTTGGGTCGCGGGAGATGGTGTGCGCGCGGCGACCGACGCGAGGTTCGGCGCGCGGGCCCCGGCGGTCCTCCCCGACGGGACCTTGCTCTACACGACGCTCGGACCGCATGGGTGGGCGTTGGCCAGCGCACGGCCACTGGCGGCGACCGGGGCCCCATCCGCGACTTCGACTTCCCCCCCACCGTTCGATTCGGCTCCCCCTCTCCCGACACCCGCGCGCGAGACCGGCTACGCGTTCTGGCCGTCGCTGCGGCCGCACTTCTGGCTGCCGCTCGGCTTCGACGCCGGTGCGACGGGTCGTTTCCTCGGTGCACTGACCGCCGGCTCCGACGCCGTCGGCCGGTACAGCTATCTTGCCGACGCCCTGCTCTCTCCCGATCCCCTCCGGGCGGATGGCTACTTCGCGGTGGTTTCCCATGCCCTCGGCAACCCCAGCCTCGACCTCTCGGGGTCGAGCGAGTGGAGCCTGGTCGGGGTCACGCGCCGTGGCACGGTAGTGTCGGAGCGAGCCCGTGGGGCGGCGTTCGGTGCGACGCTGGTCGCGCGGCGGTGGCGCTCGTTCGCGAGCCTGCGGATCGCCGCCGAATACGACGGTCGTCGGTTCGTGGCCGATCCGGACACCGCGCTCGCCGCCGTTTGCACGGGATGCACCAGTCGGGATCGCGTTGGCGGGTCCGTCACTCTCCAGGTCGGGCACCTCCTCAGCGGTCCGCTCGCGATCTCTCCGGTCGGCGGGATCGTGTGGGCCGGCACCTACCGGCGTCGGGAACAGCAGGGCTCCCCGCTGTGGACAGACGAAGTTCGTTCCCGGCTCGCGCTCTACCAACGCGTGCCCGGGTTGCCAGGTCACGCCCACCCGGTGTTGGCGCTGCGGCTCACCGTGGGCCGCGCTACCGGGCCCATCGCCACGTCGTTCGGCGTTGGCGGTGTCTCGTCGGGCGTCGTGGATCTGGGATTGGGGGTGACGGCAGGTGGAGCCCGCGACTTCCCCGTGCGTGGCTACCGGGTGGGCACGCTGTTCGGCCGACAGGCAGCGACCGCGAGCGTGGAATATCGGGCCCCGCTCGCGTTAGTCGGACAGGCGTTCGGTCATCTCCCGTTCGGCGTTGACCGGCTGTGGTTGAGTGTGTTCGGGGACGTAGGCGATGCCTGGGAGCACGGCCAGGCGGCCCGGCTGCACCGTTTGCGCTCGGTAGGGGTCGAGCTCGTGGCCGACCTGACGGTGAGCTATGATCTGCCACTGGGAGTCCGGCTCGGCCTGGCCCAGCCGCTTGCCGCCCTCCCGGCTGGCGGGCCGTCGCGGCCGCGGCCGTATGTAGCGGTAGGGTCAGACTTCTAGCGGCGCGCGGCGTTGAGGCTGAACCCCGCCTGGAAGACGGCGTATAATGGAATGGCTATGAGCCTTCCCGCGCCGTTGCCCCGCGTCTTCGCTTGTTGCGCGCTGCTGAGCACGGCCTGGGCCATATCCCCCTTTCCCTCGCTGTCCGGTCAGGAGGTCGCCGATCGGGCGGCCCTGGAGCGGTTACGCGATTCGCTCGCCGGCGTCACGGATTCCGCCGCGCTGCGCCGGCTCGAGGCTGCGGGCATCGAGGTCGCCAAGCGCAACCGGGACGACCCGCTCATCCATCTGCGCCTCGGGTTCATCGCCTATCGGTACGGGGAGGTTGCCGGCGTGAAGTCGCATTACGACGACGCGGCCGGCGAGTTCGAGTGGGCGGGTGAGCTGCAGCCGGGTTGGCCGTATCCGTGGTATGGCCTCGGCCTCGCCGAGCTCGCCCAAGGGGAGCACGCCGTCATCGCCATCGAGAACCTCCGGCAGCAGCTCGGCAAGGATTACCTGTCCAAAGCGGCCCGCGCGTTCGCGCGCGCGACCCTGGCCGACCCCAGCTTCGCCCAGGCCGGCATCGACCTCGCCAATGCGGCGCTGCGACAGCGGATCCTGCCCCGCCTGCAGGTGGCGCTCGAGGCCATGCGCCTGGCCGCGGCGTCGCCGGCGGGACGGATCCCCGGCGTGCAGCTCGCCCGCGGGCGGGTGGAGCGCGAGGTCGGCGAGGGGGACTCGGCGGTCGCGGGATTCCGCGCATATCTCGCCGTGGGCGGCGACTCCGGCGTCGGGCTGCTGGAGCTGTCACGCACGTCCTACCTCATGCGGCGGCCGGACGAGGGGCGGGCGGCCTACTACGCCGGGGCGCGCTCGGCGACGTCCGCGGCGGCGCTGGGACTGTACCGCACGGAGCTGGGTTACCTGGCGACCGAGGGGGAGCTCGCCGCGTTCGACTCGCTCACGACGCCGGCGGCCCGGGAGGCCTGGCTCGAGCGCTTCTGGAGCCGGCGGGACGTGGCCGAGGCACGCGCGCCCGGCGAG
Organism: uncultured Gemmatimonadaceae bacterium; assembly: GCA_964641215.1. Classification (GTDB taxonomy): domain Bacteria; phylum Gemmatimonadota; class Gemmatimonadetes; order Gemmatimonadales; family GWC2-71-9; genus 13-1-40CM-70-15. The sequence continues at coordinate 11,268 of CAZXKD010000022.1, forward strand.
CGCCTTGCCGAGCACTACCGCCGTTGGTTCTACGCGCGGCGCAACTTCCGGCTGGTGAGCCGCCATCGTCACTACGACATCACGGAGCGCTACCGCACAGCCCAGACGGAGTTCGACGATCGCGGGGTCATCTACATCCGGCACGGCGACCCCGACCGCCGGGCGCAATACTCCAGCGCGGGCACCGTGCTGGGCACCGGCCTCGAGCCTAACGAGAGCTGGTTGTACCGCCGCTCCGACGGTAACCTCATCTTCCACTTCGTGTCGCGCGGGGACGTGCAGGACTTCAAGCTGGTCGAGAGCGTGCTGGACGCCCTCGGGTTCTCGGCGCGCTTCGGTCAAGGGGGGCGGGGAGGGAGGCTGGACGGGCTGGCGCTCGAGCTGTGGGATTCGCGCGCCGACCTCGATCCCATCTATCAGCGGCCGCCGAGCGGCATGCGACTCACTGACGAACTCGCGCTCGGCGACCACGCGATCAAAGTGGGGACGACCACCGACAGCTACCGCCAACGCTTCGACGTCCCGCTCGACCTCGTGACCTCCGACTTCGTCGTCGGCCTGCGCGCGGACTCCGCCGGCGGACAGGTGCTGCACGTGGTTTTCGCCGTCCCGGCGGAGCGCATCACTCCGGAGCCGGGCCCGGCCGGCGTGCTCTACCCGCTGCGGTTCCGCCTTCTCGTGACCGACGCTGCGGACAGCCTGGTGACGCGGCTCGACACGGTGCGGGTGTTCTCCGCGCCCGCGCCGCTGCGCGGCGCGGCGTACTTGACCGGCCTGCTCGAGGTGCCCATCCCGCCCGGCCGCTACCGGTATCGCCTTCTCGTCGCCACGGGTGACAACTTCGCCGGTGAAGTGATGGAGCGCGATACGCTCGAGGTCGGCGTCCTCGACGGCCGCCGCTTCGCGGAGAGCGACCTGGTGATCGGGCGCGCGGGCGGTGGGCTCGTCTGGCCCGCGGGGGCGGACACCGTGCTCCTCAATCCCCTGGGCCGCTTCCCCCACGGCAGCACCGTCGAGCTCTACTACGAGGTGTACGGGCTCGCGCGCGGGGCCACCTACCACACGGTCGTGCGGTTGGACCCCCTCGGCCACCGCTCCTTCTTCGGCGCCATCCGGGGGCTGTTCGGCGGTCGCCGGCCTCCGGTGCTCCTGGAGTTCGACGTCCCCGCCGACGGTCCGGTGACCCGCGTGCACCGCAGTGTGGAGCTACGCGATGTCGCCAACGGCGACTACATGCTCTCGGTCGTCGTGACCGATCCCGCCGATGGGCGCCGGCTCACGCGCGCGCGCCGGTTTCAGGTGGTGTCGCGCCAGTAAGTTGACACCCGCGCGGACCGTTCCCTAAGTTACCGCGTCCCCTCGGAGACCAGATGTATTGCTCCCGCTGCGGCACGCCGAACGATGACAACAGCAAGTTCTGCCGCTCCTGCGGGCTGGATCTGACCGCGACCACTCCCACCGGCGCCGTCAAGACCGACCAGCACGAGCTGACCGAGATCGACATGGTCCGGGAGCAGCTCAAAGAGGAGTACGACATCCTCGAGGAGCTCGGCCGCGGGGGCATGGCGATCGTCTTCAAGGCGCGCGAGCGCCAGCTCGAGCGCGATGTCGCGATCAAGGTGCTCCCGTTCTCCCTGGCTTTCGATAAGGAGTTCGTAGAGCGCTTCCAGCGCGAAGCCCGCACCTCCGCCAAGCTCGAGCATCCGAGCATCATTCCGATCTACCGGGTTGGGAAGAGCGGTCGGGTCATCTATTTCGTCATGAAGTTCCTGCGCGGCAAGCCGCTCTCCAGTGTGCTCGCCGGGCGTGGTGCGCTCCCCGCCGCAGAGATCCGCAAGATCCTCGTTGACGTGGGCCGCGCGCTCGCCTACGCCCACCGCAGCGGCATCGTCCACCGCGACGTCAAGCCCGACAACATCATGTTCGACGAGCACGGGCAGGCGGTGGTGACTGACTTTGGTATCGCCAAGGCGGCCACCGGCGGCAAGCTGACGGGCACCGGGATGGCGATCGGCACGCCCCACTACATGAGCCCCGAGCAGGCGCGCGCCCAGAACCTCGACGGGCGCAGCGACATCTACTCGCTCGGCGTGGTCGCCTACCAGTGTCTGGCGGGACAGGTGCCCTTCGACGGGGACGACTCCTTTTCCATCGGCTACAAGCACATCATGGAGGAGCTCCCCACTCCCAGGCTCGACTCGATGGAGAAGCGGGAGCTGTTCGAAGTCATCAGAAAGATGATGGCCAAGGCCCCTGACGAGCGATTTCAGACCGCCGACGAACTCGTCCAGGTCCTGGAATCGGGCGGCTACGTGGCGTCGGGCATCTCTACCGCCGCCACCCGGGCGATCCCGTCGCTCGCTGCGACGCCGCGCATCGCCACCGCGCCTACGACCCCGCTGCCACGCGCCACCGCTGGCTTTCCCGGCGCCGGGCCGGTGCAGCACAAGCGCTCGGCAGCGGCGGCCGTCGTGCTGTGGTTATTGATCGTCGGCCTCGTCTTCGGTGGCGGCGGATTCTACGCTTACAAGAAGGGCCTCCTGGCGGCCGCCGGGCTCGTTCCGGGGGTTGCGCGCCCCGATACGACCCAGGCGGCCACGGGTGGGAGGGGGGGAGAGGGGGGGGATAGCACCGCCGCCGCCCGCTCCGACACCACCGCCGCCGCCACGTCCCAGCTTGTTCACGACACGTCGCGCCACACCGCCTCCCCCTCCGGGGTGCCTGCGGGCGCGACCGGGAAGCTTGTCCTGAAGGGGCTGCCTGCGGGGGCGCGGGTCACCCTCGATGGCCGCCCCGTGAATGGCCGCCAGGTGGACGTGCCGCCGGGGAACTACCGGTTGGTCGTGAAAGCGCCTGGCTACGATCAGTTCGAACAGCAGGTGATCATCACCCCGGGCACCCCGAGCACCGTCCAGGTCGATATGCAGGCGTCCGAAGACGCAGGCGGGGGTCCCTGCGACGAGCCGGGCCCCGCCTATAACCAAGACCACATCTGCTTCGACACTCCGCCCACGCCCCTGTCGGCGACCTTCATCCCCGTGCCCGCCGACGCGCCGATCTTTCCCCGGCAGGCCATCCTGCTGGTCAAGGTGTCCTCCGCGGGGGCCACGCTCGAGGCGCGGGTCTTCTCTCGATCCAACGTGCAGACCTTCAACGACCAGGCCGTCGACATGGCCAAGATCCTGCGTTGGAACCCCGCCCAGAAGAACGGCGAGGCGGTTGATGCGTGGGTGCAGTGGCCGTTCCAGCCCGTGAGGCAGTAACACGAAGATCGATCCCACCGCGTTCATCGCTCCCGGGGCCGTCGTGCTGGGCGACGTGACTCTCGGCCCGCGCGCCAGCGTGTGGTACGGCGCCGTCCTGCGGGGCGACATGGCGGCGATCGTGGTGGGCGAGGCTTCGAACTTGCAAGACGGCACCATCGTGCACGTGGATGCCGGGAAGCCCGCCCTCATCGGCGCGCGCGTCGGGGTCGGGCACCGCGCCATCCTCCACGGGTGTCGCGTCGCGGACGATTGTCTCATCGGCATGGGTAGCATCCTGCTCAACGACGTGGTGATCGGAGCCGGAAGTGTGGTGGCGGCGGGGGCGGTCGTCCGGGAAGGCATGGAAGTGCCGCCGGGTTCGCTGGTCGTGGGCGTGCCGGCGCGGGTGACGCGGGCGGTGGACGAAGGGTTGCGGGCACGGATCCGGGGCACCTGGGAGCACTACGTCGCGGAGGCCATGCGGCATCGCAGCGGCGCTTTCCCGCTCGCACAACCAAGTTTGTGATGTGAATTCTCCGGAACCCAGGAATGCTGGGCCCGGTGTTATATTTCGGGGAGCGGAGTGCGTCGCGATGCGGCCGGACTATCGCTCCGAGACCTCCGCCAGCCGGCGAGACAACGTTTGTGATGTTGATTGGCGAGAGCGCGCATTGCCACGGCCTTCCGCCCGAGTCTTGCCTGGGACTGTTGGGTCGCCTACCTTGCCCCTCCGCGTCTTTTGCCTGGCCGTTCGCAGGTCTGCGGGCAGCGTAGGCCTTCAACCCAAGCACCGACGGTTGTCACCAGCTCTCACCGCGAGGGACGAGCCAGCATGACTGCTTCCACCCGCCACGGGACGCTCGATCTGAGCCCCAATGCCATCACCGTGCTCGAGCGGCGTTATCTCGTGAAGGACGAGACCGGTCGTCCCGCCGAGCGGCCTGAGGACCTGTTCTGGCGGGTGGCGCGCACGATCGCGGCGCCCGACGCGGCCTACGGGGCCTCGGACAAGGCCGTCGAAGCTCTGGCCGAGACGTTCTTCGACTTGATGGCGACGCGGGTGTGGATGCCCAACTCGCCCACGCTCATGAACGCCGGGCGTCCGCTGGGTCAGCTGTCCGCGTGCTTCGTGCTTCCCGTCGAGGACGCGCTGTCCGACGGCAAGAGCGGCATCTACGACACGCTCCGCGCCATGGCGCTGGTGCACCAGTCGGGGGGCGGTACGGGCTTCGCGTTCTCGCGGTTGCGCCCCAAGAACGACGTCGTGCGCTCCACGATGGGCGTCGCCTCAGGTCCCATCTCGTTCATGAAGCTCTACGACGCTTCCACCGACGTGGTGAAGCAAGGTGGGACCCGCCGCGGCGCCAACATGGGGATCCTGCGCGTCGATCACCCCGACATCCTGGAGTTCATCACCTGCAAAGACGACCTGACGCAGGTGACGAATTTCAACATCTCCGTAGCCGTCACGGATGCTTTCATGCAGGCGGTCGAGCGGGGCACGAGCTACGATCTGATTCATCCGCGCACGGGCAGGGTCGCGGGGCAGCTCGACGCGCGCGAGGTGTTCCGCTCGATCATCCACGGCGCGTGGAAGACTGGCGAACCAGGGGTGTTCTTCATCGACCGCGCCAACCGCTACAACCCGGTCCCGCAGCTGGGTAGCTACGAAGCCACGAACCCATGCGGGGAGCAGCCGCTGCTGGCGTACGACGTCTGCAACCTCGGCTCCATCAACGTCGGCGTGTTCGTCAAGGACGGCGCCGTCGAGTGGGACCGGCTGGCCACGGCGGTGCACCTGTGCACGCACTTTCTGGACAATGTCATCGATGCCAACCGCTACCCGCTCACCGAAATCGACGACCTGGCCAAGCGCATTCGGCGCATCGGCCTGGGCATCATGGGCTGGGCGGATCTCCTGGTGCGGCTCGCCATCCCCTACAATTCCACCGAGGGCGTGGCGTTGGGTCGCCGGCTGATGCAGTTCGTGGACGAGGAGGCCAAGAAGGCTTCCGAGAAGCTTGCCGAGCAGCGCGGGGTCTTCCCCGAGTGGGAGCGCTCCATCTGGGGGCCGGACGCCACCTGCGCGCGCGGTCCCGCGGGCGAGCGCGTGCGGCCGATGCGGTGGCTGCGCAATTGCAACCTGACGACGGTGGCGCCCACCGGCACGATCTCCATCATCGCCGGCTGCTCCTCGGGGATCGAGCCGCTGTTCGCCGTGGCGTTCATGCGCAATCAGGCGGGCGTCCTCATGCCGGACCTCAATGAGGACTTCGTCGCCATCGCGAAACAGGAAGGCTGGTACAGCGACGCCCTCGTGCAGCAGATCGCCGCCGGAGGGCACATTCACTTCGACGCCGTGCCGACCACATGGCAGCGTGTGTTCGTCACCGCGCACGACGTGACGCCGGAGTGGCACATCCGGATGCAAGCCGCGTTCCAGGAGTTCACGGACTCGGCGATCTCCAAGACCTGCAACTTCCCGCACGACGCCACCGAAGCTGACGTCGAGCAGATCTACCGCCTCGCCTTCCAGCTCGGCTGCAAGGGCGTGACAGTGTACCGCGACGGCGCCCGCGAGGGGCAGGTGTTGTCCACCGGCTCGACGGCCAGGAAGGTGCAAGGGCAGGCGGAGGAGGCTGTCCCGGCGACGCCGGCCCCCGCGCCCACCTCGGAAGAGGTCACCAAACTGGCCGAAGCCCTCGGCCGGCTCGCCGAGCTCGAAGCCGAGCTCGAGCGCACCCGCGCCCAGCTCCACGAGGTCGAGGCCGAAAACCTGCAGCGGCGCGCCAAGCGCTCGCGGCCCGACTTGTTGCGGGGCACGACCCGGCGCACCGAGACGCCGCTCGGGACGATGTACGTCACCATCACCGAGGATGAGAAGGGGCAGCCGTTCGAAGTGTTCATTTCCCTGGGCAAGGCCGGCGCGCCGATCATGGCCGACGTGGAAGCGATGGGCCGGCTCATCTCGTTGTCACTACGCTCGGGCATCCCGATGAAGGAGATCCATCGCCAGCTGCGCGGCATCTCCTCGGACCGTGTGGTCGGGCTCGGGCCGACCAAGGTCATGTCCGTCCCGGACGCGATCGGAATCGCGATCGAGAAGTGGATGCAGGAGAAACAGGGCGTGCAGCAGGATTTATTGTCGGGAGCGGGCGGGGCTGCGGGTGGCGTGCCGGCGCGGGAGTTCGTCGCGGGCTCGGACGGCGCCGCCGGGCTGCGCGCCCGCGACACCAGCCAGGATTTCATCGGCGCTTGCCCGGACTGCGGCTCGCAGCTGGCGTTCATCGAGGGCTGTGCCAAGTGTCACGTGTGCGGGTTCAGCGAGTGCGGGTGAGGCGTGATGCGCGGGTTTTGACCCCCCCAACTGTGATACCTATCACTCCAGAAAGCCAGACGAGCGCTTAGGTATAAGCCGTTATGGATCAGCGCATGATTACACCTACCAGGTTGCAGCCCAAGGGCTGGGCCCGCGTCGGCCCGGCAGGCGCGCACACGCTGCGCCGGGGGGCGTGGTATCCCGTCGTCCGCATCTCTTCGAGCAACATCGTCGTGCTCGACGTCAACCGACACAACGTCCCCGTTGATCGTCGGCTGCTCGAGATCCGCTACCATCCCCCCGAGCGCTGGACCATCGTGCGCTGCGAGCCGCGCGTGATGGAGCGCCTGGGACGTATCTTCCCTCTGACGTACGCGGTGTGTCCAGCCTGCCGCCATCGCCAGGCGGTCGAGGGCGGGGCGCAGCAGCTCACCTGCGACAAGTGCCACAAAGCGGCGGGGCTGGCCTGGGACGAGCTGAGCTGAACTGAGAGCGATCAGCCGTCAGCGATCAGCCGTCAGTGCTGACCACTGGCGGCTGTTCTTTTTGTGGGAGAGGGCTACTGACTGCTGATGGCTGATCGCTGACGGCTCACAGCGCCACCAATCGGTCCCCTACCGAGACGACACCGGCACCGTCCCCGACACAGTAGAACCCCCGCATACCGTCGTCTAGGAACTGAAGGTGCGACTTGAACACCTCGGCCTCGACTCGCGTTCCGCTCCCTCCTCGCAGCGCCCAGCCGGTGAAAGGACGGCAGGGGTGAGCCACTTGCAGCACCCGCAGCCGGACCTGCTCGCGACCGTCTTGTCCGAGCACGGTGAGGCCGCCCTCGAGGTCCGCCAACGCGAGCCGCCGGTCCGCTTCCACAAGGATATTCTCTCCCGCACATCCCGGCGTGATGCGCTCCCCGAATCGATCCCGCATCAGTGCGTAGTGAGACGTGAACCCCACCGAGACCCCGTGCAGGCCGTCCTCGTTCTTCGTGAACGGATGGGAGCGGTGATGGACGTCAACCAGCCAGCCGACGTTCCCCTCCCCGCCCGTCCCGCCCGTCCCGCCCAGCACGCCGTCCGGCGAGACGACCAGCCGGTCCACCGGGAGGATGGGGGCAGGGTCGTAGACGCGGTCTGGCTTCTCGCCGGTCTTCAGGGTCGAGCGCTGGATCTGCAGGCGGACGATCGTGCCGATGGGACGCATAACCAAATCTACGCAAAGGTGGTATCATGGAGACGCCATGACATCCCGCCGCTGGGCCCGGATCACGGACAGCGTGGCGGACATCCTCCGCCGCGGCGCCTGGTACCCCATCGTCGAGGAGACGTCGGACGGGCATGTCCTGGTGGACGTGCGCACGGGTGAGCGGGCCCGTCTCAGTCTGAGCGACGTCACGGTCCGCCAGCAGGCGCCCGACCAATGGAGCGTAGTCACGCGGATCGGGGTGCTCCGCCCCACGCTAGGGGCGGGGCAGGGGAGCACCGTGATCACCACCTACGGGGTCTGCCCCCACTGCCACGAGCGCCAGGAGTTGGACAGCCGGCCCGCCCGCCTGAAGTGCCCCGGCTGTGGTCGCGAATCGACCGTGGACTGGTCACAGACCTGCTGAGGAGCCATCAGCCCTCAGCCATCAGCTGTCAGACGCTATTTCCAGTCGAGCAAGCCTAGGGACCACGGCCTCTTGTGCAAGGTTATATGCTTAGTATATTAACTATCAACATATTAACTAGATCTCCCGTCCTGATGGCTGATGGCCGACCGCTGAGGGCTCCGTGTCCGACCGCTCCGAGCTGGCGCTGCAACTGACAGACGCCGTTTGCGCGGCCTACGCCGCCATTCAGCGCGCCGGAGACCGGGCGTTCCGGGCCTACGCCCTCTCCCACCGCGCCCATTCGGCCCTGATAGCCGTTGATCAGGGAGGGCCGGACGGCGTCCGCCCCAGTGAGGTCGCCCAGCAACTCGGCGTGTCCCGGGCGGCTGCGACCACCTTCATCCAGCGTTTGGAAACTAAGGGGTTAGTCGAAACCACCCCTGACCCTGATGACGACCGCGGGGTTCGGGTGACCCTCACCCGACGCGGTTTGGAGGTCTTGCTGCGGTCGGGGCAGCTCGAGCGTCGCCTGGCGGCACGGACCATCGAGGGTGTACCGGCCTCAACGATCGCCCGGGCGTTGCACCTGCTGCAGGAGCTCAAGCAGCGGCTGGAGGCGAAACAGATCGAAGTGGTCCACTGAAGTTGCAGGCCACTTTGCACTTCTCCACACCGCTCCCTACCGTGGAAAATGTGGACAACTGATCGCCACGTCGTTCCCTTGTCGCCCCCGGACCTCGCCGTGGAGGCCGCGTGACCCGCCGCACGAAGATCGTTGCCACCCTGGGTCCCGCCACCGGGACCGATTCCCAGATCGCGGCCCTATTGGATGGGGGGGTGAACGTTGTCAGGGTGAATGCTTCACACGGCACGTCGGAAGTGCGGGGACGGTGGATTGAGGTGGTGCGGCGGACGGCGGAGGCAAAGGACCTGCCGATCGCGGTGCTGGTGGACCTGCAAGGGCCCCGCATCCGGGTGGGCGACCTCCGTACCGCCCGCGACCTGGTGCCGGGGCAGACGGTCACGTTCGTGCCGGAGGCCCTTGCTCGAGGAGACGAGCTCCCCACGACCTACGAGCTGCTCGCCCAGGACGCTCGAGTCGGTGGTCGGATTCTGTTGAACGACGGGCTACTCTCGGTCGAGGTCACAGCCGTCCAGCCGCCCCGAGTTCGGGGGCGGGTCGTCGACGGCGGCACGCTGACGTCGCACAAGGGAATGAACCTGCCCGGGATGCACGTGAGCGCGCCCGCCCTCACCGACAAGGACCGGGAGGACGTGGTCGACGCAGTTCGGTGGGGAGCCGACTACCTCGCCCTCTCGTTCGTGCGCCGAGCCGAGGACTTGGCCGAGCTCCGCAAGCTGGTTCCCCCCGGGATGAAGCTTGTCGCCAAGATCGAGAAGGCGACCGCCCTCGAGGACCTCGAGCGGATCCTCGCCGCGAGTGATGCGGTGATGGTGGCCCGGGGCGACCTGGGCGTGGAGCTTCCCTTCGAGGACGTGCCCCTGGTACAGAAGCGTTTGATTCGAGAAGCCAACCGTCATGGCAAGCCGGTGATCACCGCGACGCAGATGCTGGAGTCGATGGTGCACGCCCCGCGGCCGACCCGCGCGGAGGCTTCCGATGTGGCCAATGCCATCCTGGACGGGACGGACGCGGTGATGCTGTCGGCCGAAACGGCGACAGGCGAGTACCCGGTGGAAACGGTCAGCGCCATGGACCGCATTGTTCGCGCGATGGAGCCTCAGGCGCTCGCGCGCGAGGAGCGTCGGCTCGGCGCCCGCGATGAGGTGTCGGTGGAAGGCGCCATCGCCCTCGGCACCACCGCGGTGGCGCGCATGCTGAAGACGCCCCTGATCGTCACGCTCACGCAGGGCGGCTTCACGGCCCGGAAGGTAGCGGCGCTGCGGCCCCCCGTGCCGATCCTCGCCGTCACCACCCAACACTCAACGTTCCGCCAGCTGGCGTTGGTGTGGGGGGTGACGCCCGTGCTGGTGGACCGGGTGCCCGGCTACGATGCCATGCTGGAGGTGGTCCGAGACCTGATCTTGAAGCGAGGGTACGCGAGCCGTGGCGACCGCATCGTGATGACGGCGGGTGTCCCCTGGGAGGTCTCCGGCAGCACCAACCTCATCAAAGTGGAGGAAGTCTGAAGTGCGGCTCGTCTTCCTCGGCACCGGGACCTCGTTCGGCGTCCCCCAGATCGGGTGCTCCTGCCGCACCTGCACGTCGACCGATCCTCGCGATAAGCGCACGCGCACGGCCGCGCTGATCGAGACGCGCGCCGCGTCCCAGGCAGGGGAAGGGACGGGGCGACTGCTGATCGACACGCCGCCTGAGCTCCGCCTGCAGCTGGTAGCCGCGGGAGTGAGCCGGGTCGACGCCGTGCTGTTCACCCACGCCCACGCCGACCACGTGCACGGCATCGACGATCTGCGGGCGCTGTCGGTCAAGGAGCACGTCGCGCTCCCCGCGTACGGACCGGCATCCGCCATGCGCGAGCTGGTAGCGCGGTTCGCCTACATCTTCGATACGGCGGTGCAGGCCCAGCCGGGCACGAGCAAGCCGGAGCTCGTGGCCCACGTGCTCGAGCCCGGTGAGGAACGGGAGATCGCGGGCGCGAGGGTGCTGGCCCTGCGGCTGCCGCACGGGGATCAGGCGGTCTTCGGCTATCGCGTGGGGCCGCTCGCCTACCTGACTGATGCCAAGGCGGTCCCGGCCGCCGTGCGGGATCGGTTGCGCGGCCTCCGGGTGCTGGTGCTGAATGCGCTGTTGCGCGGTCCGCACCCGCTCCATTTGTCCATCCCGGAGGCCGTGGCGGTCGCTCAACAGATCGGCGCGCGGCGCACGTTTCTCACGCACCTGACCCACGAGACGCCGCACGCGGAGCTTGCGGCGATGCTGCCGAACGGCATCGCGCCCGCCCACGACGGGCTGGTGATCGAGGTGGACGAGGCCTAAATTCGGCAGCAGGAGGGGCGGCTATGACGGAGGCGTTGCGGGAAACGCTGCAGCGGTTCCAGAGCGCGGCGGAACGTCAAAGCGGCGCCATGGACGACCTGGTGCGCCGGGCGGTGTTCGGCACGGCCGAAGAGCGGGAGCAGGCCCGCTGGCTGATCTGGGAAATCGGGCAGCGGGCGGACGTCCGGCCGGCCTCGATTCACGAGCTGTACTTGGCGCGCGGGCGGGGCGAGGTGCCCGCGTTCACGACCCCCGCCATCAACGTACGCATGCTCGCCTACGACAGCGCGCGGGCCATCTTCCGCGCTGCCCGGCGACTGGACGTGGGAGCGGTGATCTGCGAGATCGCGCGCAGCGAAATCGCGTATACGGACCAGCGGCCGACGGAGTATGTCCCCGTTATGACGGCGGCGGCCCTGCGCGAGGGGTTCCAGGGACCGCTGTTCATCCAAGGCGACCACGTCCAAGTCAACGCCAAGAAATACGCCGCCGACCCCGGGGCCGAGCTCGGCGCGATTCGTGCCCTCATCGACGAGGAGCTCCACGCCGGGTTCTACAACATCGACGTCGACACCTCGACTCTGGTCGATCTCTCGAAGCCGAACCTCGACGAGCAGCAGCGCGTGAACTACGAGCGGGCCGCGGAGTTCACCCGGTACATCCGCGAGCGCGAGCCTGCGGGCGTGACGGTTTCGGTGGGCGCGGAGATCGGCGAGGTAGGGGGCAAGAACAGTGACGTCCACGAGCTCAAGGCCTTCATGGATGGCTACCGGCGGACGCTCAAACACCTCGGCGAGCCGGTGGGCATCAGCAAGATCTCGGTGCAGACGGGCACGAGCCATGGCGGCGTGGTGCTGCCCGACGGCTCGATCGCCAAAGTGCAACTCGATCTCGCCGCGCTGAAGGCCCTATCGTTCGACGCGCGCACGAAGTACGGGCTCGGCGGGGCGGTGCAGCACGGGGCCTCCACCCTGCCCCCGGACGCGTTCGGGCACTTCCCGAAGTGTGAGGCGATCGAGATCCACCTCGCGACCAACTTCCAGAACATCGTCTTCGATCACCCCCGGCTGCCCGCCGACGTGCGGCGCGAGATCAACGAGTGGGTGAGAGTCGAGTGCAAGGAAGAATGGAAGCAGGGGGACACGGAGGAGCAGTTCATCTACAAGAGTCGCAAGAAGGCGATCGCGCCGTTCAAGCGGCGACTCTGGGACCTCCCCGCCGAGACGCGGGCGGCGATCGCCGCGGACCTGGAAAAGACGTTCAACTTCTTGTTCGAGCAGCTCCGCGTGGCGGGCACGCGGGCGGCGACCGATCGGTTCGTCAAGCCGCCGCGCCAATCCCATGCGGCGCCGCGGCCGGTCGCAGTCGCGGCTCCCGACGATGCGGAGGCGGGCGGGTGAGTGAGCGCTCGGGTGGAGGGGGGGGGGGGGGGGGGGGGGCGGCCGGGTGCGTGCGGGGGGCGGGGACGGGTCGGGCGCGGGGCTGTGGTTGGGCGCCGGGGCGGCGGACGGCAGCGCGGCGACGTTTTCAGGGCGG
>CAZXKD010000023.1:0-15089 GCA_964641215.1 uncultured Gemmatimonadaceae bacterium
GGGGGGGGGGGGGGGGGGGGGGGGGGGGGGGGGGGGGGGGGGGGGGGGCCGGGGGTCGGCCCGTTCCTGCTGGGTGTCGCGATCGGTGCGGCGCTGGGCTACTTGTTCGCGCCGGCGCCGGGCGCCGAGACGCGTCGCAAGTTGTCGCGGCGGCTGCAGGACCTGAAGGAGGTGGCGCGCGAGGAGACCGACGAGCTGCGGGCCCTGGTGGCCGGCGAGGGGGACGAAGAGCGAGGGGAGGACGGGCCGGCGGACTCGGAGCTTTCGGCCCGGGAGGAGTTGGAGCGCCGGCTCGCCGCCGCTCGACGCCGGCGGCGCGAGCGCGCGGGAGCGGCGGCTGAAGAGGTGGCCCCGGAGGAGGACGAACCGGTCGCGTGAACCGCGAGGGCGGCTGGCATCGCTCGCCGTGGGGAGTCGCACGGCGCACCCTCGAGGCGGCGTTCGAAGACAACATCCCGTTTCTGGCGAGCGCGCTGTCATTCGACCTCCTGCTCACCGCCATCCCGTTCCTGGCCTTGCTGCTGGCGCTCGTGGGCTACCTGGTGCAGCACCAGATCACCACCCACCAAATCCAGGTGCACGAATTGCTGCAGCGGTTCATCCCCGTGGGACCGGACGGCCGGGAGACCGAGGTCTTCGCGCAGGTCGAGCGCGCGCTCGGCCAGGTGGTGGCTCAACGCACCCGGCTGACCCTGTACGGGCTGCCCCTGTTCCTGTGGTTCTCCACCCGGATGTTTGGCGGGCTGCGAGCCGCGTTGAACGAGGTGTTCGACACCGATGAGCGCCGGCCCTGGCCCGTCGCGAAGCTGCTCGACCTGGGCATGGTGCTGGTGACCTGGGCGCTGCTGCTCGCCAGCGCGTTGTTGCCGGCGTTCGAGCTGCGGCACTCGAACCAGCTGACCGGGCACTTCGTGCTCGACTGGATCTGGCGCTTCGGTCTGGAGACGACCGCCTTCGCGTTCGCCGCTGGGCTGTTCTTCCTCATCTTCAAGGTTCTGCCGAGCCGTCGGATCCCTTGGCGCACCGCGCTGGTCGCCGCGGTGTTCTGCGCCCTCGCCTTCGAGGTCGCCAAGCGACTGTACACGCTCTACCTGAGCCGCTTCGTAACGTTCGATCGCGTCGCCTCCGACGCGAACTTCGTCGCGTTTTTCCTCTTCCTGCTCTGGGTCTACTACACTGCCTACGTCTTTCTGCTGGGAGGAGAGGTCGCGGAGACCTACGACCTGATCGGGATGCGGCGCGCTCAAGGTGTGGCGCTCGGATGAGCGTCGTCGAGGTGCTCGCGTGACCGGCGGTGCGGGCTCGGGGGCGGGCAGCGGCCAGCCATCGGGGGCGAGCCCTGGCGTGGTCTCGCATCGGCCGCAGGTGCTCCCGACCACCCAGGCAATCCTCTGGAGCCCCCTGCTGGCCGGCGGGGATCGCCCGACCAGCGGTGCCTACCCGCTCTTCCTGGAGCAGGAGGCAATCGGGGCGCTGCACGCGCATTTCGAGGCAGCCCAGACGCAAGCGATCCTCGGTTTTCTCGTCGGGGATCTGTACGTATGCCCGAACACGCAGGTCCGCTACGCCGTGGTGGACTCCACCATCCGCCTGAACCAGGCGATCTACGGCGACAAGACGCTCGTCGTCGTGTCGCGATTGTGGGAGCGGATCCAGCAAGAGTTGCGCCGCATCGACGGGCAGCTGATCGGCTGGTATCACAGTCACCCGCCGCTGGCCGTCGAGCTGGCGCCGGGGGACGTGGAGACTCATCAGCAGTACTTCCAGCGGCGCTGGCAGGCGGCGTTGGTGCTCGGCGCTGACCGCGATGGTCCTGCCGCCGGCATCTTCCGTCCGGGGCCCAGTCCGACGTGGCCTTCGCTATCCCTGCCGTTCTACGAGTTGATCGAGGGGGGCGAGCGCTCCGCCGACGGGCACAAGCGGTCCGTAATGCCGTGGAGGAACTTCGCCACTGACGATCCAGCCGCGTCACGCGAAGCAGCGCCCGCGGTGCCCGACCGAGCCCCCGCCTCCCCCGGAGTGGGGTCTGCCCAAGAGCAGGCACAGCACCGTGCGACGATCGAGGTCGTGGGGGGGGGAGGGGAGGGCATAAGCAGTCAAGGCCAGCGGCACGCCGGGCGCCCGCTCCGCAGCCGGGGCCGCTTCCACAACCGCCGCCGCCGCCGCCGTCACCACGCCGTCCCTCCGAACCGGTCTTCACGCCCGCCGTCAGCGTGGCCGAGCCCCCGGAACAGGCCACTCCGTCCATGCCGCCGCCCCCCTCCTCCCCCCCCCAGACGCCCATGTCTGTCGAGGCACCCCGACGTCCGGTGCGCCGGTCGGCACCAGCTGTGGGAAGGTTCTCCGTCAAGGAGCGGAGCCCCCGTCGTGGGCGCGGTGGATTCATGGCGTTGCTACTACTGCTCGTCGTGGCGGGCGGGGCGGTCTGGTACCTCTACTATGGGCCCGGCCAGGCGCTCCGGACCCGCTTCTTCGGCGGCGGCGTTGCGCCAGCGGCCACGGTGAGAGGGCCCGACACCACGCTCCAAGCGTTGAGACGCCTGAGCGACTCACTTGCCCAAGCAGTGCGCCGCTACCGAGACCGTGCCAAGCTGTTCGACAACCGGCAGATCGATTGCCGGGCGCTCGCGCCCGGGCTCGTGAGCGTGGAGGACCAGCTGATCGCTTACAGCCGCTACAAGACGACGGTGTCGGTGCTTGACTCGGTGCTGCAGGTGAGGGACCAGATCCTCACCGCCGGCAGCGACAGCGTGGAACGACACTTTGGCCGCTCGGGGTGCCCGAGGCCCTGAGCGATGCGAGGAACCTGCTAGGCTTCGTGCGGACGAGCGGCTATCTTTCCGTCGCCCCAGGTCCGCAGGTCAGCCGCTCGCGAATCGCGTCAGGCCCCCGCAGGGAGCAGCGCTAAGCGATGCCGGAGGTCGCTGCGGGGAGCCTGGGGCACTCCCTTTGACGGACGGTCGGACGGTCGGATGATCGGACTGTCCCTGCGTTTGCCGGTCCGTCCGACAGTCCGACCGTCCAACAGTCCGACGACAATGATTGCTCTCGCACGCAAGTACCGTCCTCGCAAGTTCGCCGACCTCATTGTTCAGGATCACGTCGGCGCCGCGCTCCGCGGCGCCGTGGCGAACGGTCGCACGGCTCACGGCTATCTCTTCGCCGGGCCCCGCGGCGTGGGCAAGACCACGGCCGCCCGCATCCTGGCGATGGCTCTGAACTGTCCCCAGCGCCAGGGCGGCGAGCCCTGTGGCGTGTGCGAGTCGTGTGTGCGGATCTGGACGGGCCAGGCGAACCTGGACGTGGTGGAGTTGGACGCGGCCTCCAACCGCGGGGTGGACGATGCCCGCGACCTGCGAGAGCGCGCGATGTATGCGGCCAGCGCCGAGGGGCGCTACAAAGTGTACATCGTGGACGAAGCGCACATGCTCACCCGCGAAGCCTGGAACGCGCTCCTCAAGATTCTCGAGGAGCCGCCGACGCGGGTGGTGTTCGTGTTCGCCACGACCGAGCCGCAGAAGATCGCCCAAAGCGCCGCGCCGATCCTTTCGCGTTTACAGCGATTCGATTTCCGCCGGATCGGGCCCCACGCCCTTGTCGAGCGCCTGCGGCAGGTGATCGCGGCTGAAGGGCTCCAGGCCGAGGACGATGCCCTGCACCTGCTGGCGCGGAGCGCCGACGGGGGGATGCGCGACGGCCTCTCGCTGCTCGACCAGGTGCTCTCCTTCGGGGAAGGACCCGTCACCGCCGAGCGCGTGCGGGAGGTTCTCGGCCTCATCCCCGACGATCTCTACGGCGAGCTGCTCCGCCTCCTCGCGGAGCGGGACGCACGATCGGTCTTCCCACTCGTAGAGGGGTTGCTCGAAGCCGGCGCCGATCTCGGCGAGTTCGTGAGCGGCGCCGGAGAAACGCTGCGCGCCGTACTGCTCGTCGGCGTCGGGGGCGAGCCTGAAGGACTCACCGATGGGTTGCAGGCGCAGGTGCGGCGGTATGCGCCCCGGCTGCCGCCGCCGGACGTCATCCGGCTGCTGACCGTGCTGAGCGAGATGGAAGCGCAGGTGCGCCGCAGTGGCAATCCGCGGCTCGCGGTCGAGGTGCTGCTGCTGCGGTGGGCGATGATGGATCGGACGATCGAGCTCCAGGACGTCATCAGGAGGTTGGACCAGGGGACTGGGGACAGGGGAGTGGGGAAAGGGACAGCGCCGCCTCAAGCCCCGTCGTCGCCACCGCAATTGCGCGATGCTGGGCCGTCACGGGCTGCTCCAGTCCCGAGTCCCCAGTCCCCAGTCCCCCCCGAGAAGGGCCCGCTGACGCTCGACAGGCTGCGCTCCTTGTGGCCCGTGATCATCGCGCACGCACGGGCCACGAGCCCTATGTTCGGTACGCTGCTCGCCGGGACCGAGGTGGCGGCTATCGAAGGCGACGCCGTGACGCTGCGGCTGCTGAACCAGGCTCCCGGCCACGCAGAGGGGATCGCCCACAAGCGCGATGCGGTGGCGAGGCTCGTAGGGGAGTACGTGACTGAGTCGGTTCGCATCAGGGTCATGGGAGCCGCGAGCGGGGAGCGGGGAGGCGGAGCGCCGCTGCCGCCCGCCACCCGGCCCGGCCGGCTCACCGAGGAGACGGTCAAAGCCGAGCGACTCAAGGTGCTGCGCGCGAAGGATCCGACGCTCAACGCGGCGGTCGACGCACTGGATTTGGAATTGCTCGAGTAGCTTGCGGCGTCATTAGACGAGGGGTAACTTTCGACGTATGGCGGATTTATCCAGCCTGCTCCAGCTCTCACAGCAGGTACAGGGGCGGCTGTCCGAAATACAATCCCAGCTCGCCCAGCAGACCGTGACGGTCCAAGCCGGCGGCGGGATGGTCCAGGCCACGGCGGACGGGCGCGGGCAGATCCGGGCGATCAAGATCGACCCCGAGGCCCTGCGTCAAGGTGACGTTGAAATGCTCGAGGATCTGGTGCTCGCCGCGGTGGCGGAGGCGCAAAAGCGCGCCGCCGAGCTCTACCAGGCGGAAGTCCGGAAGCTCTCCTCGGGCCTGCCATTCCCGTTTCAGCTGCCGTTGTAAACGGTCGTGTCGGCCATCGAGGATCTCGTCACGGAGCTGTCCAAGCTCCCCGGGATCGGACGCAAGACGGCGCAGCGGCTCACGTTTCATCTCTTGAAGCAGCCGGCGGAGACCGCCGAGCGCCTGGCGGAGGCGATCCGGCGGGTGCGCGAGCAGGTGATCGCCTGCAGCAGCTGCGGCAACCTGACGGACGCGGATCCGTGCGCGATCTGCCGCGATCCGCGCCGGGATGCCGCGCTGCTGTGCGTCGTCGAGGAAGCGGTGGACGTGGCCGCGATCGAGCGGGCTGCCCGCTTCCGGGGACGCTACCACGTCCTGGGCGGTCGGCTCTCGCCGCTCGACGGCCTCGGCCCCGAGGCGCTCCATCTGGAGCGCCTGCTGGCCCGGGTCGGCAACGGGTCGGGGGTCCGCGAGGTCATCGTCGCCACCAACCCGTCCATGGAGGGGGAAGTCACGGCGACGTACCTCCAGCAGGTGCTCCGGCCCACGGGGGTGCGGGTGACGCGCATCGCGCGCGGCCTGCCGATGGGCGGCGATCTGGAGTACGCCGACGGCGTGACCATCGCGCAGGCGCTGGAGGCCCGTCGCGACATGTCCGAAGCCGACTGACCGGGGACACGGATGACGGGTGCGGCGAGCTGGTCGTTCAGCGAAAACGATTTCAAGCAGATCCAGGCGCATCTGCAGGCGTTCCTCCGCGACTCGAGCGCCCGCTGCGCGCTGCTCGTGGACCGCACGGGCCAGCTCGTCGCGACGGTCGGCGAGACGCCCCATTTCGATCCCACGGCCTTCGCCTCCCTGACCGCCGCCGATTTCAGCGCCAACGATCAACTCGCCAAGATGATCGGCGAGGCCGAGTTCGCGAGCCTGGTGCATCAGGGCGAGAAGGAATCGATGTACCTCGCCGACGTCGCCAAGCGCGTGATCCTCGTCGTGCTGTTCGACCAGCGCACCACGCTGGGGCTGGTCAAGCTGAAGGCCAAGGCCGCGGTGGAAAACCTGAACAAGGTCTTCGAAGAGATGTTCAACCGGGTGGGCACCGGGCCGGCTCAGCAGAAAGGTCTGCTTGAGGGGGCGGAAGACGAAATTGACAAACTCTTCGGCTAAGGGGACGCCAGTCGTATGTCGATGATCAACTACGCGTCCCGCGAGATCAACTGCAAGTTGGTCTATTACGGCCCCGGGTTGGGCGGGAAGACGACCAACCTCGAGCACATCTATGGCAAAGTCGCGCCGAACACGCGCGGGAAGATGATCTCGCTCGCCACGGAGACCGAGCGCACGCTGTTCTTCGACTTCCTCCCGGTCGACCTCGGCACCATCCGCGGCTTCAAGACGCGGTTCCACCTCTACACGGTCCCCGGACAGGTGTACTACAACGCGAGCCGCAAGCTGATTCTCAAAGGCGTCGACGGCCTCGTCTTCGTGGCCGACAGTCAACTCGAGCGCATGGAAGCCAACGTCGAATCGATGCAGAACCTCTACGACAACATGGCCGAGTACGGCTACGACCTGACCAAAATCCCGTTCGTCATCCAATACAACAAACGCGACCTGCCCAACGCCGCGCCGATCAAGGACCTCCAAGCGGCGATCAACCCCGGCTGGCCGATCGAGGACGCGGCGCTGCAGAAGGTGACCCCGGACACCGGTCACCCGGGGGAAAACCTGGTCGACAAGGCCGGGGGGGAATGGGTCGGCCGCGCCCCGTATCACGAAGCCGTGGCGGTGCGTGGCGACGGCGTGTTCGACACCCTCAAGGCGGTCAGCAAGCTGGTCCTCAAGACGCTCAGCTGACGGGCGAGTCCCATGCGCTGGACGCTGCCGAACATCCTCACCCTGGCGCGCATCAGCCTCACCCCGGTCATCGCGCTGCTGCCGTTCATCTCGGGGTACTGGCCCAAGGTCATCGCGTTCGTGATCTTCCTCGCCGCCGCCTTCAGCGACGTCATCGACGGGTACTACGCGCGCAAGTACAACCAGGTGAGCGACCTGGGCAAGCTGCTCGACCCGATCGCCGACAAATGGCTTCTGTTCGCCACGCTGGTGCCGATCTTCTGGCTGACGCGTCACCCCACGATCCTGGTCAACTACCGCATTCCGTGGTGGGGCAGCCTGCCGGTCTGGGTGTGCCTCCTGCTCGTCGGGCGTGAGCTGCTCATGACCGCGTTCCGATTCTTCGCCCAGCGGCGCGGGGTGGTCATCCCGGCCATGGGCGCAGGGAAGCTGAAAGCAGTGGTGCAGAACGTCTTCATCGGCGCCACCATCGCGTGGTTCGCCTGGAAGGACGCCCTCGCCGCCCATCGCTGGGCCGGCTGGTTCCGCGTGTTCTGGGACCAGTTCCACGGCCTCGTCGTGGCCGTCACCCTCGCGGGCGCGATCGTGCTCACGGTCTACTCCCTCGTCGTGTATCTCTACCGCTACCGCGCATTGCTCAAGGGCGGCGGGTGAACCTCGAAGTCCTCACCATCGGGACGGAGTTGCTGCTGGGCCACACGATCGACACCAACGCGGCCGAGCTGGGCCGCGCCTTGGCGGCGGCCGGTGTGGAGATCGTCCGCCGCACCACGGTGGCCGACCGCCCGGCGGCCATCCGTGAGGCCGTCGCCGAGGCCCTGGCCCGCACCGGCGCCGTCCTCACCACCGGCGGGCTCGGCCCAACGCGTGACGACATCACGAAAAAGGTCGTGGCGGAGTTGTGGCATCGGCCGCTGGAGCTCGATCCGGTGGCGCTGGAGGCCCTCGAGGCGCGCTTCAAACGTCTGGGCCGTTGGCCCATGCCGGCCGTCAACCGGACGCAAGCGGAAGTGCCGCGTGGCGCGACGGTGCTGCCCAACCCGCGTGGCACTGCCCCGGGTCTGTGGCTCGAGGACGCGGCCGCCGGCCGGCTCGTGATCATGCTTCCGGGCGTGCCGTCGGAGATGCGCGGCCTGCTGATCGAAGAGGTGCTGCCGCGTCTCGTCGCCCGGCAACAGCGGGCCGCTCCAGATGAGGCCGCGCCCCGCGTCGTGCTGTCCCGCACCCTGCGCACGACGGGCCTCCCGGAGTCGGTGTTGGCCGAACGGGTTGGACCGGCGGAGGAGGGGCTCGCCCCGCTCTCGCTGGCGTATCTGCCGTCCGAGTCGGGAGTGGACCTGCGGCTCACGGCGTGGGCGCTGGCGCGCCCGGAGGCCGAGCAGCGGCTCGCCGCGGGGATCGAGCGGCTCCGCGGCTTGCTCGACACGCACTGCTACGGCGAGGAGCAAGCCGACCTCGCCGCCGTCGTGCTCGAGGCGGTGCGCCGTCGCCGGTGGCATCTCGCCATCGCCGAGTCCTGCACCGGCGGGCTGCTGGGCGCGCGTCTCACGGCGGTGCCCGGCGCCTCCGACGTGTTCATCGGAGGGGTCGTGGCCTACGCCGACCGCATCAAGCGCGACCTGCTCGCCGTCCGTGAGGAAGTACTCGCGACACATGGAGCCGTGTCGGAGGAGACGGTGCGCGCCATGGCCGCCGGCGCGCAACGCGCGTTTGGCGCCGACTGCGCCGCCGCGGTCACCGGCATCGCCGGCCCCGATGGTGGCACCCCCGAAAAACCGGTTGGTACCGTCTGGCTCGCGGCGGCCGTTGGCGCAAACCTGCGCGCGGTGAAGCGCGTGTTCCCGGGCGACCGCGGCGAGATCCGTGCCCGCGCTGCCCAGGCAGGCCTCGACCTTCTGCGACGCGAGCTGCTCGAGGCTTGATGCCGCAGCTCCTCGCCCCGGATGGGACCCCACTGCACTACGAGGCATTCGAGCCCGGAGGGGCCGCTGGCAGAGACCCCACGGTCGCCGTGCTCTTCCTGCCGGGGTGGTCGGACCACGCCGGCCGCTGGTCACATGTCGGCGAGCGGCTGCGCCAGGCGGGCCTCGCCGCGTATCTGATCGACGTGCGCGGACACGGGCGCTCGGGCGGGCTCCGAGGTCACTTGTCGCGCTTTAGCCAGCTCCTCGCGGACTTGCAGGCCGTTCGCCGCATGGTGCGGCTGCGGACCAACGCTCCGCAGGTGCTGCTCGGCCATTCATTCGGCGCTCTCGTCGCCCTGCGCTACCTCGAGAGCCAGCCCAGCGACCCGATCGCCGCCGCCGTGCTCGTCTCTCCCTGGCTCGGGCTCGCATTCCAGCCGCCACGCTGGAAGGTGACTTTGGGCCGCGTGCTACCCGATCTGTGGCCGACGCTCACGTTGGCGACGGGGATCGAACCCGATCACCTGAGTCGTGACCAGGCCGTCGGCGAGGCCTATGCGGCCGATCCCCTCGTGCACCAGGTGATGACCGCGGGCGCGTGGCGCGAGCTCCAGTGGGCTCAGCGAGTCGTTTCCGCCGACGCGGACCGTATCGAGTCGCCTCTATTATTCCTGCTCGCAGGGGAGGACCGCATCGTGGATGCTCAGCTTGCCCGCGCCTTCGCCGACAGCCTGAAAGGCGAGGTCCAGGTGCGGTGGTATCCCGAGATGTACCATGAGATCCTGCTCGACCCGCAAGCCGATGAGGCCATGGACGATGTGCTCGCGTTCTTGAAAGGGCGGGGACTCTAGACCAAAGCGTCCGCTCGACAGCGACGCAGCGCCGGGCTATCTTGTTGCAGGATAGCCATTTCCGTGATCTGCCGGTTGGCAGGCCGCCAAAACGGCGGAGTACGACGGCACGTCCGTTGCCGATGTAGGACAATACATGACCAAGCACAAGCATAGGGTGGCCGAAGAGGGGAAGCCGACTGCGGCGCCGACCGAGCCGCAGGCTGAGTTGAGCGACGCGGCTGGCGCGGGCCCAGCGCTGGTGGAGCCCGCTCCTGAAGCGGTGCTGCGCCTCGAGGAGACGGTGACGCGGCTCAGTGCCGAGCTGGCCGAAGCGAAGGACAAACATCTCCGGCTCGCCGCCGAGTTCGACAACTTCCGCAAGCGGATGGTGCGGGAGCGGGCCGAGGCGCGGGGCAAGGCGCAGGCCGAGGTGGTGGCGAGCCTCGTGGACGCCCTGGACGACCTGGCACGCTTCGCGCACGTCGATCCAGCGCAGACAGACGCCAAGACGATTCACGACGGCGTGGACCTGGTGGAGCGCAAGTTTTGGAAAGCCCTCGATCCGCTCGGCGTGAAGCGCGTCGATGAGGTGGGCGTCCCGTTCGACCCGAATCTCCACGAGGCGGTCACCACGGCTCCTGCCGAGGATCCCGCGCAGGATCATACGGTGGGCGCCGTGCTCCAGGCGGGCTACCGGCTCGGCACCCTGCTGCTGCGGCCGGCCCGGGTGGTGGTACTGACGTGGCAGATGGGCGGGGCGGAGACCGGGAGAGGGGGGGAGGCCCAGACCAACTGATGGCGGCCGCGCGCGACTATTACCAGACCCTCGGGGTGCCGGAGGCCGCCACGGTCGACGAGATCAAGAAGGCGTTCCGGCGGCTCGCCAAGCAGTATCATCCTGACCGTAACCCCAACAACGCGCAGGCGGCCGACCGTTTCAAGGAGATCAACGAGGCGCACGATGTGCTGAGCGACCCCGAAAAGCGCAGGAAGTACGACCAACTGCGCCGCTACGGGGCGTTCGCCGGGGCGGGGACGGGTCGCCGGCCCGGTGGGGCAGGAGGAGCGGGGCCGATCAGCGGGGATTTCGGCGTCGACTTCGACCTCTCCGACCTCGGCTCCTTCGGCGGCCTGGGCGATCTGTTCTCGTCGATCTTCGGCAGGCGCGGCACGGGGAAGAGCGATGACGCCGAAGAGGTCGTCGAGGCCTCCATTGCCATTCCCTTCCGGGTTGCGGCGCTGGGCGGCAAGGTGCCGGTCACATTACCGATGACCGAGGTGTGCCCGACCTGCGGTGGCAACGGTGCGGCACGAGGCGCGACCATTTCCACCTGCCCCGAGTGCAAAGGGCGCGGCATCGTCTCGTTCGGGCAGGGTAGCTTCGCGGTCAATCGGCCCTGTCCCGTGTGCCGCGGCAGGGGAAAAGTGCCGTCCGAACGCTGTCCCACCTGCCAGGGCAGTGGCGACGTGCGGGTGGAGAAGCGGTTGATGATCACCGTCGAGCCGGGGACCGAGGACGGCACCCGCGTTCGGCTCACGGGGCAAGGAACCAGGGGCCGGGGCGACGTCGTCGTCGTGTTCCGGGTCGAGCCCGACCGCTTCTTCCGGCGCGAGGGGCTCGACATCATCTGCGTGGTGCCGATCAACCTGGTGCAGGCCCTGCTCGGCTCGCGCATTCGGGTGCGGACGCTCGACGGCCGGCGGGTCGTCCTCAGGATCCCGGCGGGAACTCAGCACGGCCAGAAGTTCCGGATTCCCGGGCAGGGGATCGAGAAGAATGGGCGGCGCGGGGATCAGTACGTCGAGATCAAGGTGGAGATTCCTGAACGGCTGACGCCTGACCAGGAAGCGGCGATCAAGGCGTTTGCAGACAAGACGGGGCTGAGGTACTAGCCGTCGGTTCAGTCCAGCTCGGCGCGCATCGCCAGGGCGTTCTCAGGACACGCGTCGGTGAACTCAACCGACCGTTGGACGGCGGGGTCGACGTCAGTGCGCAGGACTCTGTGGAAGCCAAAGCGGAGGAAGAACACGCTGGCAGTGTCCGTGAGGAGGTACACGACCTTCGCCTTACGGGCGCGGGCGAGGTCGAGCGCCGCGTTGGTGAGCTGTTTCCCGAGCCCCAAACCTCGGGAGCTCGGCTCGACGGCGAGCGAGCGTAGCAGCGCGGACCGGCCGTAGAGCTCCAGCGCCGCGCAGCCGACGATGCGGACGCCCTCCCGCGCAACCAGCGTGGACGCCAGGTGCTGCTCGAGGCCCGCCGGCGGCAGCTTGCAGCGCTGCAACAGGTCGAGCACGATCGGAAGGTCAGCGGCGTTCGCCGCAGCGATCGCGACGTTCATGGGCAACAAAACTAACTTGCCCGACCCCCCCGGAAGTGCTTGATTTTCCTAGGCCCCAGAGCCTGATCCCCGCCCGTTGCCTCGGCGTCTGGTCCCGGCCTGGCAGCGGGGCGGTCTGGGTGAGGGGCATTGGGGTGTAGGTCAACTGGCAGACCGCCCGGCTGTTAACCGGGAAGTTGGAGGTTCGAGTCCTCCCGCCCCAGTCGTTGCACCGTCAGCAAGGAACCCCCGTGCGCCTTGATGTTGAGCCCGCCGCCCACTGAACGTCTGCAATCTCCCGGAGAGGAGGTCGCCAACGCCGTGAGTCACGCGGTGGGCCTGGTGGCGACGCTTGTGGGCGTCCCGTTTCTCATCGGCCGCGCCCTCCACCGTGGGAGCACCGCGGGCCTCGTGGGCACGAGCGTCTTCGCCTGCACGATCGTGCTCCTCTACCTGGCATCCACGCTCTACCATGCCTTGCCCCGCACCAGGGCCAAGCGTGTGTTTCGCCTGCTCGATCACGAAGCGATCTTCCTGTTCATCGCCGGCACGTACACCCCGTTCACGCTCGGCGTGCTCCGCGGGGTGTGGGGCTGGAGCCTCCTCGCGATCGTCTGGAGCCTGGCGCTGGTCGGGATCGTCCTGAGTGCGATTGGCGGAATGCGCTACCGGCGATTCTCCACCGCCGTCTACCTCGGCATGGGGTGGCTGATGCTGATCGCGATTCGGCCGTTATGGCTCCGCCTGCCGCTGTCGGGGCTCCTCTGGCTGCTAGCTGGTGGACTCGCGTACACGGTAGGAGTGGCGTTCTTCGCGGCGAAGCGAATCCCTTACAGCCACCTGATCTGGCATCTGTTCGTGCTGGTGGGGACGAGCTGCCACTTCATCGCGGTCCTGCTGTACGCGACGTGACCGCCTCTCAGGCCTTCAGCACCGGAATTCCCTCGAGGAACTTGTCCACGGCGGGACTGCCGATGATCGGCCGCACGTGCTCGGTCACGAGCCGGCCGAGGCGGGGGATGTCGTCCTTGTTGATGCCGGCGGCGGCGAGCGCCGCGAGCAGGCCGGCCGGCCCCGTCACGGCGGCCATCTCTCCGGTGCGGCCGCTGCTCATCAACGCGCGGCCCATCATGCTCTCGGCGTTGGGAATCGCGTGCTTGACCTGCTCGAAGGCCTCCTTGGGGATGGCCATCCGGAGCGCCATCAGCACCGCGCCGATCCCCTTCTCGGCCTTGCCGACCTCGATTTCCAGATTGGCGGCGACCTGCTGGACCAGATCCATGGGGCTAAGAATAGCACGGGTCTCAGGAGATAGGAAAGCAGGACCGCACGGCTAGACGCACAGACGCACAGTGGTCTTCAGGGGACGGATAGGGCCATTCCGGATACTCGTCCCGGTTTACCGCTGTGCGTCTGTGCGTCTAGGTGGTGTCTGTCCGGTCGTTCACTGTCCCACGGTGAAGTCCACGCGCTTCAGGACCGTCCCAGCCGCGTCACGCGCCTCGACACGCCAGGCTCCCTTCCAATCAGCAGGGATCGTCTTCCTGCTCCACGTCCGCCACGGCGAGCCGCCTACCTGCAGCTCTACGTCGCCGACCTGAGTGTCGCCGTGGAACCACACGTGGTGGATCGTGGTCGCCGCTCCCGCAGACGCTCCCGACACCTTGGTGAAGAACACCAGCGTGCCCACCGTGTCGGGGAATGTCGTGCCGCTGTCCTGCGGCACGCGGTCCACGACGCTCCTCGCGATCACCGCTGCGTCGACCGTGAGGGCCGCCGTCGGAGTGTGGGGGGGAGCGGCTGGGGCGGCCTTCGACGTGTCCTGCGCGGCGAGCGGCCCACCCGCCGCCACCGCGATCAGCAAGAGAGTGCCCAACGTCCGACTCAT
Source organism: uncultured Gemmatimonadaceae bacterium (assembly GCA_964641215.1). Classification (GTDB taxonomy): domain Bacteria; phylum Gemmatimonadota; class Gemmatimonadetes; order Gemmatimonadales; family GWC2-71-9; genus 13-1-40CM-70-15. Next base: position 13,811 of record CAZXKD010000023.1, read on the forward strand.
GATGGCTCTCCTGTTTGGGTCGTCCGTTGTACGGCGCGGCGGCGGCGAAGTTCCATCGAGCTCCCGATGACCGCGGCGAGGAGACAACCCAAAGCCGTCCCCGCGGCTTGGAATTTGATCTGATACTCGAGCTGCTTCCAATGGCACTTCGGCCCGAAGACCGGGCCCACGAGGTGGCCGCAGCTCGGCTGGGAGAAGGCGAATCCCCAGCCGGCCCCGATCCCGAACGCCAGCGGGAGGATTGCCAGAACGAAATGACGCAGCACGATGCGCATAAGTCCCCCTTCCGTCGTCAGCGGCCCCGGGCAATCGGCCAGCGGTCCACGACCTGCCCGTCCCGCACCACGTGGAACTCGTCGAACTGGGCGACGGTGAGGCAGGAATGATTGGGCAGGATCTCGATCCGCTGACCGACGGCGAAGCGACCGTCCAGGGCTGCGGGCGAGGCGGCGCGAATGATCCCATGCTCCTGGGACAGGGAAGCGACGGTCAGCTCGGGATGCCCTTTCACGGCTCCCATTGCCTGCGGCAAATTGCCGTGACTCGGCCCAGCGTCCTTGGAGAGTGCCAGCGCGCCCGCATCCACGATGAACTGCGACGCCCCCGGCTGGTGTGACACGACAGTGGCCAGCACCGTGACGCCGACATCAGCCCAGTCGCAGCACCCGATCAGCACCATCGTCCGGTCGTAGAACACGTAGTTGCCCGGCCGCGCCTCCGTCACGCCGGCGAGGTCCCGCACCGCGGCCATCGCCGGAGTCGAGCCGACGCTGATACCGCGCACCGGGATCCTTTCCTTTCGTAATCGCTCGGCGAACGCGACCATCACACACCGCTCCGACTCGGCCACGTCGGCCGCCTCCGCCTTGCTCGTGGTGCGGTAGGCATGACCGGAATGGCTGAGGATGCCGTCGAACATCAGTCCCCGCTCCTGGCCCAGTTCTCGCGCGACCTCCAGCGCGTAGGGAGAGGCTGGATCCACGCCCGCACGGTGATAGCCGCAGTCGACCTTGAGCCATACAGGCAGCCCCGAGCCCGCAAGCGCCCGGGCGGTCGCGAGGTCGTCCAGCACGACACGCACTGTGGCGCCCGTCTCGTCCATGATGCGCTTGACGTGCGGGAGGTGCGTGAGATCGAGCGGGAACGCCCAGGTCAGGTCCCGCATGCCGGCGCGGGCCAGCGTCTCCGCCTCCACGAGCGTGGCGACCGTCAGGCCCACCGCGCCGTGCGCCAGCGCGCGGCGCCCCAGCTCCACGCACTTATGCGTCTTGGCGTGCGG
>CAZXKD010000023.1:15189-23429 GCA_964641215.1 uncultured Gemmatimonadaceae bacterium
TGATCGAACGTCAACACGCCGGAGAGCAGGATCCCGGCGACCCACAGCGTCACTTGCCAAACGAGCGCAGCCCGCCGCTCCGCCGGCGGAGGCAGCGTCAGCGCCGCGACCCAGGCCGGGATCGCCAGCAACTGGTAATAGAACCATCCGATCGGGGACACGAGCACGGCGAGGATGGTCACGAGGCCCACCTCATACAATGCATTCCCTTCGGCTCCCGCCCGGCCGGCTTGCAAGGCCGCGGCCACCAGCGCGGCGCAGGCCGCCATCGCGAGCCAGACGCCCGTGTCCGAGCCTCCGAGCCCGAGCACCCAGCTTCCCAACGGCTGGAATCCGAACCCGGCCGCTCGTTGTCCCGCGGTGGCCATGGTCACCCAGTCCCGCACGGTGGTCACGGCGCCGGCAGGGCCGTAGCGCAGCATCGAGCCCAGGGTGAGGACGCCCGCGACCACGACTCCAGCTCCCAAGGCGCGCCAGCGGCGCCGGTACGCGAGGTAGGCGAGCAACAGACCGGGGAACATTTTGGCCGCAGTGGCGACCCCGATCCACACCCCGGCACCGCGCTCCCGGCCCTCCTGCAGAGCATCGAGTCCCGCCACGATCAGGGCGAGCAGCACGACCAGCAGGTTCTGATGCTCGAAGTTGCCCTGGAGAGGCTTGGCTACCGCGGCGACCGCGAGCACGACGGGCTTCCAGCCCCAGCGCCCGGCCAGGCGCGTGACGCTCCACGCCAGCAACGCGACATTGGCGGCGGCCCAGAGACCCTGCGAGAGTGCCAGGCTCGCGCGGGCTAGGAGCGCGAACGGCACGAGTGCCGCGATCGTGAAGGGCGGCCAGAACACCCCCTTCGTGGGGCTGAGTGTGTATAGCGGCGTTCCGGAGACAAGACGATCACTCAGTCCGAGCTCCTGCACGAAATCGCCGCCCTTGTGGATGCCGACGGGGATGACGACCGCGGCGTAGAGGATGCAGAGGACCGCGAGGGTCGTCCGCTGGCCGCGGGTCAGGTCCGCCATACCCCGTGGGAGAGGGCCGGCCGGCCGTCGCAGACTCCTCCGATCCTACTCATCGACCTGGCGAGCGTGCACCTCGATGCGCCGAAACCGCTCGATGCGGCCGGAGCCGCCGACGAACGCCGAAGCAAACCAGCTGGTCAGTCCGACCACGATCGAGGCGAGTATCGCCGGGCCCAGGCCGCTCAGCGAGAACCCGGGGAGCAGCCGCGCGACAAACGCGAGCGAGATGCCGTTTACCACAAGGATGAACAGTCCCAGCGTCAGGATCGTGATCGGGAAGGTGAGGATCAGCAGGATCGGGCGGACGACCGCATTGATGATGCCGAGCAGCAGCGCCGCGATGATCAACGTTTGCCAGCTGCGGAACGCCACGCCGGGGACGATGGCGGATGCCGCCCACAGCCCCAGCGCGGTGATCAGCAGGCGATAGAGGAACCCTTTCATCTACTACCTCTCACGCAGCACGTCGATGATGACGCAGGCGCCGCCGGCGACCGACGCTGCGACGAGCAGAGGCCGTAAGGCGCGCAGTGACGCTTGGGAGATGCCGAACCATGGATACCCGGGTACGTCGGCCAGTCGGGGCAGGAGCAGCAGCAGATAGATCCAGTCGATGAGCACCACCGCGAGAATTACGACGCCGAGCAGGCCGAGGGCGCGAGTGGGGAAGCGTGCGTAGGCGGCTGCCGCCCCCGTCCAGAGCACGACGGCCGCGAGCACGGCGGAGCCGACCACCAGCCCATCGTGCAGGGTGACACCGGCGACGCCGACCCAAGTCAAGCCGCCGAGTACCGCTCCGCCGAGGCCTCCGAGGAACCCCCAACGCGACCTGCTTTCCGTCATGCCGGCAAAGATAATCCGGGCCCGCCTTCAGCGCCGACCCGCGACGAACTGAGCGGTGGCGCCGGGCCTCACCCGCACGCCCAGTTGCTCGTCGAATAGCACCGCGCCGCGCAGCGAATCGCGGCCCCACCACGACGCACTGATCCCGGCGAACGGTCCGAGCTCGACCGGCCAGCCGAAGATGGTGACGTGCTCGGGCACCCCGAACCAGGTGACCGCAAGCGTCTCCGCTTTGGGGACTGCGAAGATCAACCGGCCGGTGAATTGGCACTCTCGACTGACCACGACCGTGTCGGTGTCGAGGACGATGACGGTCAGGCGGAAGCGGTCGCCCATCTCGGGCATCGTCAGGGTGTCGCCGCGCACGACCACCCAATCGCCTGAGTACGGGCGCGAGAAGCCTCGCACTCGGCGGAATTCAGGTGTCCGGCAGGGGCTGCGGGGGGTGCAGGCGAAGAGCGAAACAACGAGGACGAGCCCGGCGAGCGGAGGGCCGGTGCGGCGACCCCTCACGGCTCCGAGTCGCGCACCGAATCGCTGGCCCGCACGCGGGCGCTGGTCGAGTCCGCGACGCGCATCGCCTTCCCGACACCTGACGCACCCGGGATGCGCGACTTGGCCAACACGCTGTCTCGCTGACGCTCGGTGAGCGTGTCCTGGCCTCTGGCCGCGCTCGATTTGGCGGTCTGCCCGCCGCAGGCGGCGCAGGCCAACACCCCCAGCATCAACCACATCGTGCGTCTCACTTGTGCCTCTGGGGTGGGAACCACGTTCAACTTGGCGACTTGCGACTTCGCAGGCAACGGTCACCTTGAGAGCTGACCGCAACGGGAGCCAGCAATGAAGCGGCTGCTGTTCCTCGCGCTACTCGCCGCCTGCCGCCAGCCCTCCGCCGCCGGCCTCCTCGCCCGCGGCCACTGGGTGGACCTCTCCTATGCTTTCGACTCGACGACAATCTACTGGCCTACGGCGGAGTCCTTCCGGCTGCAGGTCGTCTCGGCGCAGCGTACCCCCAAGGGCTACTACTACGCCGCCAACAACTTCGCGGCCGCCGAGCACGGGGGCACCCATCTCGACGCCCCGGTCCACTTCGCCGAAGGCCGCCACACCACTGAGCAGATTCCGCTCACCCAGTTGATCGGGCCGGCGGTCGTGATCGACACGCGCGGCGGCTCGGATGCGGATCGGGATTATCGCATCACCTCGGGCGATCTCGCGCAGTGGGAGAGCACCCACGGGCCGCTGCCGGAAGGCGCCATCGTCCTGTTTCGGACCGGCTGGGGGACCCGCTGGCCCAACCGGGTGCGCTATCTCGGCACGCGCAAAATGGGGCAGGCCGCCGTCGCGGAGCTCCACTTTCCCGGGATCGACTCGAGTGCGGCGCGCTGGCTCGTCGCGCGCCACATGCACGCGGTGGGGATCGACACGCCGAGCATCGATTACGGCCAGTCTGCGACTTTCGACACCCACCAACTCCTGCTGGGGGCGGACATCCCCGCGTTCGAGAACGTGGCACACCTGGAGCAGCTGCCGACGACGGGCGCCTTCATTGTTGCGTTGCCGATGAAGATCGCCGGAGGGAGCGGGGGGCCGTTGCGGATCGTCGCCTGGGTTCCGCGGTAACTCAACGCGGAGCGCGGAACTCGGGGCGCGGAACAGGCGCTCGCCGTTCAGCTCCCCGTTCCACCTTCCACGTTCCGCGTTAGCTCACGCCGGCAGCCCTTTGCGGATGAGATCCTCCATTACGTCCGCAAACCGGTCGATCTCCTCCAAAGTCGTGTAAACGTTCGGGGTGATCCGCAGACAGTTGAATTCCGGGTGCGCGATCGGCGTCACGATGATCTTGTGCTTGTCGTAGAGGTACCCGGTCACCTTGCCGACGTCGAGCGCGCCGGGCGTAAAGGAGGCGAGCCCGCACGACTGGGCCGGGTCGTACGAGGTGAGGATCTTCACCCCCGGCAGCTTCTCGAGCCGTTTGGCCCAGCGGTCGCGCAGGAAGCGCAACCGGGCCGCCTTGCGCTCCGGGCCGATCGCGTCGTAAAAGTCGAGTGCTTCGGCGATGGCATTGTGGTTCGCGGCCGGATGCGTCCCGATCTCCTCGAACTTGCGGATGTTGCCGCTCAAGTCCGGTGGCGCCGCCATCAGCGGCCACAGCCTCTCGATCTTCTCCTTGCGCACGTACAGGAATCCCGTGCCGATCGGCGCAGTGAGCCACTTGTGCAGACTCGTGCCGTAATAGTCGCAGTCCAGATCGTCGCGGGTGAACGGGAAATGCGCGTACGCGTGCGCGCCGTCCACGATCACCTCGATGCCGCGGGCCCGGCCCAACTGACAGATCTTCCGGACCGGGAAGATCTGCCCCGTGAGGTTCGTGATGTGGCAGAAGTGGATGACCTTCGTCCGTGGCGTGATCGCCTGTTCGATCCGGTTCGCCAGGTCGTCCAGCGAGGGCGGTGGAACGGGGAACGAGATCTGCTTCAGGACGATCCCCTCGCGCCGCTCCCGCTGCTTCCAGGTGGTGATCATCCGCGGGTAGTCCTGCGTCGTCGTGAGCACCTCGTCGCCTCGCTGCAGCGGGATGCCGAGCTGCACGATCTCGAGCGCCTCGCTGGCGTTGCGCGTGATCGCCATCTCCTCGGGGTCGCACCCGAAGCTGGCGGCGAGGCGGCGCCGCACCGACTCGATCTCGGGTTCGATCCACGCCCACATCGTGATCGCCGGCGCCTGATTGGAGACGGTGAGATAGCGGAGCAGCGCCTCCTGCACGACTCGAGGACTCGGCGCCACCCCGCCATTGTTGAGGTTGATCAGCCCGCGGTCGATATCGAACGCCCGCCGGATCTCGAGCCAGAAGCCTTCGTCCTCGGCCACCGCGGCCGGATCGCCGGTACGCCCGGACTGCACCGTGCGCAGGATGTGCGTCACGCCGTCGTTCCTCAGGGCGGGGAGGGTCGCCGTCGCGGCGACCAGAGAGCGCACGAAGTGGCGACGGGACGTCATGGGTATCCTCTCGGGTAGAAGTCAGCGACCGCGGCGCAGGCGGCGCAGCAGCGCGCCGTAAGCGGCGAGGTTCGCCGCCAGGGCCAGGGCGCCCAGGATCAGCTGCGTCCGTCGCGTGAGGGCTGCGGGATACAGCACGGGGATCACGTAGTGCTCGAGGAATCCCCCCGGGTAACCGTCCAGGCCGGCGCGCAGCCGCAGCCGGTTCTCGAGCGGCGTCAGGGGGCAGATACCGCCTGCGAACTCGATCGCTACGCCCCAGGCGGCCGCAGGCACGTGCAGCCACACCAAGCGGCGCCACCGCCACGCCAGGAAGCCGCCCCCGACGACGAACAGCACGAACAAGCCGTGCACGGCCACGACGAGATCGGCCAACAGGCGGAACAGCATGGGATTGTCTCGCTCACGCGATGAGGCCGCCGCCCAACAGCCGGCCGGCCCCGTCGTAGAGGACCCCCGACTGGCCCGGAGTGATCGCGCGGACCGGCTCGGCGAGGCGCAGCTCCAGCCCGTCCCCGCCGTCTTCGTGGATCGCGGTAACCGTGCCGGGGACCGCCCTCGAACGGTAGCGGCACTGCACCCGCACGTCGGCCCCGCATGCCACAGGGTCGGCCAGCCAGTTGACCGCTTCCAGAGACACCGTGTGCCCAAAGAGATCGGTCCCCCGGCCGATCACGACTTCCCGCGTCTCGGGCCGAATGTCTACCACGTACATCGGCTCGGGAAAACCGCCCGGCAGGCCGCGGCGCTGCCCGATCGTGTAGCGGGCGAACCCGTCGTGCTCTCCCAGCACCTCTCCGCTGACCGTGACGAGCGGCCCGGGCGCGAGGGCGGGGGCGTCGGCGGGCAAGCGCCGCTCGAGCACCGCCACGTAGTCGTCGTCGGGGACGAAGCAGATCTCCACCGACTCCGCTTTCTCGGCCGTGACCAGGCCAAGCCGCCGCGCGACGGCTCGCGTCTCCCGCTTGGTAAGCTGTCCCACCGGGGCCAGCATGCGGCGTACGACCGCGCGATCGATGCCCCAGAGGAAGTAGGACTGATCCTTGTGCGGGTCGCGGCCTCGGTAGAGGGCGCCGCCTTCGGCGATCACGTAGTGCCCGGTCGCCATGTAGCCGCAGTCGAGGGCGTCGGCGTGGGCGAGGAAGTCCCGGAACTTGGTGAACGAGTTGCAGCGCACGCAGGGGATCGGTGTGCGCCCCCGGGCGTATTCCGCGACGAAGTCGTCGATCACGTCCCGGCCGAACCGGGTCTCGAGGTTGAGCACGTAGTGGGGGATGCCCAGCCGGTGCGCGACGAGCTTGGCATCGGTGATGGAATCGAGCGAGCAGCATGGCCGATCGGGGACGCGGTCGCCGTAGCAGAACAGCTTCATTGTCGCCCCGATGACCTCGTATCCCGCCTCCACGAGCAGGGCGGCGGCGACGGAGCTGTCCACCCCGCCCGACATGGCGACCAGGACTCGGTCCTTCACTCGACCACGCCGGTCACGGTCACCGGTGCAACACCGTCGCCAGGGAGCGAACCTTCTCCACGATCTTGGGAAGCGCACCGATCACGGCGTCCACATCTTCGTGGGTATTGTCCTTCCCGAACGAGAAGCGCAACGCGGCGACGCCGAGCTCTCGCGGCACGCCCATCGCGGTGAGCACGTGGGAGGGCTCGATCGAGCCGGTGCTGCACGCCGAGCCCGACGAGCAGGCGATACCCGCCAGGTCGAAATGCATCAGCAGCGCCTCGCTGTCGGTCCCCGGGATCGACACGTTCGACACGTGAGGCGCCCGCTCCGCCTGCCAGGCGTTGATCACCGCATCCGGCACTGCTTGCAACAGGCGCTGCTCCAGGTCATCGCGGAGGGCCCGCAGCCGCCGTTCGGTCTCCACGCGCTCGGCCGCGGCCAACTCCACGGCCTTCCCCAACGCCACGATGCCGGGGACGTTCTCGGTGCCCGGCCGGATGCCGAACTGCTGGCCGCCGCCGTGGATGATCGCCTCCACCGCCTGGCGGTCCCGCACGATGAGCGCCCCGATGCCCTTGGGCGCGCCGATTTTGTGACCGGAAATGGTGAGCAGCGTGCAGCGGACGTCCGCAACGGAAACGGGAACCTTCCCGAACGCCTGGACGGCGTCGGTGTGGAACGAGACTTCCGCGCCGCAACACCGGTCGGCGATGCGGGCGACGGGCTGGATGACGCCCACCTCGTTGTTCACCCACATCACGCTCACCACCGCTACGCCGCGGGACAGCGCCCGCTGCAGCGCCGCCTCGTCCACCAGCCCCGACGCGTTGACGGGGAGGATGAGCTCCTCGCCGCCGAGGTGCTGGACCGCGTGGGCGGCGGCAAGGACCGCCTTGTGCTCGATCGCGGACACGGCTACGCCCAGAGGCCCGCCGCGCTGCCGCGATGCCAGCGCGGCACCGATGATCGCCAGGTTGTCCGCCTCGGTGCCGCCGGAGGTGAAGATCACCTGGTTGGGCTCGGCGCCGAGCGTCTCGGCGATGGTGCGCTTGGCCTCCTCGATACCGGCCCGCGCTGCGCGCCCGAACCGGTGGGCCGAGGACGGGTTGCCGAACGCCTCCTGGCCCAGGTACGGCAGCATCGCCTCCAGGACCTCCGGCCGGACCGCCGTGGTGGCGGCATTGTCGAGGTACACGAGGCGCTTGCTCATAGGAGCCGGAATCTAAAGGCTAGAGGGACTGCACGCCAAGCGCGAGCACGTCGTCGATCTCCATCGTCTCATGAGTGAAGAACGGCTCGCCATACGATCGGCGGATCAGCGAGCCGTAATGCGCCGCCTGCACCCGGATCAGCTCGTAGAGATCCTGGCCGGTGGGGTGGATCTCCCCGGCCGCCTTCGCTCCGTCGAACTGCGACGCGTAGCAGCGGATCGCCTGCATCTTGGTTTCGAAGGTGTCCGAGATGTCCACCACGAACGACGGCTTCACCGGATCCTCCCGGTACGCCAGGGCGTACAGGATCTTGAACGGTCGGTGAGGCGCAACGCCGGAGCGGGGTGCGTATTTCGCCAGCCCGGCGAGGTAGCAGGCGTCACGCGCCACTTCGGAGGCGATGCGGTGGTCGGGGTGCCGGCCCATCGGGTAAGGCAGGATCGCGACGTGTGGCCGAAGCGTACGCAGCAGCTCCACCAACCGGCCGCGGGTCGCCTCGTCGTTGGCGAGATGGGCGTCCGGCAACTCCGCGTTGCGGCGCACATGCACCCCCAGCGCGCGGGCGGCTCGTTCGGCCTCCGCCGCGCGCGTCGTCGCGTCCCCCCTCGTGCCCATCTCGCCTTGCGTCAGGTCGAGGATGCCCACGCGGTGGCCCGCACGCGCGGCCTTGGCGAGCGTGCCCCCGCACGTCAGCTCGACGTCGTCACGGTGGGC
>CAZXKD010000024.1:0-23191 GCA_964641215.1 uncultured Gemmatimonadaceae bacterium
CTGGACTCGGGTGAGGATGGCGAGCGCCCCGATGCGCGCCACGTTGTAGCGCGCCAGCTGGTCGCGGGCCCGCGCGTCCGCGCCCGGCAGCGCCGCGAGCGGATGCGGCGCGAGGAACGCGGGCTCTTCCCCCGGGCGCACATCCACCACCGGCTCGGGCTTCAGCATGTGCGCCGCGACCTCGCTCACTACCTTGTTCCCCGCGAGCCCCACCGTGACGGGTAGCCCCAGGCGGCCCCAGATCTCGCGCCGCACCCGAGCCGCCACGTCGAGCGCCGGCCCGAACAGCTTGCGCGTACCGGTGAGATCGCCGTAGGCATGGCCGAGGGTGTGCGGCTCGATGACAGGCACGAAGGGCAGCAGGATCCGCTCGAGCGCCGCCGCGGCGCGACGGTAGAGCGCAAGCCGCGGCGGCAGGATCACCAGATCGGGGCAGCAGCGCAGCGCTTGGTAGATCGGCATCCCGACCGTGACCCCCGCGCGCGCCGCCTCCGGGGAAGCGGACCAGATGATCGCCCGGTCCATCACACTGGGGCCGCCGGGCGCCAGTGCCACCGGCCGGCCGGCGAGACGGGCAAGGATCCGGCGCTCTACCGCGATGGGAAACGTGAGCGGATTGACGTACAGAATGGCGCGGTCCATGGACTGCCGGGGCTCTGGGAAAGAGAACGTGCCCGAAATAAAACCGAAAGTCAAGAAGATAAAAAATGCCGCAAACGCGGCATCATGCTCTTGCGATGTCAAGACACTGCTCTTTCTATCGTTTCGCCAAATACGCCCGTACCAGCGGCGCCACCCGCCGCCGCACCAGCGCCGTCCGCAACGTCTGCGCTTCCTCCGCGCCCACTTCGACCAGCAACCGCTCCCCTCTCCCCTCTCCTTCCTTCACCGCCACCGGGATCCCATCGCGGAAGAGGATGCGGTTGGTCGCGAGCGCCGGCACCACCTCTCCCGGCGTGATGATGCCGACCAGGTTCAGCGGATCCGCCCCGCTCACTGCAACCAGCTCGCGCGAGTCTCGTTTCTCGTTTCCCGTTTCTCGGCGTACGGCACGGAGCGCCCCCACCGCCTCCGGCAGCGCGTACTGCTCCCCGGAGAATCCGCCCACGAACCTGCCGCCCCGGATCTCGCCGCGCGCCTCGAGCCGCCGGTATACGCGCAATACGTCCCGCCACGGCGCGAGCAGGCTTTCGCGCTCGAGCAGCCGCCGGAACACCACCCCGTAGCGCCGCAGCAGCTGCCACGCCTGGGCTTCGGCGATCTGGTCTTCGGGGACGTCGGCCGGACGGTGCACGCGCGCCCACCGCCCGGCGGTCTCCACGCCGAACGGCGCCACCTTTCCGCGGCGACGGTAGCCGACCGCTCCGCCCAGCGGCCGCCGCCGCCCCGACGGGATGAGCAGCGCCCGCAGCCCGGCGAAGCTGTCCGACGTGACCATGCCCCACGCCACCAGCTCGCCCAGCCCCTTCTCCACCTCCGTGCGCAACAGCCCGGTCGCGTTCGCCAGGTCACCGAAGAACGACGCCCCGCGCTGCTCGAGCACGTCGAGGACCGCCCGCGCCGAATGCGACAGCGGCAGCACTGCCGGATCCGCCGCCGGAGCTATCGCCCGCCACACCTCCCCCCGCTCCCTTCGGAATAGCGATACCGGCGTCGTGCGGATGGGGCCCGACTTGCGATTCCGCAATCCGAAATCCGCAATCCGCAATGGCGTCAGCCGTCCCCACGCGATCTCGCCCGACAGGCACAGGCCGTCGAGCCACAGCGGATCGTAGTCGGCGACCCGGGCGGGGAGGACGTCGGACTCCCAGGCCCCGGCCGGCAGCTCGAAGCCATCGAGCAGGTCCAGCACGGCCGCCAGACCCTCGGGGCCTGCGGCGCGCGTCTCCTCCGTCACGCGCTGCCAGCGCAGCAGAAAGCGCAGGAAGTCCGCCGCCGGCACCGCCTCGATTTCGCGCCGCAGCCGGTCCAGCGTGTAGCGGTGAATCCGGGCCAGCAGCCGCCGCTCGCACCACTCGAGGACGCCTCCGGGCACCCCCTGGGTAAACCGGCCGCGCAGCACGAACCCTTCGTGCTCGAGCGCCGCCAGGGCAAGGTCGATGTCACCGACGCCGACCCCGAGCACACGGGCCAGGTCGGGGGCGGTCGTCGGCCCGATGGCTTCCAGCTGGCCGCGCACCAGCTCACGCACCGCGTCCTCGCGACTCCAGATCCGGCCGCGATCCCGCTCGGGCGGAGTGAGTGCGGGCTCACATAGGACGCCCGGATACACCGCCTCCAGCAGCGGCAGCCGCTCCGCCGCCACCCATAGCCGCGGCTGCGACAGCAACACCCCCGCACGTCCCGCTCGCACCAATTCCTCGAACAGCGGCTGCCACCTTTCCCCACTCCCCATCCCCCATTCCCCTCTCGGCATGGCGCCCATCACCATCAGCGCGTCGTGCAATTCGTCGGGTGTCGCGGCGTCCGGCCAGGCCTCGTCGCGCACCCGGTCGATCGCCGCCTGGTCGAGCTTGCCGAACTCCTCGGCCGTCTTGACGTCGAGTGCCCTGCGGGTCAGCACCGCCTGAGTGCGACGCTCCTCGAGCGGCGCGTCATCGAGGAAGGCGAACGGCTTGGCGTTGAGGATCTCGTGCGCCAGCGGGCTCGGCTCGGGCGTATCGCGCGCCTCGAGTCGCAGGTCGCCCCGATCCATCGCCTCGAGGATCCGCAGCAGTCCCGCCAGGTCCATCGCCTCCGTGAGACAATCGCGGATCGTCTGGTTGACGAGCGGATGATCGGGGATCTCCCGGTCGCCGACGAGATTCTCCGGGCAGGCGAGCTGGTCGGGGAACACCGCCGCCGAGAGGTCTTCGGCCTCCATGCGCTGCAGCGGAGTCGGCACTTTCTTGCCGGCGCGACTGCGCAGCACGGCGAGGGCGCGCGTCGCATTCCAGCGCCAGCGGCTCTGGAACATCGGCGCGTCGAGCATCGCCTGCACCAGCAGGGGCTCGACCGTGGCGGGCTTCAAGTACTGGAAGACGTCGGCGAGCGCAAAGCTGTGCTGAGGGCCGAGCGACAACACGATCGCGTCGTCGGTGGCCGCGGCCTGCAACTCGAAGTTGAAGCTGCGGCAGAAACGCTTGCGGAGCGCGAGTCCCCAGGCCTTGTTGATGCGCGCGCCGAACGGGGCGTGCAGCACCAGCTGCATGCCGCCGGCCTCGTCGAAGAAGCGCTCCAGCACCAGGGTTTCCTGGGTGGGCACGACACCGAGGACCTTCTGGGTGGCCGCCAAATAGTCCACCAGCTGCCGCCCCCCGGCTTCGAGGAGGCCGGTTTCCGCCTCCAGCCACCGGATCGTCGCCCCGGGATCGTCCAGTCGTGCGGCGACGTCCCGCCGCAGCCGCGAGACTTCCTCCGAGAGCTCCGACGTCCGCGCCGGCGCTTCGCCTAGCCAGAAGGGGATCGTGGGCGGCTGGCCGTGCGCGTCCGCGACCCGGACCTGCCCGGATTCGACCTTGAGGATCAGGTAGGACGCGTTGCCGAGCTGGAAGATGTCGCCGGCCGAGCTCTCGATGGCGAAGTCCTCGTTGAGCGTCCCGACGAAGGTCTCCGTCGGCTCGAGGATGACGCGGTAATCGCCGATATCGGGGATGGCGCCGCCCGAGGTGATGGCCGCCAGGCGAGCGCCGCGGCGCCCGCGTAGCCGCCGGTTCACGCCGTCGTAATGGATGTGGGCGGCACGCCGCCCCCGCTTGGTCGTGAATCCCTCGGCCAGCATCTGGACGACGGCATCGAACTCCGCTCGTGTGAGGTCGCGGTAGGGCCAGGCCGAGCGTACCACCTCGAACAGTCGGTCCTCTTCCCACTCTTCGCCCGCCGCCGCGGCGACGATCTGCTGCGCCAGGATGTCGAGCGGCTTCTCGGGGATGATCAGCCGGTCGAGGCGCCCGGCCCGCACCGCCCGCAGCAGCGCGGTGCATTCGACGAGATCGTCACGCGACAGGGGAAAGAGGCGCCCCTTGGGAATCGCCTCCAGGCGATGCCCGGAGCGACCCACCCGCTGCAACAGCGTGGCTATGGACCGCGGGGTGGCGATCTGACACACGAGGTCCACCGTGCCGATGTCGATCCCCAGCTCCAGCGACGCCGTCGCGACCAGGGCTTTGAGCTCGCCCGCCTTGAGCCGGGCCTCGGCCTCGAGCCGTTTTTCCTTGGAGAGGCTGCCATGGTGGGAGGTCACGTGCTCGGCGCCCAGCCGCTCGGAGAGGTGCCGCGTCAGCCGCTCCGCCAGACGCCGCGTGTTCACGAATATCAGCGTAGTGCGGTGCTCCCCGATCAGTTGCGCCAGCCGGTCGTAGATCTCCTCCCACACCTCGTGGCTCATCACCGCCTCGAGCGGGGAGCCGGGGATCTCGAGCGCCAAGTCGAGGTCGCGGACGTGGCCGGTGTCGATGATTTCCGGGAGCGGCGCCGTGCTGCCGACCAGGAAGCGCGCGATGTCCTCGATGGGTCGCTGCGTCGCCGACAGCCCCACCCGCTGCGGGCGCCGGCCTGCCAGGGTGTCGAGACGGGCGAGCGACAGCGCCAAGTGGCTGCCACGCTTGTCCCGCGCAACGGCGTGGATCTCATCCACGATCACCGTGCGCACCGTGCGCAGCATCTCGCGCGCGCGCTCGGAGGTGAGGATCAGGTACAGCGATTCCGGCGTCGTGACGAGAATGTGCGGCGGCCGCTTCACCATCTCCTGGCGCTCCGAGGCCGGCGTGTCGCCGGTGCGGACCAGCGGTCGGATCTCCACTTGCGGCAGGCCCAGGTCCACCAGCGTGCCGCGGATTTCCTCCAGCGGCTCGGCCAGGTTTTTCTGCACGTCGTTGGAGAGGGCTTTGAGCGGGGAGACGTACAGGACCTGGATCTCGTCGGGCAGCGTGCCGTTCAAGCCCTGGCGCACGAGGGAGTCGATCGCCGCCAGGAAGGCGGCGAAGGTCTTGCCCGACCCGGTCGGCGCCGCGATTAGAGCGTCGCGGCCGGCCTGAATCAACGGCCAGGCACGTCGCTGCGGCTCAGTAGGCTCCCGGAACCGCGCGTTGAACCAACGGGCGATAGCTGGGTGGAACCCGAGAACAGACATGCCCAAAGATATACCGAAACCGGGGCTAGCGCCCGTCCAGGGCCCCCGCCAGGGTTGCGCCTCGTGTGGCCGCGATCCGCTCGATGGTTTCGCCGATCTTGTTGTTCGGCGTCGAGGCGCCGGCGGTGACCCCGACCGTGACCGGGCCGCCGGGGAGCCAGCCGTCACGGCGCTCCTCGTGCTGCGCGCCCACCGGCCTGAAGCGGATGCTCCCCGCGGCGGCGTCGATGCAGCTCGCGTCCTCGATGTGGTAGGTCGGCACTCTCTCGTGGCAGATCGCGGCGAGGTGGGCCGTGTTGCTTGAGTTGTAGCCCCCGATCACGATCATGAGGTCGACGGGCTCGGCGATCAGCTTCAGGACCGCGTCCTGGCGGTCCTGCGTCGCCGAGCAGATGGTGTCGAAGGTGCGGAAGTGCTCCCCGATCGCCGCGGCGCCGTATCGCGCCACCATGCTCTTGCGCAACTCCGCGGCGATGGCGAGCGACTCGCCCGACAGCATCGTGGTCTGATTCGCGACGCCGATGCGCACCAGATCGCGGTCCGGGTCGAACCCGGCCGACATCGCGTGGCCGAACTGCCGCAGAAACCGCTCCCGGCCCTCGGTTCCCTCGATGTACTCGCACACCACCCGGGCCTCCCCCATGTCCCGTACCACCAGATACTGCCCGCCGGAGTACTTGGTGACCTGGCTCGAGGTGGCCTTGGTCTCTTCGTGGAAGTATTTGCCGTGAATCACCGCCGTGTAGCCGTCCCGCGCGTAGGAATCCACGCGCTTCCACACGTTCAGCACGGAGCCGCAGGTCGTATCCACCAGCACGCACCCCAGCGCCCGCAGCCGCTCGAAGTCCTGTACCGTCACGCCGAAGGCGGGCAGGATGACCACGTCGTCGGGCCGCACCGCGCCGAAGTCGAACTCGCCACCCCCCCCCTCTTCCCCCTCTTCGGGCCGGTGCAGGAACTGCACGCCCATGGACTTGAGCTTGGCGTTGACGTGCGGATTGTGGATGATCTCGCCGACCAGGAAGGTGCGTTTCGCGGGAAACTTAGTGCGCGTCTCGTATGCGTACTCCACGGCGCGATCGACGCCGTAGCAGAACCCGAACTCCCGGGCCAAGCGGAAGGTCACGTCGGCGACGGTGAGGGCGTACCCGGCGTTGCGCACCGCGTCCACGACGCGGCTGTGATAGTCGGCGGCGAGGGCACCCTCGATCGCGCCTTTGAGCCCGAAACCCTTGCGGTAGTAGGTCTGCTCCACGCCGTTCAATCTAACGGCGTCGCGCCACCCTGGCGCACGGCGTCGAGCACGCGTTGGACCTGGGCGCCGTCGCGAAACGTGGCCGGGGTGACCGCGGCCGCCTTGCCCTCCAGCTTCCCCACCACCTCGCGCATCAGCCGCACGAACGAGCGGGCCCACATGTTGTTCACCGGGAGCTGCCCAGCCAGGTCGTCCGGCACCGAGATGTCTTGGAGCGGCGCACCGGGCTCGCCCACCTCCAGCTTCGTTTCACCGGTCAGCACCAGAGTGCCCTCGCTGCCGGTGATGTGCGCGTGGTGGCCCGCCCCGTGAAAGCCCACCGCGGTGAGGGTGATGGTCGCCACCGCTCCGCTTCCCAGGCGCAGCACGAAGCTGACGAAGTCATCGGCCGTCACCGGCCGAGGCGTGCCGCTCTCGTCGCGCCGCTGCGTCACGAACGTTGCCGCCCCGCCGGCCACGTGCACGACCTCACTCGCCGTCCAATAGCGGCACAGGTCGATCAGATGAGAGCCGACCGCGCCGAGGATGCCGCCTCCCCTGGCTGCGTCGGACCACCAGGTCCACGGCGCATCCGCTGCCTGCGGGCGCCCGTCGCCCCGCAGGTAGGGTCGCAGGACCAGCTCGAGGTGACGCACTGCGCCGATCGCGCCCGCGCGAATCAGGTCGTGCACCTTGCGGCGGTTCGGCTCGAAGCGCAGCTCGTGGTCGATCCAGGCGAGCTGCCCGGGGCGCCGCTGTGCGACTTCGAGCATGCGCATTGCCTCGCCCGCGTTCAACGCCATCGGCTTCTCGCACAGCACGTGCTTTCCCGCCTCCAGGGCGGCCAGCGCGTAGCGCGCGTGGCTGTCTGGTGGCGAGGCAATGATGACGAGATCCACCTCGCTCGAGCGGGCGAGCTCGTCGCCGTCACCGCAGACCTGCGGAAGCCCGGCCTCGCGGGCCACCGCCTCCGCGTTGGCCCGCCGCCCGCTCGCCACGGCCGTCACACGCGCACCGGGCACGAGCTTCAGCCCGGGCAGTTGCACGCGCCGGGCGAAGCCCGTGCCGATCAGGCCAATCCGCACCGTCATGGCTGTGACTGGCAGGGCACGCCGTCCGCCCCGAGGCGCGTCTTGGCGAACTCCGCCTCTACTCCCACGCGGCGCCCTTCCGCGCTCTCCAGACCCGCGCCCCGCACGGCGACGGTGACGTCGGACCCTCGTGCCTGCCCGGCCGTCACCGTGACCGCCCCACTGTCCAGCACCAGCCCGTGCGCCAAGTCTCCCGTCATGAACCTCACGGCTACCACGGCGCCGCGCAGGGTGAGGGTGTCCCCTCGCGAGAGGACTGGGTAGCGGCCTCGGGGAAGGGAGTCGCCACCCCGCCCCCGCAACCAGACCAGCACGCCGTTGCCACGCAGCTCACCTTCCAGAACAAGACCGCCCGCGTCGCGGCAGCGCCGCAGCGATGCCGATGACTCGAAACGGACGCTGTCGCGCGCCGCGTACCGTACGCGGGCGCTGAGGCGACCGTCTCCGTCCCCGGACCCTGCGCCGCACCCGCAGAGGACCAGCCCGAGCAGCAGGGCCGAGCGGTTCAGGGGGCCTGCACTCCCAGCGCGGCGCGCGCCGCCTCGGTGGTAAGCGTATGGGGCGCCAACGCTTGGACCAACCCTGCCGGAAGGGGCTTAGGCCTCAGGTGGGCCCGGTCCACACACACGAGCACCATCCATCCAGCGGCGCCAAGGGTCGGGGCGTCGTTGCGCAACACGTCGAAGTTGAGCGTCATGGACTTGGTGCCGATCCGCCCGACATACGCCGCCACCCGCAGCTGGTCGTCGAGCCGTGCCGGCCGAAAGAACTCGCTGTGCACGGCCTTGCGCGGCAGGAAAATGTCGTAGCGGTCGAACACCCGGGCGTAGGCGAGCCCGCAGGCCCGAAACAGCTCCGTTTCAGCGATCTCGAAAAACCGCACGTAGGAGCCGTAGAAAATGATGCCCGCGAAGTCCACGTCCGACCAGCGGACGTATTCCTCGACGATGTATGGGGTGGGAGGCTGCGGAGATGAGCCGGGGCGGGGCGACATGCCCCGGGAAGCTAACGCCTAGCCAGTCTCGCGAAAGCGGGCGAGTCCGTACGCGCGGAGGCGTCGCCACAACGTGGTGCGGCTGATACCGAGCCGCCGGGACGCTTCGGCCAACCGGCCGCCCGTAGCTTCCAGCATTTCGACGATCGCCTGCCGCTCGCGATCGGCCAGAGTGCCGCCGCTGTCGTGCTCGGACGCCGGGAGGAACACGGCGTCACCGAGCTGGGAGCCCCCGGATACCAGCCGCTTCGTCCGGCCTCCCAGCGCCCCCAGTCGCCGCCGCAGCACCTCGGGACGCGACGCAGCGAGATCGTCGATTCCCTCCACCAACCGCTGGGCGTGCTCGTTGGCGTACACCAGGCGGCCGTAGGCATCGAACACCACGAGGCCCTCGCCGATGCTCTCCATGATGGCCTTGGGTAAGGGCGGGAACGAAAACAGCGGCGGCAGCTGTGCCATTTTCTCCTGAACGGCGCTCACACGCGATTGCATACGCCGCACTCCGAAAACGGTTGGTTTCACGTGGCGCGGATCATAGATGAGACCCCAGGTTCCAATAGGCGTCACGGTCGAACCAACCGCGGCGTTCCACCACGGTACGCCGGCGTGTGAAGACGTAAGCCCTTGCCGCGAAGGCGCTCCACCTCCATAATTGAACGGACGACCAATATCATGCCCCGAGACCCCACACCCGCACGTTCCGCGATTCTCGCGGGCGCTCTCCAGACGCTCCGCCGCGACGGTCTCGACGGTTTCTCGATCGCCTCCGTCGCTCACCGCGCCGCCGTCGCCAAGGGCCTCGTGCTGTACCATTTCGGCTCGCGCCAGCAGCTGCTGGCCCATTGCGGCGCGGCGCTTGCCGAGGAGCGCGCCCGCCGACTTTCGACTGCACGCTCGAGCGGGACCGCCCTGGCGGCCGCCGACGCCTGCTGGGAAGAGCTGCGTCGCCAACACAGCGATGGCACCACGCGCGCCTGGCTGGCACTCTGTAGCGCCGGCGTTCTTGACCGATCGAGCAGACAAACGGATTTCGAGGAGACGGCTCGGGAATGCTTGGTGGATGGGTGTGCGGTCGCCCTCGCGACCGGCGCCCCGCTGCAGGAGGTACGGGAAGCGCTCGACGCCGGCTGGCTCGCCCTGCTCGACCTCGCGACTCGCCCTTAACGCCGTCGGGGGCGGCGCCCGCCCCGGACGAGCCGCAGCCGCTCCTCGCGGGGCAGCCCGGAGAGCTGGCGCCGCACCTCTTCGGGGCTCTCTCCCCGCACCGCCGGCCGCTTCCCCCTCACGACCGTGAAGCGCACCGGGCGATCAAAGGTCGGGAGATCGCGCCACTGCAGCCGCCGCGCTTGGCCCTCCTTGAGCCGCAGGCGCACGAGGCCGATCCCCGCCTCCACGTCGTACTCCAGCGGCACGCGGTCGCCGTAGAGGTGGATCGACCCCGGGAGAGCGTCCAGACGGGTCCGCTCCGCTTCCGGGATGAGCGCATCCACGTCGAGCCCGACCCGCGTGGCGAGGAACTCCTGCCAGGACCCCACGCGCTCGAGCTGGGCCGCGATTCGCTCCGCGACCCGTTCCTTCGCCGCCGCCGCGAGGGTGCCACCGGAGCGACGCCAGTACTCTCCCAGCCGCTCGAACGCGCGGCGCACCCGCCCTTGGTCCGGGTGCGCCGTCTCGCCTGCGAGCAACGCGCCCGCGAGGGCCGCCCGGGCGGCGCCGGCGAGCTCGAGCGGGAACGGCGACGCCAGCGCCTCCACCTCCCGCTCGAGCAGGAAGCCGAAGTAGCGGACCTCACGGACTGCCGTGAGGCCCTCGCGGCGACGGTGCCGCTCGAACACCACCGCCGGCGGGCTGCGTCGGGCGTAGCGACGAATGGCGCGCTCAGGGATCTGCGTGCCCTCCATGCTGGCGCGCGGCACGCCGAACCGGTCGGCGAAATAGCGGAGCGACCCCGCGACCGCGCCCCAGCTCCCGCACACCGACCCGCGCGACACGCGTGCTTCTTGCCCGTCCGCCGTCTCCTCATCGATGACCAGATCGAAGGGCATGATTTTGGCCACGAGGTCGGCAAAGGCGTTGAGCGCCTGCTCGCGCGCCAGCTGCAGCTTTGCCGGCAACGGCAGCTCGAGCTGGCGGTAGACCGACGCGGCGCCCAGCGCCACGTCCTCGATCGCCTTCACCAGCACGCCGCGCTCCTCGGCCCAATGGTCGATGGTCTCGTGGAACAGGTGCCGGGGCAGGCCATATACCTCTCCCAGGTAGCCGTGCTTGTTGACGGCCTCCGCGTACACGTTGTAGGCCGTGAGGTGGTCGCTCCCCGTCATGATCAGGCCCCGCAGGTCCCGCTCTTCGCGGGTCATCCGGTGTAGCGACTCGATGTTGGCGGCGACCGCCACGATCGCGACCAGCTCGGCGCCGGCGTGCACCAGCAGCTCACCCCAGGGGCGTTCCACCGGCATCGCTTCCACCTCGCGCCCGTAGGATGTCAGCCGCCCTGCCTCGATCAGCCCTCGGTTGGTGAGGAGCTGCACGGCGGAGCGGTAGGCGCGCCGGTCGAGCGGCACCGGCAATTCCAGATCTTGCGCGTCCACGCCCAGAGCCGCGCAGGTCATGGCGACGCGCTCGGCGTCGCCGGCCAGCTGGAATTCGGGCGGCGTGGGCACGAGTCGATCGAAGGCGACGTCCCGATCACTCAGGATGAAAACCTCCCCTTTCTCCACGCGACCGTGCACCCGGCCCGCCATCTGCAGGATCTCGTTCGCGCCGAGGTACAGCCTGGTGAGCACGTTGCGGCCTCGCTCCACCACGTTGGCATAGCGCGCGTCGTAGATCACGACCGTATCCAGCCCCCGAATGTTGAGGGCGGACTGTCCCGCGGCTGTCATCGCCAGGAGGAAGGGTCTCTTGACCGCTCCGTCAAGAAAAGGTCTGATGACGCGGATCGGCTCTCCCCCGTGGTAAAACGCGGTCGCCAGTCGGGGCCAGCGGTCCCCGATGTCCTGCGCGATCTCTTCAACTTCCGCTCGCGTGGGGACGAAGACCGCCACACCGCGACGCTCCCGCACGATGCGTTGAATGAAACGATCGTTCAAGAACTCGTGAGGACGTTGGCGTAGGACCTCGACATCGGCCGCCCGCGCCGGGTCGAAAGCCCGCGTCTCGAGCACTTCGGCCGAGTCGAGATAACGGGCGTAGAAGCTCGGGTCCACCGTGGCCGACAACCAGACGAACCGACAGCGTACCCGCTTCCCCAGCGCGAGGCACAGCTCCATTTCCGCCGACGTCTGGTGGATCTCGTCCACCACCAGCGTATCCCGCGCCGTGATGAGGCCGTCCTGGAACCAGCGCCGCGCGATCCCGGTGGTGACGATCACGACGTTCCACGTGGGCGTCTCCGGCGTGGCTTCGCGCTCGCGGTTCACGACGCCGACCTTCAGGGGAGCTTGCAGAATGGTCTGAGCGATCGATCGGATCCCCAGGGTCTTGCCGGTGCCTGTCCCGGCGACGATCCCGAAGCCGCGTCCCGAGGCGGCGAGCCGGCGCGTGTCGGCGCCGTGCTCGCGCTCGAGCAGCGTCTCGAGCTCGAGACCGAAGGCGAGCTCGATCGTCTCGCACGCGGCCCGCGTCGGGGCGATCACGATCACCCGCCCGGTGGCGGGCTCGGCAGCGAGGAAGGCCTGGGGATCGGGGGGAAGAAAGTGATCGCGACTGAGACGCACGGCCGCAATATAAGAAGGCGGGAGGCGTGCGTGCCCGCCTCCCGCCTGCGATCCGTACGCTGCGGCGCTGCCTAGGGCGTCAGGCGTCGCACCGGAAATGTCGCCAGCACGCGCCCACCGGACGGTACGGACGGAAGCGATCGTGGAACCGTCTCCCATACGCGCGCTCGAACCCGAAGCGCCGCGGGTAAACCACCACCGGCCGCCACCTGTAGGGTCGGTATACCACGAGCGGCGCCGGACGCCCCACGACCACGAAGCCGGAGACGTACGGGCGCGGGCGACCGAACCCCAGTGCAACGCGCCACCGTGTCTGCGCGCTCGCACCGGCGGCGCCGACGACCAGCAACAGGCCGAGAACCAAGAAGAGCTTTTTCATGGCGAAACTCACCTCCCGAATTGACTTCCCAGGAAGACCCGTGCCAGCGCGGTGTTGTCACATAACTCGTTGTGTGACTGTTACTTGTGTTGTTTCACGCGGCAGCGCCGGGCAGCCCAATTGTCCTCGCGGCGAGACACTGTCCGACCGTCCGACATTAATCGCCGAGACTGATCCCCAGATCCCGCGCCGTGGCGATCGTATCGGAGTCGAGCGGCACGCGCTTGGGGCTGGCAAGTGCCTGGGCCAGGGGTACGGCGGCGATGGTCGGAGGTTGCAGGGCCACCATTTCGCCGAAGCGTCCCTCGGCGATGAGGCGCACCGCCGCGGCGCCGAAGCGCAGACCCAGCAGGCGATCGAACGTGGTGGGGCTGCCGCCGCGCTGCAAATGCCCCAGCACGAGCGAGCGCGTCTCCTTGCCGGTCATCTGCTGAACCGAGTTGGCGACTTTGTCGGCGATGCCGCCGAGCCGCTCATGCTCGGGGTCGATGAGCGAGACTGCGCCGCCGCGCGGCACGGCGCCCTCGGCCACGACGACGATGCTGAAATGGCGGCCCTCGGCTTCCCGCCGGCGGATCTTCTCGCACACCCGCTCGATGTCGAACGGGATCTCCGGTATCAGGATCACGTCGGCCGACCCGGAGATCCCGGCGTTGAGGGCGATGAAGCCGGCGTGACGTCCCATGACCTCGACCACCATGACGCGCTCGTGACTCTCGGCGGTCGAGTGGAGCTTGTCGATGGCGTCGGTCGCCGTGGCGACCGCGGTGTCGAATCCGAAGGTCGCCACCGTGCCGCCGACATCGTTGTCGATCGTTTTGGGCACGCCGACGACCGGGATGCCCTTCTTCATCAGGCGCAGCGCGATGCCCAGGGAGCCGTCGCCCCCGATGGCGATCATGGCGTCGAGGCCGTGCGCGCGGAACGCGGCCACAGCCTCGTCGGAGCGGTCGCGCTCGATCCACCCGCCTCCCGGCGCCGGCTCGCGGAACTTGAAGGGATCGCCGCGGTTGGAGGTGCCCAGGATCGTGCCGCCCAGGTGGGTGATGCCGCGGACTTCGGCGGCGCCGAGGGGCACGATCCGATCGTCGCCCAGCAGGCCCCCGTAGCCTCGCCGGATGCCGAGACATTCCCAGCCCCGGTGGATGGCCGACAGCACCGCGCCCCGTATGACGGCGTTCAGACCGGGCGCGTCCCCGCCGCCGGTCGAGATGGCGATCTTCACGTCAGTCCGAGGATTGCTTGATCAGCCGCAGCACCTCACCCGCCTCCGCGTGGCGCCCCAGCCGCTTCTTCGAGAACACTTGGCGCCCATCCACGCCCACTTCGAAGACGCCCCCTGAGGACTGGATCAGCTTCACATCGGCGTGCGGAAAGACCTTGCGAATCTCGGCCGCCAGACCGGTGGCCCGAGGCTCGTAATTTCAGACGACGCAATACTCGATGGTGACGTGCATTCGGTGAACGATAGTCGCGCTTGACACACCGCGCCACACGGCCGAGTTTGCGCGGCATCGTCCACGCTGCCGACGTTCCGGCCCCCGTCCCATGAGTCTCCGCCTGCCCTGGTCGCGCGCGCGGGCCGTTCAGTTGCCCATCACGCTCGGCGCCGCGGTCGCTTTTGGCTGGTCGCTCATCGCCTATGTATCCGGGCGCAGTGCGCTTGACCCCGGCTTCGGGATCGCGACGCTCACGCTCATCGCCGTCGGCGCGCTCAGTCGCCGCTACGGCGTCTCGCTGCCGGGCAACGGCTTCTCTTCCTACGTCCTCGGCGTGATGGTTTTCGCGCTCCTCGGTCGCGGGTGGATGTTCGCCGCCTTGCTCGCGCCCTTTGTGATGCTGATCGGCGACGTGTTCCTGCGGCGCCTGCCCCTGCGCGCCGCCCTCGGCAACGCCGCCCACCTCACCGCCGGTTCGTCCCTCGCGGGGCTCGGGTATGGCTGGCTGGGGGGTGCCGGCGACCGGGCGGCGTTGAGCACCGGGAACCTGTTCCCCCTGATCGCGCTCTTGGTCGTACTCCCGGTGATTGTGAACGGCACATTCTACCTCGAGCTCGCCGCCGGCCGCACGCTCGCCTGGGTGGACGCGCGACTGACGATCCGCTGGGAGGGGATCGTCTACGCGACCTCGGCGACGCTCGCGCTCGGGTGGCTCGCTCTGACGCGGGGGGGGCTGCCCGCCGTCCCGGTGGTCGCGTTAGGGGTCGGCCTGGCCATTGCGACGGTAGGCTCGGTCTACATCATCCGGATGGGGGTGCGGGCCGACGAGCTGCAGCTGATCCAAGGGCTCTCCCAGGCCATCGCGGCGGAGATCAACCTGGCCCGCAGCTTCCAGCGCATTCAGGTCCTCACGCGCCGCCTCGTGCCTTGGGAGCACATGGGGTTCGCGCGCTACGACGCCAAGCGTCGCGAGATGGAGCTGATCGCCGATACAGCGGCCGGCGGCGGAGAGAGCGCGTTTCGCTTCGACGCCGACGCCGGCTTGAGCGGTGAGGCGGTTCGCGCCCGCAGGCCGCTGGTGGCGCATGCGCTGCGGCGCGACCAGGTCGTGCTCCCCGGGGGAGAGACTCCCGGCTCGGAGGTCCTGGTGCCGTTGTATCACGGCGGGCAGCTCATGGGCTTGTGGAGCGTGCGTCACTCCGATCCCCAGATGTACCGCGACTCCGACGGCGACATGCTGAACCTGCTGGCGCCACAGCTCGCCCTGATGCTGGCGCTGGACGGCGCGGTGCGGCCGGTCGTCGGCGCCTCCGATCAGATGACGCAATACCTCCAGACCCTGACGGCGACGGCCGAAGAGATCCACGCGTCGAGCCAGGAGGTCGCGGCCTCCGCGCAGCGCGCCAGCCATGGCGCCGCTCAGGCTGCCGCGGTGCTCGCCACCGTGACCCGCGAAGCGGAGGAGATGCGGCGCAGCGCGGGCGACGTCGCGACCGGCGGCGACCAGACCCGGGACGTGGGCGCGCAGATGGAGAAGTCCGCGGCGAAAGTGCGTTCGGCCACGCAGGGTGCCGTGCGGCGGCTCACCGATCTGGGCGCCACCACCGATGAGAGCGTCTCCGAGGTGGCGCGGCTGCGGGACGTGGCTGCTCAGGTCGAAAAGTTCTCCGAGACGATCGGCTTCATCGCCAACCAGACGAATCTGCTCGCCCTCAACGCGACGATCGAGGCGGCGCGCGCCGGCGTGCACGGGCGCGGCTTCGCGGTCGTCGCCGACGAGGTCCACAAGCTCGCCGAGGAGAGTGGCCGCGAGGCCCGCAACGTGGGCAAGGCCGTCCAAGACACGCGCCGCGCCTTGGACCGCGCTGCCCAGCTGTTGGAGCGCATCCGCAGCGATCTGGGCGAGGTGGTCCAAAGCTCGGCCGAATGGGTACAAGACCTGGACCACATCGCCGACGCTGCCGCCCGCACCGCCCGGGCCGGCAATCATGTGGCGGAGGTGGCGCGCGGCAGCGTGGAGCTGGCCGCGCGCATCGCCCACACCCTCGAGCAAGCCAAGAGCAGCGCCCAAACCTCGACCCAGGAAGCCGAGGCGGTCGCCACGGCGGCCGCCGACCAGTTGAAGGCGATTGAAGACCTCACTCAGGGAGCCACCGAGCTGTCCGCCTTGGCGGATCGCCTCTCACAGGCCGTCCGGTTCGTACGTGGGGAGAACGGGCGGCCGTAGCACGGCGAGGCTGGCACGCTGGGGCGGGGTCTTGCTGGCCCTGCTCGGCTGCGGTGAGCCCGCCGCCCTCGCGCCCTCCACCCCGCGCATCGACTACGCCGACGGCGCGCTCGAGCCCGTCCTCGTCCGCGGGCAGCATCTCGTTATCGAAGGCTTCGGCTTCGGCTCCGCCCCCGGCGTAGTCCAGTTCTTGGCCGCCAGTGGCACGGTGAACGGGCCGGTGCCGGATTCCGCCTCCTGGAGCGACCGCGTCATCCGCACGACCGTACCCGATGCCGCCGTGTCCGGCTCGCTAACGGTAATCCCCGGCAGCGGCATCCAGCTCACCCTCGTCGTGCATGTTCTGGCGCGCGTCCCGTTCGATCCCGCCGGGCTGACCTGGCAGTCGCGCGCCGCATTCCCGCGCTCCCCCGTCGGCGTAGCGCTGGCCGCGGGGGAGTTCCCCTCGGGCGGCTCCCTCACCACCACCCTCTACGCCATCGGCGGCGCGGAGCCGCTCGGCGGCGATTCCGTATTCCAGCCGGACAGCGGCGTGTACGTGGCGCCGGCCCAGCCGGGAGGAGCGATCGGCGCTTGGACGCGCCAGCTGGACGCCCCGGCGTCCCTCGCCTTTGCCGCTGCCGCCGTCGCGACGCGCTACAACTCCCGCTTCGACGGCAGCGCGCTGTACGCCCTGGGCGGAATCGACGCGGCCGGTAGGGCCAGAGCCACGGTCCTGGGCGCCCCCATTACCGCCACCGGCGTGACCGGCCCGTTCACGTTCCTCGAACCGCTGCCTGCCCCGGTGGCGGGAGCCATCGCGGTGGTACGTCGGGGCCGAATTTATGTGATGGGGGGCACCGACCCTCAGGGCCGGCCGCAGCAGGCTGTGTACGTCGGCCGCATCGGTGTGGACGGCCACATCGACGGATGGTACCTGGAGCCTCCGCTCCCGGCGGCGCGCGCGTACGGCGGCGGGGTGGTGCTGGAGCGGCGCGCCGTAGCGTTCGGCGGCGTAGCCGACAGTGTGCCGCCCGGCGGTGGCCTCGATTCGGCACCGGCGCGCCTCGCCACCAGCGATACAGCGCCACTCAGTCCCGCCTCCGGTTTCCTGACTGGCGGCTGGGCGGGCGCCGGCGTGCTGCTCCCACAGGGTCGCTCACAGTTCGCGACCCTCGACCTCGGCACCGTGGTGCTGGCGGTGGGCGGCTTCTACCCCAGTGTCCAGACGACGCCGGTGGAAGTGCTGGCCGCGGCCGTGACGGGCGGCGGTGACTCGCTCGGCGCTTTCTCCGGGCCGGTCGGCACCAACAGGATCGCGAATCTCGGCGGCGGCACCCTGGTCGGGCCCGCTGGCGCCGCCTGGCGGGACCCCGACGGGACCCGTCACGGCCTCGTTCTCGGGGGTTTCGACCTGAACACCCGGCTGCGCAAGAACGGCGTGTGGGGTTTTTGAGTCGGAATTTCTTATGTTAGAGTAGGTCTGGCCGGTTCCGGAAGAAGGAGGACGACGATGCGGATCCTCATGCTCACCGGATTACTCGCTGCCGCCGCTGGGCTCCCCCTCTCCGCCCAACGCGGGCATCAATTCGAGCTCGGTGCCTTCGGATCATTCACGCGTTACGACCGCGCTTTCAACCTGAGCGATCAGGCGGGCGGCGGCGGCAGGCTGGGGTACTTCTTCAGTGACGTCGTCGGCGTCGAGCTCGACGCCGGCTATCAGTCCCCGTCCCCGCAGACGGGGACGAACCCCGTCGCGGCGCAGCTCAGCTTCGGCAGTGCCAGCCTCGTGTTGAACGCCGCGGCTGGCCCGCACCACCTGCTGTACCTCCTGGGCGGCTATTCGCGGCTCGACTTCGAGAAACAGGCGCCCTACCGCTTCACCGACAACGCCGTCCACGGCGCCATTGGCGACCGCATCTTCCTGGGGGAGCGCGTGGCTCTTCGGATCGAGGCGCGCGGCGTCTACGCCCCCACGACCAACGCGACCTTCGGAAGCTCCTGGGCAGGCCACATCGTCGGATCGATCGGCCTGGCGCTGTTCACCGGCGAAGGCCACCTGGTCGACAGCGACGGGGACGGCGTCCCGGACAAGTATGATACGTGTCCTGGCACCCCCCTGGGCGCGACCGTCGACGTGCATGGCTGTCCCAAGGACAGCGACGGCGACGGCGTCTACGACGGCATCGACCAGTGCCCCAACACGCCCACCGGCGCGCGCGTGGACGCGAAGGGCTGCCCGATCGACTCGGACGGGGATGGCGTTCCCGACGGCATCGACCAGTGCCCGAACACGCCTGCCGGCGCCAAGGTGGACGCGAAAGGTTGCCCCACCGACTCCGACGGAGATGGCGTTCCCGACGGCATCGACCAGTGTCCGAACACGCCGGCGGGAGCGAAGGTCGATGCCGTCGGCTGCCCGATCGATTCCGATCACGATGGCGTGCCCGACGGTATCGACAAGTGCCCGAATACGCCGGCAGGCGCCGTAGTGGACTCCGTGGGCTGCCCGATGGATTCCGATCATGACGGCGTCCCTGACGGCATCGACAAGTGCCCGGGGACACCGCCGGGAACCCAGGTCGACGCCTTCGGCTGCCCGATTCTGTTCACGCCGGAGCGGCGGCCGGTGGTCCTGCGCGGCGTCACTTTCGAGACCGGCAAGTCGTCGTTGCGGCCCGAGTCGTACGCGTTGCTCGATATCGTGGGGCAGTCGCTGCTCGACAACCCGGAGATTCGGATCGAGGTGGCCGGCTACACCGACAACACCGGCACGGCGACGCTGAACGTCCGGCTGTCGCAGGCCCGGGCCGAAGCGGTCCGTGCCTACCTGGCGAGTCGCGGCGTGAGCCCGGCGCGGATGACGTCCCGCGGGTACGGCCCGGACGGTCCCATCGCCACGAACACCACGGCGGCGGGCCGCGCCCAGAACCGGCGCGTCGAGCTTCACCAGCTGCCCTGACGGTGGCTGCTCCAGCGAGGAGGTACGAATGCGCGCTCTGATCACGCTTGGCCTGGCGCTAGCCGTCGGCGGGACGCCGCTCGCGGCGCAGCACACCAACCAGTTCGAGCTCGGCCTGTTCGGCGCTTATACCAGGTACGACAAGGCGTTCAACCTCGCCAACCGCACCGGGGGCGGGGCGCGCATCGGATATTTCTTCATGGAGCGGGTGGGCGTGGAGGGGGACGTCCTGTTCCAACCAGAGTACGCCGTGACGGGCGGCACCACGATGGAGCCGCTGATCGGCAGTGCCAGCCTGGTGCTCAACCTGCTGGGCGGCGAGCGTCATCTCCTCTACGTCCTCGGCGGCTACTCGCGGCTCGACTTCGGCTCGACCCCTCCCTACAAGTTCACCGACAGCGGCATCCACGGGGCACTGGGGGAGCGCCTCTTTCTCAGCCGGCGCGTGGCCCTGCGAGTCGAGGCCCGGGAGATTTACACTCCGTCGACCCAGGCGACCTTCGGCCCCACCAAGGCGTCGCACTTCGTCCTCTCGGGGGGTCTCTCGATCTTCGACCGCGGCGCCGCGTTCAAGGATTCCGACCACGACGGCGTGCCGGACGACAAGGACCTCTGCCCCAACACCCCGCTCGGGGCCACCGTGGACGCCAACGGCTGCCCGCACGATTCGGACGGCGACGGCGTCTACGACGGCATCGACAAGTGCCCCAACACTCCGGCGGGAGCGAAGGTCGACGCCGTCGGATGCCCCATCGATTCCGATCACGACGGTGTACCGGACGGCATTGATCAGTGCCCAGACACGCCGGCCGGCGTCACCGTCGACGCCAAAGGCTGCCCGCTCGATTCGGACGGTGACGGCGTGCCGGATTACCTCGACAAGTGTCCCAACACTCCCCACGGCGCGAAGGTGGATGCCACGGGCTGTCCGCTCGACTCCGACCACGACGGCGTCTACGACGGCATCGACCAGTGCCCCGACACACCGGCCGGAGTCACGGTCGACGCCAAGGGCTGCCCGCTCGATTCGGACGGCGACGGCGTACCGGACTACCTCGACAAGTGCCCCAACACCCCGCCGGGCGTTGCCGTCGACGCCAAAGGGTGCCCGCTCGACTCGGACGGCGACGGCGTACCGGACTACCTCGACAAGTGCCCCAACACCCCAGCCGGCACACCGGTCGACGCGACTGGTTGCCCGTTGATCCGGGACAGCGACGGAGACGGCGTGCCGGACAACATCGACCGCTGCCCCAACACGCCGCCGCATACGCCGGTGGACCGGTACGGCTGCCCGCTGCTCTTCCCCGAGGAGCGCGTTCCCGCCGCTCCGGGTGCACCGCCGCGGCGCCCGACGGTCGTGCTCAAGGGAGTCAACTTCCAGACCGGCAGCTCGGCGCTGCGGATCGAGTCGTACTCGGTGCTCGATGTGGTGGCGCAGTCGCTGATCGACAACCCCGAGATTCGCATCGAGATCGCGGGGTACACTGATAACACTGGCTCGGCGGCCCTGAACACCAGGCTCTCGCAGGCCCGGGCACTGGCCGTGCGGGCGTACCTCGCCCGCAAGGGCGTCGGCCCGACGCGCATGGTGGCGCGTGGCTACGGACCGCGCAGTCCGCTCGCGACGAATACGACGGCGGCGGGGCGCGCTCAAAACCGGCGCGTGGAGCTGCACAAGCTGCCGTAAGACGAGACGCACAGACGCACTGCGGGGGTCGGGTGCCAGGAAGCGTGCCCGACCCCTGCTGCCTGTCCACCGCCATGCGTCGGAGCGTCTAGCCGTTGCCGGTCCCGTGGGTATTTTTCCTGCCCCCTGCCTCACACGAGCACGCCATGCCCAGCCGTGCGACACCGATCCGCCTAGCGGCCTCGCTGCTTCTCGCCGCGTCGCCCGCTCGCCTGGTTTCGCAAACCTCGCCCCGCCCCTGGCAGCCCACCGATTACTACAGGCTCGTATCCGTGGGCAATCCGCGGCTCGCGCCCGATGGTCGACGGTTGGCGTTTCCGGTCACCACGGTCGTCGAGGACAAGGACCGCCGGCACACGGAGATCTGGATGGCGGTGGTGGACGGCTCGACCCCGCCCACCCGCTATACCAGCCCCGCCACCGAGGCGGCCAGCCCGGTGTGGTCGCCCGACGGCACGCTGCTCGCCTTCACGAGCAAGCGCGAGGGGTTCGAGGACGACGTCTGGTTCCTGCGCACGACACCGCCCGGTGGCGAGGCGTTCCAAATCCGCGGCGTGCACGGCTCGCCGCACTTCTCGGCGGACGGCCGCCGGCTGTTGTTCGGCTGGCGCGGTCCAGACCCGGACAGCGCGAAGCAGCAGCCCTGGCGCGACCGGGTTTCCCCGTCGGCCATCACGCGGGGGCCCGACCCGAAACGCTTCGACGGGCGGGTCTACACCTCCCTGCCATTCCTCGCCGACGAGCGCGGTCTGATCTCACCGCGCGAGACCCGGCGGCCCAGCCACCTGTACGTCGTGCCGCTGGAAGGCGGCGAGCCACAGCAGCTAACGACGGGCGCGCTGAGCCAGAGCGAGCCCGACTGGGCGCCGGACGGCTCAGCCGTGCTGTACGTGGAGGACGCCACCGACACCATCGAGGTGAGCCGCCAGGCGCAGCCGCAGCTGTGGCTGCTGCCGCTCGCCGGCGGGCCAGCGCGGCGCATCGAGACGGGGTACATCGAGAGTCGCGCGCCCGCGTGGTCGCCCGACGGTCGGACGATCGCGTTCATCTGCTCCAAAGGGCGTGGCGAAAGGAATGACGTGTGTGTGATCCCGGCCGCCGGCGGTCCGGTGCGCAACCTGACGGCGGCGTGGGCGCTCGATCCAGGCCAGCCGACCTGGTCGCCGGATGGGAAGACGATCTACGTCGGCGCCGAGACCCGAGGCAACGTGCATCTGTTTGCGGTGGATGCCGCGGGAGCTCCTGTCCGCCAGGTCACGAGTGGCGAGCGCTCGCTCGCCGGATTCAGCCTGAGCCGCGACGGCAAGTGGCTCGCCTACACCTCCAGCGACGTCACGCATCCCTCCGAGCTCTACGTCGCGCCGCTCGGTGCGGGTGGCCTGCCGGACCGGCGGCTGACCTCCTTCAACGACGCGCTGCTCTCGCAGGTCGCGATCCTTCCCGCCGACACCTTCTGGTTCGCGAGCGGAGGCGGGTTGCGGATCGAGGGCTGGCTGATGAAGCCCTACGGTTACCGCCCGGGACAGCGCTACCCCCTCGTGCTGTCGATTCACGGTGGGCCTCACAGCAACTACGGCAACATCTTCTTCCCCGAGTTCCAGATGCTGGCTGGCCAGGGCTATTGGCTGCTGTTCACGAACCCGCGCGGCTCGAGCGGCTACGGCCACGACTTCACCTATGCCACGCGCGGCCGGTGGGGGATGGAGGACTACGACGACCTGATGAAGGCGGTGGACGTCGCGATCGCCCGCTCGGGGGGTGGAGGGGGAAGGGGCGGCGGCGTGGACACCACGCGTCTCGCGGTGCTGGGCGGCTCCTACGGCGGCTTCATGACCAATTGGGTCGTGGGGCACACGAACCGGTTCGCTGTCGCCGAGACGGACCGCTCCATCTTCAACTGGTATTCCTGGTACGGCTCCTCTGACGCGCAGGGGCTCACCGACTACGAATTCGCCGGCCGGCCGTGGGAGAGCGACTCCCTGTACCGCGCGCTCTCGCCGATGCAGTTCGCCCGCAGCATCCGCACGCCGATGCTCATCGTGCACAGCGAAGACGACCGCCGCACCCCCATCGCCAACGCGGAACAGTTGTTCGTCACGCTGCGCGAGCGCGGGGTCCCCGCGGAGTTCGTCAGGTACCCACGGTCCTTCCACGGTCTGTCCCGCACCGGGCCGCCGTGGCTGCTGGTGGACCGCCTGGAGCGGATCCGCACCTGGTTTGCCCATTGGATCGGCACGGGGACCACTCCTCCCGCCGTCGCCGGGTCCGTGCACTGACCCTGCGCCAGGGTCGCATGATATCCCGATTGTGGCTGCTGTGGCTGGCGGCGGGCCTTGCCGCGGCACCGCTTCCGGCCCAGCGGCCCCCGGC
>CAZXKD010000025.1:0-22736 GCA_964641215.1 uncultured Gemmatimonadaceae bacterium
GCGCGAGAGTGGCGGGACCCAGGGCAGCGCGGCGGCGGTCCATGGCTGCAAGCTATCGGCTCGCCCGCAACCGCTCAGTACCCTTTCCGCGCACACGACGCCGAAAAAATGCAGTGCACGGTAAGGGGTGAGCGGTGAGCGGGCATTCCCGCTTACCGCTCACCGCTCACCCCTTACGGCGTACGCACCAGCGCCACCGCCACGTCCCCGACGATCTTAAGTGACGCGGCCGAGACCTTGTCGATCGTGTCCTCGCGCGTGTGCCAGTACGGGTAGTCGAAGTCCACGACGTCGATCGCGTGGATGCCGGCTTTCTGCAACGCGACATGGTCATCGATCAGCGTATGCTTGACGCCAGGCAAGAACACGCGCCCGTATCCCAGGCCGCTCGCCGTGCGCCAGACACGGTCGACGACCTCGGGCGCGTTCGCCTGGGAGTTGCCCTCGTAATAGATCTGCAGGTCCCTGTCGCCGACCATGTCGAAGAGCACGGCGTACAAAGGTGGATAGCCGACCGGCTGGTGGGCGGCGAACCAGCGCGAGCCGATCAGCACGTCGCTCGTGTCCGCGAAGTCGCCGAAATCCTCGCCGTCCACGAACAGCAGGTCCACGCCGACCTCCGGCGCGGAGGGCTTCGCTTTGAGGGCGTCGGCGACGCCGAGCAGGACGGCGACGCCGGAGGCGCCATCGTCGGCACCGGGAACCGGGAGGCGTTGGTCGCCCAGGTTGGCGCTCTGGTCGGCGTGGGGGCGGGTGTCCCAGTGCGCCAGGAACAGCACCCGTTCGACGGCCTGAGGCCGGAAACGGGCGAAGAGGTTGCGCAGCTGCAGGATCCGGCGGCTCTTCGTCCGGTGGGTGATGGCTTGCACGATGACGGTGTCGGCCCGCGTTCGCAGCTGCGCCAGGATCCAGGCGCCGGCGCTGTCGTGGGCCGGCGTTCCCGGAATGCGCGGGCCGAAGCGCATCTGCTGCTCGAGGTAGCCGAAGGCGCGCGGGCCATCGAACTCGCCTGTCCCATCGCCACTCTTCGCCTTCGCCTGGCAGGCGAGCAGCAAGGCCAGGGCAGCGCCGAGAGCCTCCGGAGCGAGGCGCTTCATCGCAGCTGCCCCACGCTGGTGCTGAGCTGGACGAAGGCTGTGATTACCAGTTGGGCGGTCTTCCGGCTGAACTGCCGCTCTTCGTTCACCACATAGGCCATCTGGAGCCCGGCGCTGAGGGACGGAGGAAAGTCGGTGTCCATGGTAAGCTGGCTCTGGGACTGCCGACTGTCCACGTACAGGACGCATTCGGTCTGACCCGCGGACTGCAGGCAGGTCGTGTTTGTGATCACGCTGTAGCGGGCGTTGGTGCGAATGTTCGTGCGCAGCGGGAGGATGCTCTTGGGCGGCCGGAACGAAAACACCAGCACGGCGTTCCGCTGGTCCCGCAGCGTGTGAAACAGGTTTCCCGCCGTGATTTGGTCGCTCGTCACGCGCGACGCGTCGAACGAGGAGAGGATCCCCTGCAGCCACCCCAGGCTCAGCGACGGAGTGACGCCGCGTTCGACGGTGCGGGAGAGGGCCGTGTTGGACGCGCCTCCGCCGAACGCCGCCTGCTCACTCGCGGACACGCGCTCGCGGTAGCCCAACTGGGCGGTGATCGTGGTCAGCACCCGTCCGATGGAGTTGCGCGGCGGCACGATGCTCCAGCTGATGTTCCCGGACGGCCACTCCAGGCTGCGACTGCTGACCGGGACCTGTTGGTCCGTGCGCAGGACCCACGTGACGGTGCGCGAGTGGGCGTAGACGGCATTGGCGCGCAGGCCCAGGACCAGCGTGGCCCCACCGATGGCGCTCATGTTCTCCGTCTCCGAAGCGCCGCGCGCCAGCTTCCCGTCCTCCAGGCGGAAGCCGTCGAAGCCGCCCACCGGTACCTGGTAGCCCAACGAGGGCGTTCCGGGCGCGCGATCAAAGGTCGAGAGCCGCGTGCGGTTATAGGTGAGGTCGATCGGCGTGACCCTGCCAAGCCAGCGCGTGACACCGGCGCTGTCGCCAAAGAGTCCTCGTCCTAGCCGGCGAGCGTCGATCCGGGCGCCGAGATCGAGCCGCTGCGAGTTGGAGAAGGCGGCGGGGAGGTGGAAGGCGCCGGCGGTGTCCCCGACATCGCGCACCGGTCCGCTGGCGTTGGGATCGCGGCTGAGCGCGAAGGTCGTGGCGAACGTGAGCCGCGGGTGGGCCCACTCGGTGAGCGACGGGGTGAGGCTGAGGAGGGTGTTCAGCGAGCGCTGGGTCTCGAGCCCCACGTCGTGGCCTAACAGCGAGCGCCGCGCGCCACGCGTCAGGACGCCGAGGGTGGTGGAGTCACCATAGTCGCGCAAGTCACGCTGAGAAGACAGGTCGGCGCGCAACAACATGCTTTCGAACGGCTGCAGGTCGACGCTCGCGCTGTTGCGCCAGCCGCGCGTGAGCGACTGCGCCGGCCGGATGAAGCGGTCGGAGTCGGTGGCGACCGGAACCTGGTATGTCGACCGCGATGCGGCCGACCCGAAGAAGGTCGAGTGGAATTGGAAGGTGGCAGGATTCACGCGGAGGCGGCTGTGGTGGAGGCCTTCGATGAACTGGCTGTGCCGCAGGAATCCGGGGAGCTTGTCCAGCAAGGCGAGCACGAACTTGGGCACTGCGGGGACCGTTGCCGGGTGCGGGCTGAAGGCGTAGTCGAGGGAGACCCCGTAGGAGCTGGATCCCGCCCGGTCCAGGCTGGTGCGGGAATCCCCAGAGGCGTACGATCCCGACAGGGACAAGGGGTTGAGCAGCCAGCGCCCGATAGTGCCCTCGGAGCGCCGCACCCGGCGCACGGCCAAGCCGTAGCTCGACGCCGAGGAGCTGGGGGTGCGCAGGCCCTGGAGCGCGTCGGCGCGCAGATCGGTTCCGCCCAAGTAGAACGGCGTGCTGGAGGTGGCGCTGTGGCGCACGGTGAGGGGCGCGGCGAGCCCCCAGGCATCGGGGAGGAACCGCTCCAGTCGCACCGTGCCGCCGAAGGCGACGACGTTGTCGGTGACGTAGGCCGGGTCCTCGCCCAGCTGCCGGAAGTTCGCGTCCCGCCGCGACACGCTGAACGCGAGGTCGGCGAGATTGGCCGCAGTGAGCGTTACGTCGAGCGCGCCAGCGGCCCCTGCGTCGCCGACGACATCGCTCAGCCGGATGTCATCCACCCAGAGCTCGGCCTGGTCCACAAACACCCGCGTGGCGACGCGCAGGATGCCCACGGCGAGCTCCTGCACGGCGGCGAGGTTGGGCGGCGCGGTGCCTGGGTCGCGCACATGCACGAGGTAGGGCCCGTCGCACATGACGTAGGCAGAATCGAACGGGACCAGGGTCGTATCGGGGCACCCCGGGTAGACACGGGCGCCGTCCCCGTGCAGCCAGGCCTGCTCGATGCGCGCCCGCAGCGCGAGCCAACGGTCGAAGTCGACGATGACCTCCGGCTCCCACGAGTTGGTGCGCGCCGGGACGTGAACCAGATAGAAGTTGTTCTGGTCCTTGCCGGCCTTCAGGTAGAACTCCAGGTCCCCGTCCTCCCACCCCGGGCCCCGCCCCCGCGCCCAGGCGCGCAGCCGGCGGTACTTGAGGAAGTTCTTGTCGCCCTCGGCGGCGAAGCGGTTGAACGCCTCGGCGTGCTGGCCGACCTGGAGCCCGCGCGCCAACAGCCGCAACGAGCGCTCGTTGATCTGTGTCGCCCCGATCTGCAGGCTGGCGTCCACGCGGCTCGGCTGGTTGGTCACCCCAGGCGGTGGCACATAGCCGAGGTCGGTGTTCTCGGTGCTCACGACCGACGCGATCACTTCGCCCCCACCGCTGCCCCGGTCCCCGGCGATTCCCCGGATCGGCGTGTCGGCGCGCTTCAGCCAGGTGGCGCCAACCAGCCGCACGCGCGACAGGGCGAAGTAGACCTGGGGGTCGGGCGCGCCGGCCGGCGTCGTGGGCGGCACGACGAGCGTGATCCGCAGGGCCTGCACCTGCCGCAGATTCGGCTGGCCCTGGAGGATCGTGTCGGCGCGGAAGGGAATGCGGTACAGCCGCCATCCGGAGATGCCACCCGTGGGGTCGGCCGTCATGCCGCCGTCCCGCACGAAAAAGCGGTCGTCGCCGATGGGAAACACGAAGCGGGTGAAACTCTCGGCGGTCTTTACCCCGGCCACGGAGTCGAGCAGGAAATCCCCGTCCAGGTCTTCGGTATCGAGCGCGCCGTTGTGGCGGCCGCAGCGGGAGCGGATGTCGCCGAACAGATAGCTCTGGAGCTGGCCGTTCCGGGATGCGCTGCACAGCGGCAGGGTGTCGATCGTCTGTCCCGTGGTGGCGTTCTTGATCCCGTCGGTGACGCGGTCGGAGAGAATGCCCTCGTCGTTGATCGCGGCGCTCCAGGAGCGCGTAATCGGGTCGCGCTCGGTGTCCTCGCGCCCCAGACCCGTCGCCCGCTGGCCGTAGTAGGTGGTGTCGCCGTTCGCGACGGTGAAGGAGTCGGGCACGAAGGCCAGCGCGTCTTCGAACACCGATCCGAAGTCGAACAACACGGCGGCACGATTCTGCTTGGCGACGCGCCGGCCGTCCTCCCAGACCCAGAACTCAAGGTACTCCACGCGTGAGAGGTCCACGCCGGTGGCCGCCAGGCCCTGGGTGATGGAGCGCCAGCGGGGCGCGCCCACCCGGTGCGGTCGCACCCAGTTGGGGCTCCCGGTGTTCAGATTCGCCAGCCCCAACACCGAGTCGGGCTTCAGCATGAGCCACAGCACCGGCTCGGCGGGCTGCGCTTGCCCGGTGAGGCGGATCGTGGGGTCGATATCGGTGGCGAAGAACTGCACGGCCGTGCCGTTGGCGTGCACCGGGAGGCTCTGCCAGGTGAGGAAGGCGGCGTCACGCGGGTCGAAGCCCGCGACGATCCCGAAGGGCTGGGCCCCGCGCGACGTCGTGGGAATGCTCCCCCAGTGCCAGGCGGTCTCGTTGAGGGAGATCTGGCGCCCGGCATCGGCCTCGAACTCCTCGAGGTAGGCCTGGCCCACCTGGTTCGGGCTCGGCTTGGAGACGGCGACTTCGGCGCTGATGTTCAGGAACGACGGCGTCTCCGTGTGTACCAGCGGGAGCGCGTCCACCGCCCGCGTGATCCACTCGGGTTGGAAGCGCAGCTCGGTGCTGACACCGCCGATAAAGCTGGCCGCGGGCTCGAGGCCAAGCGGCGGCCGGGTGAACGCGCTCTGCTGCCGTTGGAACAGCCCCGTGAGGTTGACCGCGCCGTGCTCGCCCAGGTCATACTTGCCGGCCAGCCCATAGATCGAAGTGGGCGCGACCGCGAACGCGGATCGCTCCTCGAACTGGGCACGCACCTGGGCCACGCCGCCTTGAAAAAGGGAGTCGGGGTGGGTGAACTGCACCTGCCCGGTCGCGTAGTCGATGGTGTAGTCCGTGCCGCGAGTGAGTAGGGTGTTCCCGAAGTACAGCTTCTCGCTGCCGTCGCGTACCTGGAAGCTGTTGAGCGACAGGGTGGAGCGGTCGCTCGAGGCTGCGACGTCGGCGTGCTCGCGCAGGGTGAACACCGACGGCGGCCCCTGGGTGGCCAGCAACCCCCGCGGCGTGCGATACAGCGAGTCGTTGCGCTCGGCCGCCGTCAGCCGCGTAGAGTCGGCGAAGGGTCGAAGATGCGGGAAGAGAACGTAGTATCCCTGCACGGGCGCGCCGCGCTGGGGGTCCCGATCACGCGGAAAGAGGCGGTTGTACTGGTCGAACTTGTTGGGATCGTTGGTCACCGCGAGTCCCAGCCGGGCCAAGTACGTCTGGCCGGAGGCGACCGTGCGCTCGCGCTGGTTCACCAAGAGCGAGAGCGCCACCGTCTCGCGGCTCAAGTCCGAGCCGCCCAGGCGGTAGGCGCTGCGGATTTCAAAGCGGAACGACGGCGACGCGGCGGTCACCCCCGATCTGGGGTCGTAGACGAGCCGCAGCGTGTCGATCTGCGCGGTGTCGCGACTGGCCGTGACCGGGAACGTGCCCACGCAGCGGCGGGGGCCGGCGCAGGTCTGCTGGCCCGCGGGCACGTAGGAGATGGCCAGGTAGTCGCTCTGGTCCAGGCGGCTGGCGAGTGCGAACCAGGCGCCGCTGGGATCGACGTAGTAGTCCTTGCCGAGCTGGAGGATCTCCCACTGGAACGGCCCGGCCCGCTCTCCGGCGCAGTCGACGGCGCGCGTCGCCCCGACCCCGCAGGCGACCGCCCGGACCCCGCCGAGGTTTTGGTTGCCGGTGCTGCTGGGGGTGATGGCGCGAACGCGGTACACCTGCAGGCCGCCCACCCGGAGCGAGTCGGGCAGTGCCGTCGGGTCGATGGTGAGGACGTCCACGGCCGGGTAGCCGGGAACGGCAGCGGGGTCCACCGCGAAGAAAAAGCGGCCGGCCTCGTAGTCCAGGTCGCGGGCGGCACGATCGACCGGCTGGCTGGTCGTGGCGCCGACTGTGTAGACGCGATCCCTGACGACGTTGCCCTTCTGTTGGGCGTAGATGCCCCGGAACTCGAAGGAGCCGAGCTGGCCGATGGCCTGGATGCCGAAGTTGTTCGCGGGGATCGCCGCGCTGATGAAGCGCGAGCCCGCTGACTGGAACGAGACGTTCCCGGCCTCCACCCGGCGCAGGACTTCGTCCCCGAGCCCCTCGTACCACACTTGCAGGTTGTTGTTGGCGTCGAACTCCCGCTGGCTGTCGAAGTCCACGTTCACGTGGAGCCGCTGGCCGACGACCCCGACCGTGCGAATGGCGTACTGCGGATTCGGCGTGATGGTCGGAAAGCCCGCGGTACACCCGGAGATGGCCTGCTGCCGCTCGAACGCGTTGCAGCGCAGGTTGCGGAACTGGTCGGCCTTGAGCTCGAAGCGGACGCTCAGCTGCATGCCGATGTCGGCGTAGGGGCCGAGCAGGCCGCCGCGCCCTGCGGCCTGAAAGACCGGTTGCCCTGGCGCGACCGGTGCCGGCGGCGGTGGCGCCGCCGCCACCGTGCTCGATTCGGCGAGCGCGACGCCGAGCCGGCCGGTGGACGGGAGCGAGGCGCGCAGCCGACGCTCCCACTCGGCGGCGACGAGCACCGGGCTCGTACGGGGACCGAGGCGCCCCCCCGGCGCGAGCGCGGGATTCCGGGGCGAGGCCAGCGGCGCGACGCCGAACGACGCCCGGACGCCGAGCGGGGGACTCTGACCAGTTCCGGAATCGGGAGTGACCCCCTGCGCGCGGGCCTGGGGTATGACGAACGAGAGGGCGAGCAGAACAACCAGGAGGGGGGGGGAGCGCCGCATCCCTTGTAGAGCCGTGGAGCGGCGAATATAATGGCGCGACCGACCGTGCGCATCCTCAGCCGCTACCTCCTGCGCCAGCACGCCGCGCCGTTCGGCTTCGCGCTGGCGGGGATCACCGCCTTCCTGCTCCTCCAACAGGTCGCCAAGCAGTTCGGCAACCTCGTGGGCAAGGGGCTGCCCTGGCACGTGATCGCCGAGGTGTTTGCGCTGTCGATCCCCTTCATCATCGCGATGACGCTGCCGATGGCCGTGCTGGTCGCCGTGCTCTACACCTTCAGCCGGCTCGCCGCGGACAACGAGATCACGGCCATGAAGGCCAGCGGCATCAGCTTCGCGCGCCTCGTCACCCCGGTGCTCGGCGGTGCGGCCACGATCGCGCTGTGCGCGCTGCTGTGGAACGACCAGCTGCTGCCGCGCGCCAATCACCGCCTGCGCACCCTGCTCGTCGACATCACGCGCAAGAAGCCGTCCTTTTCACTCAAGGAGCAAGTGATCAACGAGGTCATTCAGGGCCAGTTCTTTTTGCGCGCGGCGCGCATCGACCCGGCCACGAACCGACTCAAGGATGTGACGATCTACGACCTGGAGGACGCCGACCGCCGCCGGATCATCGCGGCCGACAGCGGCCGCATGGCTTATACCCCCGGCGGAACCGATTTGTACCTCACGTTGCTCGACGGAGACATCCAGGAGGTCAAGCGGGCCCAGCCCACCCAATTCAACCGTACCTTCTTCCGCGTCAACCGCATCCGTGTGGCGGGTATCCAGAACAACCTGGAGCGCACCGAGAACGACACCTACCGGGGCGACCGGGAGATGACCGTGTGCCGGATGGAACGCGAGGTGGCGATGGCGCGTCTGGACGAAACGCGGGCCCATCGCCAGGCGAGCTGGGCCATGGCCGCCGACCTGCACCGCCTAGCCGGCCTGGCGCCCCCTCCGATCACCCCCGACAGCTTGAACAGCGACCCGCCGCCGGGCCCCTATTGCCGCTTCTGGCAGAGAGTGGTCGGCTGGGTGTTGCCGAGGGAGGCCGACGCGCAGACGCCGGCGCCCGCGCGTCGCCCGCCCCCGCCTCCCCACGCCTTCCCCACGCTCCAACCCGCGCCCGTGTCGCCACTCATCACGCCCAGCGCCGGAGTCGGGGAAGAGACGCGAGTGAGGGGCGCGCGCCAGCGCGCCGCGACGTACGAGGTGGAGATTCAGAAGAAGCTCGCGCTCGCCGCGGCGTGCATCGTCTTCGCGCTGATCGGGATCCCGGTAGCGCTGCGGTTCCCTCGCGGCGGCGCCGGCCTCGTGATTGGCACGAGCGTGGTCGTGTTCGCCATTTATTACATCGGACTGATCGGCGGGGAAGACCTCGGCGACCGGCTCATTCTGTCGCCGTTCCTCGCGATGTGGACGCCGAATCTGATCTGCGGCGCAGTCGGTCTGGTCGGCTTGTGGGTGGTACGCAGCCAAGGCAGCACGGCGCGCGGCGGCGACTGGTCCGACGTGAAGGAGCTGCTAGTCGGCTGGCTGCGGCGGGAGCGGGGAGCGGAAGCGGGAGGGGCGGGAGGGGCAGCATGAGAACCCTCGACCGCTACGTGCTGCGCGAATGGGCCGTGGTGTTCCTCGTCGTGATGATCGGCTTTCCCGTCCTGGTCATCGTCATCGACTTCACCGACAAGCTGGACCGGTATCTCGGACGGGGGATGTCGAAAGGCACTGTGGCGCTGGCGTACCTCTTCGCCGTCCCCGAGATCATGTTCCTCGTGCTGCCCGCGGCGGTGCTGTTCGCGACCGTGTTCATCGTGGGCTCGCTGGGGCGACACTCGGAGATCACCGCGGCGAAAGCCTCGGGCGTGTCGTTCCACCGCCTGGTGCGTCCGCTGTACCTGATCGCCGTGGCGGCGTTCCTCGCGGGCGTAGTGCTCGGCGAGGTCTCACCGGTGTCGTCGAACCGCAAGGAGGAGCTACTCGGCGAGAAGCAGATCCGGTCCACCTCGGCGCGCAACAACTTCGTTTACCGGGCGGACGGCGGCTGGGTGTACGCCATCGCCGCGCTGCAGGTCACCACGCACAGCATGACCGACCTGATCCTGGAGCGCGAAGGGACGGGAGCGGAGTACCCCACGATCATCGTTGCCGCCCAGCGGGCCCTGTACGACACCGCCGGAGCCAGGCACGGCGCCGGGCGGTGGTCGCTGCAGCGCGGGTCGTTGCGCTATCTGCTCGGCCCCAACCAGGAGCTCGCGTTCAGTTTCGACGCGCTGCGCACGCGGGCGACGCTGCAGGAAACGCCGCAGGCCCTGCTGGCCGAGCCCACGGCGCCCGACGCGATGCGCTACGCCGAGCTGGGACGCTACATCGACGCGCTGGCCCGCAGCGGCTCGGACACGCGCAAGCTGGCGGTGGAGCGGGCCCTCAAGCTCGCGATCCCGTTCATCTGCATTGTGGTGGCGTTGTTCGGCGCGCCGCTGGCGGTGAGCACGCCCAGCAGCGGTCCCGCCTGGGGCGTAGGCGTGAGCCTGGCCACGACGTTCGTGGCGCTGCTCATGTTCCAATTGGCCAAGGCGGTGGGCGCGGGCGGGGTGCTGCCGCCTCTGCTGGCCGCCTGGTTTCCCAACCTGCTGTTCGGCGCCGGGGCGGCGTGGCTATTGAAGCGGACGCGGACGTGAAGCCGTGAGCGGTGAGCGGTACGCGGTGAGCGGTCTGCCCGCTTACCGCGTACCGCTCACCGCTCACCGTTTCTAGAACGCGTACCGGGCGCCGAGCTGGAACACCCAGCGTGAGCCGAGGGAGTTCACCGTCACCTGATTCTTGATGGGCAGGTTGAGCGCGTAGGTGCCGCGCTGGTTCACGGCGTCATAGCCCGTCAAGCGGATCAGGTTCGTCTCCTCGTTCTGGCCGGTGACGCGGATCAGGCCCCAGCTGCTGTTCAGGAAATTCAGGACGTTCAGCATGTCGGCGGTGATCTCCACCGATTGACCGCCGAGCGTGGGGACGACCTTGCTGATCCGCGCGTTGAAGAAGTTCTGCCACGGGTTGCGGCAGGCGTTCCGCGGCAGGATGCGGCCGCGGTTGTTCTTCAAGCATCCCTCGCCGTTGATGAAGGCGTCGAGCGTGGTGAACTGCGCGGCCGACAAGCCCGAAATTTCGGTGGCATTCCGCGGCACATAGACCGCGTCGTTGCCGCTGAACCCGTCGGCGTTGATGTCGCCGTTCACCACGTAGGTGAAGGGGGTGCCGGAGAGGCCGTTGTAGGTCAGCGAGAACCGGCTATCGAATGGCGCATCGACCGTGCCGCTCATGGTGACCTTATGCGGCCGGTCGAAGAAAGAGGTCCGCAGGTTGGGGGAGGCGACCGTGCCGTCCAACACACCGAAGCGATAGTTGGAGCTGGTGATGTCCGAGGTGAACGAGCGAATGTCCAGCACGTGGGTGTAGGTGTAACTCGCCGCGAACTCGATCCCTTGCCCAAAGCGCTTCTGCAGCTGCACGGTGAGCGACGTGGAGCGGTCGCCGCTGGCGTTCGAGTTGCGGATGACGTCCAGGTATGTGCCCGTCACCCGTGTGGCCGTGGCGGCGCCGGTCCCGGCGTTGATAGTGCCGTACACGGGCCGGCCGGCCTCCCCGGCGGATGCCCCCTGGATGCCGACCAGGTTCACGTCGGAGAGCCGGAATTGGTTGATGGCCTTCGTGTACAGGAAGTCGACCGTCCCCAACACCCCCCACCCCAGCTCCCGGTCCCCCCCGATCGCCAACTTCAGCGCCTGGGGGAACTTGAAGTTGTTGTCGAAATACACGATGCTGGGCCGACCGGCATTCGGCGCGGCGGCGCCGCAGCTGGTCGGCTGATTGTTCGGGTCCACCGTGAATGCTGGAACGTTCGCCCCGGTGCAGACCAGACTGGCCTGCTCCATGCCGGTGTTGCCGTAGGCGTTCGACAGCCACACGTAGGGCGGCCGGCCGCTGAAGATCCCCACCCCGCCGCGAACGATGGTCTGGCGATCCCCGGTCACGTCGTAGTTGAACCCCAGGCGCGGCGACCAGAGGATGTTGCCGCTCGGGAAGGAGCCGGTGTTGACTCCTTTGCCGCCGAGGGCCGGGAACGCGATGGTGTCGAGCGTCGGGTTGAACGCCGGCGATGGCTGCGAAGGAACGTCGATCCGCACCCCAGCCGTGAGCGTGAGCTTGGGCACCGGGGCAAACCGGTCCTCGGCGTAGAACCCGAACTGCTTCACGTTGAAGTCCGCGATCGGCCCGTCGGGGCGCTGTGCGGTCGGCAGCGCGCGCTCGAACCGGTTGGGCGTTCCGTTCGCCAGAGCGAGGGGGTCTGCGAAATTCCACACGCCGATGGACGCCGGGAAGAACACGTTCCGGAAATGGAAAAACTCATTGTGCGTCCCGACCGTGATCTGGTGCTCACCACGCGAGAAGGTGACGTTG
Source organism: uncultured Gemmatimonadaceae bacterium (assembly GCA_964641215.1). Lineage (GTDB taxonomy): Bacteria > Gemmatimonadota > Gemmatimonadetes > Gemmatimonadales > GWC2-71-9 > 13-1-40CM-70-15. Next base: position 11,735 of record CAZXKD010000025.1, read on the forward strand.
TCCGTCACCTCGATCACGCGCTGGTCGAGGATGTTCGCCTGCGAGAACCGGTCGGCCCCCGCCGCGACGTAGGTGTTCGGGCTGTTCCCGGCCACCAGGATCAGCGGACGCAGGTTCGGCAGCGCCCGGACGTCACTGATCGTGGTGTAACCCGCGATCAGCTCGTTGGAATAGCGGTTCCCCAGCAACGCGGTCCACTTGCCGCGCGCCGTCCTCGTCTTGTCCCTGGTGTTGTAGCCGCTGTTGGAGAGCTGGTAGCCGTCCCGGCCGTTGAACGGGGCCGTGTACTGGTGGATCAGAGTCGCCTTATTGGCGTTGACGAAGATCCCCGACACCTCGACGTGGCTGTTCGTGCCTAGCTCGTAGTTCAGCTTCCCGAACAGGTTTGTTTCCGGATTAGGGATGGTCGGCGCGGCGTAGGTCCCGGGGTCGAATCCGTACTGGGTGTTCAGGATGTTCCGGACGGAGTCGAAGCGCGCCGTGGTGATCCCAATGCCGGTGGTGTCCCCGCTGGCGCCGAGCTGGATGGCCGTCGCGAACGGCCGGGTATCGTGCCGGAAGTCGCCGGAGCCGAAGAAATGCAAGCGGTCTCGAATGATCGGGCCGCCGACCGAGAACCCGTACTGCTGTTGCTCGTAGCTCGCTACTGGCGCCTTCACGCCAGCCGTGTCCTTGCCCACAAAGTTTTGATTCTGCGTGTAGGCGAACGCGGAGCCGTGAAAGACGTTCTCGCCGGACTTGGTGACGGCGTTCACGAGCCCGCCGACGAAGCCGCCCTGGCGCACGTCAAACGGCGCGATCTGGATCTGGTACTCCTTCACCGACTCGAGGGACAGGGGCCGCGCGTTGACGGTGCCGCCGGGCGTCCCATTGGTCGAGCCGAGATTGAAGAGATCGTTGTTGGACGCGCCGTCGATCTGAATGTTGTTGAAGCGGTCGTTCTGCCCCGTCACGGACCGGCCCACGATCTGCGGCGCCGTGCTCATGAAGTCGGTGAAGGAGCGGTTCAACGTCGGCAACCGGTGGATCGCCCGGTCGGAGAGAAACGTGGAGGCACCCGTGCGAGCCGGGGAGACGAGCGGATCGGACTCGGCATTCACGGTGATCCCCGACACCTGGACCGCCGCCCGCTTCAGGGCCAGGTCGAGCACGAAGCGCTGCCCCAGCACCAGGCTGAAGGCCGTGGACGTCTTGGGCTCGAAGCCCAGCGCCCGCGCCGTCACACTATATGGGCCGCCGATCGACACGTTCTCGAGGCTATAGCTGCCGTCGTCCCGCGTCCGGACCGCATGCCGCTCGCCCGTGGCCGCGTTGATGAGTGTGAGCTCGGCGAGGGCCACTGGGGCGCCCGACTCATCGGTGATGCGTCCCGTGACCGCCGCCGTGGTGACGCCCTGCGCCGCCGCCGGCCGGGCTGCACCGAGAACGGCCGTCACTAGCAGCAACCCAACCGACCAGACGTTCCGTTTCATGGGGGGATCTCCGCAGAGAGTGCCAGGGCAATGCGACTGAGCTAAGGGCAAGGTAATGTGTTCCGTGCTGCAGGGGCCGTCAAGGAAGCCGCCGCACCCGCGTCCAGACGAAGAACACGGGGACTCCCACCAGGATCCCCGCGAAGGCCAGGCCCGTCGTCCCGGGGTGCTCGCGGAGGGCGTTGCCCAGGATCAGCAGGGACGCCAGCACGAACAGCAGCGGCACAAGCGGATAGCCGAGCACGCGCACCGGGCGGGGGAGGTCGGGGCGACGCCGCCGCAGGACGAACACCGCCGCGGCCGCGAGGGCGTAAAACGGGAAGATCGCCACCACGAACTGGTCGGCGAGCTGCTCGAAGGTGCGCACCAGGACGAACCCGATCCCGAGCAGCGCCGTCAGGACGATGGCCACGGAGGGCGTCGCGAAGCGGGGGTGGACGCGGGCCACGCTAGTGAAGAAGAGGCCGTCGTCCGCCATGGCGAAGAAGATCCGCGGCGCCGTGAGCATCGACCCGAGCAGCGTGCTGAACGTCGCGACCATTACGACCACCGCGATGATCCCTACGCCCAGGCGCCCCACGAGCAGCTGCGCCACGTCCGCAGCGACGAGTGGCGAGCGCGCGATCTGCCCGATGGGGAGGAGATAGAGATACGCCGCGTTGACCAACAGGTAGATCGCGATGATCGCGCATGTGCCGGCGATCAGCGCCCGCGGCAGGTTCCGCTCGGGGTCGCGCACCTCGCCGCCCACGAACGAGAGATCGCCCCAGCCGTCATACGCCCACAGGACCGAGACGAGTGCGAGCCCGAACAGCCCGGCGGAGAGCGTTCCCCCCCCCCCCCCCCCCCCCCCCCCCCCCCCCTCCGCCCCCCCCCCCCCACCCCCCCCACCCCACCACCCCCCCCTCCGCCCACGCCCCAGAGCGAGCGTCCACCGCCGCCCACCCCCCACAGATGCGCGGAGCGGCGCGCCGCCACCCCGCGCCGCGGGGCCCCGCCCCCCCCCCCCCCCCCCCCCGCTCCTCCCCCTGCCCCGGCCGATGCGCCGAAGTGTCCGAAGTCTCCCTGGCCAGCGGCGAAGGCGAGCAGGACGAGCAGCAGCAGCGCGCCGTACTTCGCCGCCGTCGTCAGGTTGAGGACGATGGCACTCCAGCGCACACCGACATAGTTGAGCGTGGCGGTGAGCGCGATCGCCCCGGCGGCCACGTAATGCACCAGCCCCGCGTACTGCGGCAGCTGCGGATCGTAACCGAGCGAGCGCAGCAGATACTCCGCGAAGGGCGTGGCGATCGCGCCGAGGGCGGACGCCCGGATCAGCACCAGCTCGGTCCAGCCGAACAGGAACGCCGGCAGCCGTCCGAACCCTTCACGGATGTAGACGAAGACCCCGCCCGAGCGCGGGAACAGCGCGGCGAGCTCCGCGTAGGTGAGCGCGCCGCACAGCGCGAGGCCGCCACCGAGCACCCACACCGCCAGCATGGGGAGTGGCTGCGGAACGCGGGCCGCGATGATAGCCGGCGTGCGGAAGATGCCGCTGCCGATCGTCGAGCCCACGAGCACGGCCACCGCGCTCCACAAGCCCAGACGGCGCGGCAGGCGGTCTCCCCAGCGATCAAGAACGGGTGCGGACATGAGGTTCGGGAATATACATTTCGCGACCCATGACGCGACGGTTCACGCGGCTCGCCTGGGCGGCCGCGGTGTGCACCTACCTGCTCATCATCCTCGGCGCCATCGTCCGCATCACCGGCTCCGGCCTCGGCTGCGGAGAGCACTGGCCCTTGTGCAACGGCCGGCTCTTCCCACCGCTCGACCTCCCCACGGTGATCGAGTGGAGCCACCGGCTGGTGGCGGGGCTGGTAACGATACTGGTTACGGCGCTCGCTGGCTGGGCTTGGTGGCTGAGACGGGGAGCAGGGAGCAGTGAGCAGCACCCGCCGGACTGGGCAGCCTACGTCGCACTCGGCCTGCTCGCACTCCAAGTGGCGCTTGGCGCGATCGCGGTGAAGCTGTCGCTGCCGCCCTGGACCGTGATCCTCCACCTCGGCGCGGCGATGCTGCTGCTCGCCGCTCTCTTGGTAGCTGCTCGGGAAGCCCCGCTTTCCCCAGGCTTCCGCCCGGGGGCGACCGAGCTCGTGGCCCTCCTGCTCGGTTTTGCCACTGTCCTGCTCGGCGCCCTCACCGCCAATCTCGGCGCGGCGACGGCCTGCCTTGGGTTCCCGCTGTGCGCCGGACAACTCGGGCCCGACGGTAACTACTTACAGCACGTTCAGTTGATACACCGCCTGACGGCGTACGCACTGGCGGTCTACGTCGCGGTCTGGGCAGTGCGAACTCGCGCGCGTGGACCGATCGTGCTCCTCGCCCTCGTCGCCCTGCAGGTGACGATCGCTGCCGCGATGGTATTGCTCGGTCTGCCGATGGGGTTGCAGGCGGCGCATGTGGCAGCGGCGGCGGCGGTGTGGGGCGGGTTGGTCCTCGTAGCCCTGCCCCCCACCGCCGAGCCCTCCTGAAAACGCGAACGCCCGGAGCAGTGGCTCCGGGCGTTGCAGTCGCGCTGCGGGCAGCGTCAGCGCCTGCTCACGGCAGTCCGGATATCTGGAATCGCATCAGGTTGGCCGGCGCTCCGCTCCCATCGAACAGGTTGACCCAGACGACGTACACCGAGTTCTTCGGCAGCGTAAAGGTGATGGACTCGGGAGGACCCTCACTGACCGAGCACGCGCAGCCCAAGACATCAGCACCCCCGGCGACGGTCCCGCATGCGGGCACATTGTTAGGCGGGGGGTTGGACAGGGCGGTCCCTTTGCACCAAAGGAGATCCGGGTCAATGCCACCCGTGAGCCAATTCACACTCATAGTCACCGTGGCATCCACGGCAGTGCCATTCGTGATCTTGAAGTACGCGTCGCATTTCTCGCCGCCGTTGGCCGGGGAGCCGTTGGGACAGACCCCCGCCATGGTGATGTAGTAGTTGCCGTTCGCTGTGATCGGGGCCGGCTTGTCCGGCGTGATGTTGCTGTACCCGTAGGCGTCCAGTGGCGAAGCGGTCGTGCTGGTGAATCCGCCGAGCGCGTTTTCCGCCTGCTGGGCGGCACCTATCCGGCTGATGCGCAGGTCCACCGACCCCGTGTGCAGCACTGGAGGCACGGCGACGATGACGGTATCGGTCGAAAACCCCTTGGACGTATCGATCCATGCGCGAATGCCGTCGAAGTACACCCGCATGGCGGTGCTGAACGGGGGATCGCCAGCGGCACGATGCAGGACGATCTTGCTGGCGGGTCCGCCCGAGCTCGGCGATACCGTCCCACCGTACGTCCCGACTGCGAGCGTGTAGGTCCCCCGTCGCGCCAGGTTGCTCGCGCCGAGCCGCGTAATCTGCACGGTGTAGGTTCCCCCGTCGTCCAGATCCGCGGTCAGCAGCTTGAAGGATGTAGCGGTGATCGATCCCGAGACCGGCGTTACCGCCGCGAGGCTGCCTACGCTCGTGCCGCGGAACACCTTCATGGTGGCTGAGAACGCCGGATCGCCGGCGGCGGCCGTCACCGTGATAGTGTCGCTTGGTGTCACCGGCGCGGGCGCGAACGTCCCGCCGAATGCCGCCGGCGCATTGGTCGTGTAGGTGCCGCCCGAGTACGCTATGTCGTTCGGTCCCACGCCGGTGACCGAGAAGCTGTGGGCCCCGGCGCTGGAGAGGTCCGAGATGCGAACCTGGAAAGAAGTCGCCGTCAGCGAGCCGGTGATGATCGACCCGATGGTCGTGGCCGTGTTGGCGTCGAAGGGTGGACCGGTGGGGTCTGCGTTGACCGTGAGGATCGCCCCGGGGTCCGCCGGACTAGACGTGGTACCGGTGAAGGGGATCGCGAGCACCGCCAACGACTTGAGGGCGCTCAACGTGTCGACGACGCCCGCGGGCAACGCGATCAAGCCCCTCAGGGTGAGCGTCACGACACCCGGTGCCCGGCCCGCCACTGTCAGAGCGGTCGGCTTTGCGATCGTTGTGTCCGCCGAACTGAGCGTCGGGACGGTCGATGCCGGGAGACCGGTCATCACGACGCCTGCTTTGTCCTTATAAGCATAGGAGTAGGTCACGACGGACCCCGAGTTGGCCGTGTCGGGCTTCCCGGCTACCGTGCCCGCCACGCCGGTGACTACGAGGGAGGCCGGCAATGTGGTGACCTTCATGGTGTCGACGAAGCCGGCGGCGGAAGCGATCACGCACCCGTTGCCGTAGGCCAGCGCCCTCACGATGAACGCTGTGCGCACCAGGGGGGCGTCCGAAGCAGACCCGACCGACACGATGCCGGCGGTGCACCCCGTGGCAAAGGTGACTGGGATCGAGAGCGGGTTGCCGACTTTGTCGGTGACCACCGCGAACGTCCGCACCGAGTCCGCCACCAGAACAGTGCGGGCGTGCAACTCCACTGCCACCGCGGCGGGGGTGCCGATGCCGACGGTCGTGATCGAATCCTGCTTACACGACCCGATGGCCAGCATCCCGAGAAGCGCGCCTTGCAGTCCGAAGAAACGTCGAGTCATACGATCCTCGCTTGATGGTCTCCCATTAGAAGCGCTCCACGTCTTGCACCGCCTCGGTGCCCAGGAGCTCCTGCCAATTGGGCCGGCTTGGCTCCCGCCGGTCGTCGGTATAGATCAACGCGTAATTGCCGAACCGCGTCAAATCCATGAATACGTACTTCAGCGCCCGTATCTTGGTGTACTTCCACACCTCGTACGGCGGGCTGCTCGCCGACTGGTGCCGCTCCAACACTTCGTCGGGCGGACCGTACTTGATGAAGATCCGGCCCCGATCGGTGCGCCAGCCCGGCACCGCCGAGGACCCGCCCTCATGGTAGCGCCGGTTGGCCTCGGCGATCCGCTGATAGAATCCTTCACGCTCCTCGTTGCGCGCCGTCCCGGGCGTCGGATCGCGCTTGGCCCAGAACTGCCGCAGCCACGTCCGCTTGCCCTCCAACGACAACGTCGAAAACACCCCTTGCTCGGCCGACGTCATCAGGTAGACCAGCGGCATGTACAGCGTGTCCAGCTTCGGCTCGGCCAGCCTCGCGAACAAGTCTTCGCCCGACGACGTGAGGGCCTCTGCGGCAGCGACCGTCTCGAAGCCCGTCATGCCGAACGGCGCGGTGCGCGTCAGCCCCGGCTCCACCCCTCCTCCCACCGCCTTCACCTCGAGCAGGTAGCGGCCGGCCGGCAGCCCGGCCAGGTCCAGAAGCCCCTGCGTCACCCCACCGCCGGCGGCCACCGCGAAGCGTTGCGGCGGCGCCGCGATCACCGGCTCGCCGCTCGCCTTCAGCACCCGCACTCCCACCGTCACGCTCTCCGCCTGCGCCGGGTACAGCTCCAGGTAGTAACCCAGCCTGGCACTCTGCGGCGTCAGCACCGGGTCGCCCGAGGTCTGGATGACGAGCGCCCCTTTGCGGAGCTCGCCGGACCGCAGCACCGAGTCGGCCGGGCCTTCCATCACCCGGATGTCGGTGCCCAGCAGCAAATCCGACGCCCCGGGGGCGCTGGAGAACGCCTGCACCGCCGTCTGCTGGTGTGCCACCCGGCCCGTCGCCGAGTCGGTTACCGTCACCTCTACCGTGTAGCGACCCGGCTGCGCCGCAAACGCCAGGTGACTGGCCGTGGACGCCCCGCGCACCCGCAGCATCGACCCCGGCACCGCCGACGACCACGACGGAGCGGTGAGCGTCAGGCCACTGGAATCGCGCACCACCACCGCGACCCGGAACGCCGCCCCGCTCGCCTCCCCCCCCAGCGGGCTCACCAGGGTGAGGGGGACCCGACAAAACACGTCGACCAGCGTCTGCGACGTCCGATACGACCGCACCGCGCTGAGCCCGAGCGTGGCGCCTTCCTGCGACTGCGATGCCGCCGCACCCACGGCCCCGACAACCGTGAGTGCCAGCACCCTTAAAAACGGTTTTCTCACTGCGTACGGCGTCTTCCGTTTACCAGCCAAGGCTGAAGCTGAGGAAGTTCGTTCCGCCCAGCGGCCCGAGGTTCCGGTACGCGTAGTCGAAGCCGACCTTCCAGGTGCCATGGCCGTAACTGATCCCGCCCCCGACCGCCAAGCCATCGGACGTGAAGCTCGAGGCATTGTATTTCGACGCGAAGCCCGCCGTCGTGCCAGGATCCAGGTTGTTGGCCGGCTGGACCGTATAGCTCCCCCGGGCGGCCAGCGAGAAGCCGCTGTTCCCCAGATTCGTCATCGCCCACTCCAGTCCGCCGCCGGCCGTCGGCTTGTTGTTGCTCGGCTGGCTGAACTCCGACAGCAGCGTCACCCGGTTCTGACCCTGGGAGAACACGTCGAGGGAGACGCCCACGCGGAAGAACACCGGCAGGCCCCATCCCGACGCCCGCAGCCGGGCGGGTTGCTTCTCCTGGGGAATGTCCACCGTCCCCAGCGGCGGCGTCCGGGGCACTCCCGCCTCCAGGCCCGAGCCGTCGGCCCGGAGGTTCGTGCCCAGGTTGGCGATCACGAACGCGGCCCGGATCGGCCGTTCCCCGAGCATGGCGTGGAAGTTGGTCCCGAAGTCGACCGCGAAGCCGGTGGCCTTCGTCGCCCCGAGCGCGTCCGAGATCAGCTTGGCCGAGAAGCCCGCCGAGAAACGATCGGAGAAGTTCTGGCTGTATGTGGCCGACAGGAAGGTCTCGGCCACCGTGTAGGTCTCGCCGGTGCCGTCGGGATTGTCCAGGGTGTAGACGGGCTGGTTACTGAAGCCGAAGCTGCCCCCGGAGACGCCGATCGCCCGCGACCCGCCCGACATTGGCAGGCCGAAGCCGAGCCACGTATAGCGCGTGGAGGCCACGTAGCTGTAGGTGGACACCATGACCCCGGGGCGCGCCATTTGGCTGAGCCCGGCGGGGTTGTAGTAGAGGGACGTGACGTCGGTCGTCAGGGCGGCGAACGCGCCGCCCAGGGCCGCGCCGCGGGCGCCGGCGCCGAGAAGCAGGAACTCCCCGGCGCTGGTGCCGAAGCCGGTATTGTCTTGCTGGACCTGCGCGGTCGCCGGCGCGAGCGCCAGTGCCGTCAGGCCCATGAGCGTGCCGAGCACGCGCGAGCGTCGAATCGTCATGGTGGTGTTCCTCACGGCGCGAAGTTGACGACGGTGAAGCGCCCGATCTTGGTTTTGCCGTCCGGGGTCTCGATGTGGAAGAAGTACACTCCGGACGCGACGAACTGGTTATTCCGGTTCCGGAGGTTCCAGGTCGCCTCTCCGCCCCCGCTCACATCGTTGTGCGTGAGCACCTGTACCAGCACCCCGCTCACCGAGTAGATGCGGATGATGGCCTGCGCCGGCAGGTTGACGAACTTCAGAATCTTCGTGTTCGCCGTCGCCTCGAGGGCGTCGGTCACGTAGTAGGGGTCCGGCACCGTGTGCACCTTCGCCAGGGCCGCGTCCGTGCTCTTGCTCGGGTCCACTGTGGTCCCGGTGAAGACCGCCTGGATCCGCAGGCCCGGGACCGCGGGCGGCCGGACGGCCGGCACGAAGGCGTAACTGCCGGAGCTCCCGGTGACGGCGCCCGAGTAGAACCGGGCGTGCCACACGGTGCCGGCGGCGGGCAGCGCCGTCATCTGCATCAGGAAGAAGTGCCCGTTGAGATAGAAGATGAAGCCGTTCCCGGTAGCGGTCAGCGTGTTCGTGCCCGCGAACGTCACGGCCCCCGGATGCGCGGAAATCGGGCTGAGCGTCGCTGTGTTCTGCATCGCGGCGCTCGGGCCGGCGCCGCACTCCCCGAGAATTGCGCGGGCGGGGGCGACGCAGTAGATGTCGCTCCACGTCAGCAGGTTGTTGTTGCCGTCCGCCGACGGGCCACCGAACGTCACGAACGACTGATCGGTGATGAGCCCCCACGACGCGCGAATGGCGGTGCTGAACGGCACGCGGACATGATGCGTCACGTCGTGCACCGAGTCGATCACGCCGCCGGCACCCCAGTGGACGGTGAAGTCCGCCGCGCGTGTCACGCTCGAGAGCATGGTCTCCAGGTACCGTTGCGGGACGCTCCGCACGGTGGAGTACCCCTGCACGTGGAACAGCGAGTCCACGCCGGGGAGCGCCCCCGCGTTCTTGCTCACATTGCTGAAGCCGGTGGTCACCCCTTCGGCGCACGACCCCACGCTGGGGGTGCACACGGCCGAGTTCGGTTGCGGGGTGTTCTCGTTGGCCGCTCCGGCCCACCAGCGCGGCCCGTTCTCGGACGAGCCCGCCGGATTGCTGTTGGCCTGACCGCGGCCCCACGCGGTGATCCGCCAGGCACCCGGCACATTCACGCCGGCGCTGCCGTAAATCGGGAAGGTCGCGTCACCGCCGTAGATCGCCGCCTTCTTCTGCACGGCGAACAGGGCCGGGAAGCCGAACGAGGCGTCCACCTCGGTGGCGGCAAGAGACTGGCTCACCGGAACGGTGAACTTCTGCGTGCCGCCCGGCGTCGCCACGCTCAGGAAGTACGTCAGCGGGAGGCTGGCCGCGAGCCCGTCCACGTCCTGGTAGCCCGGCGTCACCGAATCGATGGTGAGGGTCAGCGTGCCGGAGTCCAACACTTCCGGCAGGAAGGCAGCCAGGCCTAGCACGCCACCGTTGGTCGGGGGCATTGAGCCCGAAAAGATGCCGGTCGTCTTGTCAATCGTGGGCAGCGCCGCGGTGGGATCGAGCACCACCCCGTCCTGCCCCTTGAGCTGCAGTGGCGACAACTGGCCAGCGACCACCTGTGCCGACAGCGCCCGCGGCGTGACCAGTTTGGTGACGCGCGGCGACTCGAGCGAGCTCGGGCCTGACTTCAAAGAGTTCACGCTGAACGCCGTGACGGCGTAGTAGTACACGAACGAGTTCCGAACCCCGAGGTCGGAAAACGCGAAGTTGACCCCGCCGTTGGTGAGGGGGGGGAAGCCCGACCCGCCACCCGTGACCGCCGTGTCAGCCTTGGTAATCAGGGTGCTGCCGTCGGCCAGCAGGACCCGACCCCCGGCCGGGATCTGGATCAGCGGACTCGTAATGGCGTGATCGACGCTGTTGATGTAGGGCGGCGCCGTCTGGAAGCGCACCGGACAGTCGTCCTGGACGCCCAGCTCGGGAGCGCACTCGAGCTTGCCGTTGCCGTTCAGGTCCGAGGTGTAGGCGAAGGCACCGGTGAAGTCGGTGATGACTTTGCCCGCGTAGTCGAACTGCGCTACCAGTGACAGCGCGCTCGTGGTGCGGCCGCGGTAAATCCGATAGCCCTGCGTGTCGATCTGGCGGAAGTTCGGGTCGTACAGTGGCGAGGTCGGATCAGACGCGACGACGAAGAAGGGATTGCCGGTCGTCTCCGACTTGCTCTTCTGCCACACCACCGTCACCTGGTTATTGCCCGGAATGAGGAAGAAGGGCGGTGCATCAGGCGCGAACGGCAACAGGAACTTGTTGTCGAACACGGCCTGCGCCACGAGCGCCTTGTCCAGCAACGAGCGCGGCACCGTCTTCACCTCGTTCTGCTCGATCACGCCGTCGGCGTTGATGTCGCTC
>CAZXKD010000026.1:0-22533 GCA_964641215.1 uncultured Gemmatimonadaceae bacterium
CCGGCCATCCCCACCCCTCGCTCTGTTCTCGGGTTCGAGCCCGGGGATGACCGCAAACTGGTCGAGTGGCCGGTGCTGGTTCGCTACTACCAGGCCCTGGCCAAAGCGAGCAACCGCGTGGACTACCGCGAGCTCGGGAAGACGACCCTCGGCGCGCCGTTCGTGGCGCTCGTCATCTCGAGCCCGCAGAACCTGCGGCGCCTGGACCACTACCGCCAGCTCAACGCCAAGCTCGCCGACCCACGGACCCTGGCGTCGACACGCGAGGCGAACGATGCGTTGCGCGACGGCAAGACGATCGTCCTCATCACCTCCGGAGTCCACTCCAACGAGGTCGGTGGGCACCTGACGCCCGTCCTGCTCGCCTACCGCCTGGCGACGGACACCAGCGCCGCCACCCGGGAGATCCTCGACAACGTCATCCTCTGGCTGGTGCCGTCTCTCAACCCCGACGGCGTGACGATCGTGAGCCGTTGGTACAACCACACCCTCGGCACACCCGCCGAGGGCTCCGACCCGCCGGAGCTCTACCATCACTACATCGGGCACGACAATAACCGCGACTGGTACGCGTTCTCCCAGGCCGAGACGCGGCTGACCGTGGATTCGCTGTACAACGTCTGGCATCCGCAGATCGTGCACGACATCCACCAGCAGGGCAGCACCGGCTCACGGCTCTTCCTGCCACCCTACCTCGATCCTATCGAGCCGAACGTCGACCCGCTGCTGGTGGACGGCGACAACGCGCTCGGCACGGCCATGGCCTGGACGCTGGCCGGGCAAGGGAAGACGGGGATCTCGATCAACGCGATCTACGACGCGTGGACCCCGGCACGGGCCTACCAGCACTACCACGGCGGCGTGCGGATCCTTTCCGAGACGGCGAGCGGCAATCTCGCCTCCCCGATCACGCTCCCGTTCGATCAGCTGCAAGCCCGGGCCCGGGGGTTCAATCCGCGGGAGCGCTCGTGGAACTTCACCAGCCCGTGGCCGGGGGGACGCTGGACGCTACGCGACATCGTCACGTATCAAAGCGACGCGGCGTACGCGCTGCTCCAGAACGCGGCCCGCGACCGCGATCGCTGGCTCGCCAATTTCCTGACCGTCGGCTGGCGCGCGGTTCGTGGCTGGCGCGGTTGGCCCTACGCGTACGTCATCCCCAAGAGCCAGGATACGCTCGCTGTCGCGACACTCCTGGGCATCCTGCACCGCGGTCAGGTGGAGATCCGCACGGCTGCGCAGTCGTTCAGCGGAGGTGCAGGGGTGGGAGGAGGGGGGGGGGGACAGCGCTTCGCCGCCGGCAGCTACGTCGTGGTGCTGCGGCAGCCGTACGCGGCGTTCGCCAAAGCGCTGCTGGAACCGCAGCGTTACCCCGACCGCCGGCTCTATCCAGCCGGTCCGCCTGAGCGCCCCTACGATGTCACCGCTCACTCTCTGCCGCTCCTCCTCGGGCTCACAGCGTTCCCGGTCGTGGATTCCATCCGGGCGCCGCTCACGGCGCCGGTCCCCCCACCGCATGCGACCCCCGGTTATCCTGGTTTCGAAGCGGGCGCGGCCCCACGCATCGGACTGTATCGCTCCTACGTCCCGGCGATCGACGAGGGCTGGACGCGCTGGGTGTTCGACACGTGGAAGGTCCCCTACGTCTCGCTTGTGGACTCTCTGGTTCGCGCCGGACAGCTGCGGGAAAAGTTCGACGTCATCGTCCTCCCCAGTCAGGATCCACATGCGCTGCTCGAGGGACAGCCGACGCACCGCTATCCGGCACCGTACGCGGGCGGGTTGGGGCCCGAGGGCGCGCAGGCGCTGCGGCAATTCGTCGTGGACGGTGGCACGCTCGTAACGCTCAACGAGGCGAGCCGATTCGCGATTCAGTCGCTACTGCTCCCGGTGCGCAACGTGCTCGAGGATCTCTCCGAGGAGGATTTCTACGCGCCCGGCTCCATCTTCCGGATGGAGCTCGACCTCACGCACCCGGTGGCGCGCGGTCTGCCCGAGCACTCCGTGGCCTGGTTCGAGGGCGGTCCCGCTTTCGACGTCCTCGACTCGGCGCAGGTGCGGGTGATCGCCCGCTATCCTGAGGACCCCAATGCGATCTTGCTCTCGGGGTGGGTGCTGCACCCCGAGCGCATCGCCGGCCGCGCGGCCCTCCTGGAGGTGCGAATCGGAGCGGGTCGCGTGATCCTGTTCGGCTTCCGGCCCCAGTACCGCGGTCAGAGCCTCGCTACTTACCCCTTGTTGTTCAACAGCTTGCAGCTGAAGCCGTAGCCTTGCCGCACGTGGGGTGACAAAGGACCTTGTGCCGTAGGGGATCGTTTCTTATCGTGTTGACCCCCATGCGGTTAGCTAGGACGTGCCTGCTGCTGTTCGGGGCCACGCTCACCACGAGTCGTGGCCTCTTTGCGCAGCAGACCGCTGCCGATACGGCGCTGCGCCCGGTGGCGATCGTCGCCGACCAGCTGCTCGTCCGCCTGCGGATCGATCCGCGCTACGCGCAACCGGAGCCGCTCCTGTTCACGACGTCCCGTGGCGTCAAGGCGCTGTACGTCAACGCCTGGGCGTTCGGCTCGAACAAGCTATGGCACCTCGTGCACCTCGCCGACTCGACCGAGATCAATGCTTTCGTGATCGACGTGAAGGATGACACCGGCTGCCTGCTCTACCCGTCGGCGGTGCAGACGGCTCAGGAGATCGGTGCCAACGACTGCGTGCGGACTCGCAGCCTCCGGGCGCGGCTCGATACCCTGCACGCGCACGGCATCTATCCGATCGCGCGCATCGTGGTGGCCAAAGACCCTCGGCTCGCCGAGCGCAAGCCGCAGTGGTCGGTGCAGTCGCGCGACGGCGGTCAGTGGCGGGACCGGATCAACATCGCTTGGGTCGACGCCTACAACGACTCGGTGTGGATCTACGCGTCCCAGCTCGCGGCGGAAGCCGCGCGGCTCGGCTTCGCCGAAGTGCAGTTCGACTACGTCCGCTTCCCGGATGAGCCCCGCGAGCGGCTCGCGACGGCCATCTTCCCGGCCCATCGGCCGGGCCAGAGCCAGCGCGAGGCGGTACGCCAGCACCTCGCGCTCCTCAAGAGCCGGCTGAAGCCGTACGGCGTGCCGGTCACGTTCGACATTTTCGGACTCACGGCCTCGGCCACGGATGATCTGGGAATCGGGCAAGTGTGGGAGGACTTCACGCGGGTCGCGGACGTGGTGCTCCCGATGGTCTATCCCAGCCATTACTACCGCGGGGCGTTCGGCTTCCAGCACCCCAACGCCGAGCCCTACCGCGTGGTGTACAACGCGCTCAAGGAGGCGATCACCCGCAACCACGCCTCCGACGGCGCGGCCGCGATTCGTCCCTTCCTGCAGGCCTTCACCCTGGGGCGCCGCCTGCCCCGCTACACCCCGTTCGAGATCCGTGAGGAGATCCGCGCGGCGGAGACGCTGGGGATCGATTCGTGGGTGCTCTGGAATCCCCGCAGCGTCTACCCACGCGACGCGCTCCGCCCCTACAAAACCGGCCTCCGGACGGCGGGGGCGCTTTCGGGGGGCGGCGAGTAGGGCGATACTTCGCAGGACCATTCGGAGCCCCCTGATGAACCGCTTGATCTGGTTGCTCACGGCCGCCGGCCTGGCGTTCGCGTGCTCGAAGGACAGCACCAGCGTCGATCCCGACGCCATCAACGGCCCTGAGCTCGCGGCCGTGCGCGCCGCGCTGGACAGCGCCCTCAAGAACGACAGCTCCTATCAGATCCTGCGGGTGTTCGTGTTCGCCTACGTGGACCGGGCCTCGCGGCTGCCGATCGGCGGTGGCGATACCCTGCGTCTGGTCGGCGTGCAGCTCGACATCAACGCGACGAAGGCGGACACGCCAGTCGTGGCGCAGCTTTCGGCGGTGCTGGGCTGGCGGGGCTATTCAGCCACGACCCACACCGTGGACTCCGTCACCTTCGTGGTGGGCACGGGGCTACCGCCGGTGAACGACACGCTGCGAAAGACCTTCTCCCCCGACACGGCGGGCATCGGGACCGGATTCGTGATCCATCAGGCGCCCGACTCGACGGTGCACACCTGGCTCGCCCGCACCGGGGCGCTGCATGTCACCAGCAGCTCGTTTGGCAGCGGGACCTCCACGAGCGGCTCCGGGCTCACGATCACCGCCAGCCGGGGCACGGCGTCGGGGGACTATCACCTCACCGGCAAGCTCGTGCCTGACTCCTCGAGCACGGCTGCGGCTGCGGCTGCGTTCGGCGGCGGGATTCGGGCCTTGAAGATCAGGATTACGGGGACGCTGTAGAGAGGGCCATCCCCGGCTGCCACTCGGTGATATACCCGGTGATCGCCGAGGCGGCCACGGTGTAGGGATTGGCGAGGTACAACTGGCCCGGTCCCGAGCGCCCGGGGAAATTGCGGTTGATCGCGCTGATCGTGACCTGATCCTTCGTGCGCGAGACACCGGGGCCGGCGTTGATGCAGGCGCCGCAGGATGGCTCCAGAAACGTCGCTCCCACCTGCCGGAACACGTCGAGGTAGCCCTGCTCCTCGCAGTAGCGCTTCACGTCCTGTGAGCCGCATTGGATATACAAGCGCACCCAGGGCGCGACGCGCTCGCCGCGTGCCACGGCCTCCTTCAGGACGCGGGCGTACATGTCCATATCTTCCTTCTTGCCGGCCGTGCAGGAGCCGGCGTAGGCGATCTCTACCTTCACTCGGTCGGCGAGCTCTTCGATGTGCAGCCCGTTGCCCGGGTCGCCCGGCAGAGCGATCATCGGCTTCAGCTGCGCGGCGTCGATTTCGATCATCTCGCAGTATTCGGCATCAGGGTCGCTCGCCAGGGCGGCGCACAGCCGGGCCGCCTCGCCCCGGGAGATCCGGCGGTACGCCATCAGGTAGGCGACCGTCTTCTCGTCCGGCGCCACGTATCCCGTGAAACCGCCCACTTCGGCCGTCATGTTGGTCATGGTGGCCCGCTCGTCCACGGAGAGCGCCTCCACTGCTTCCCCGCAGTATTCGACGAGCTTGCCGATCGCCCGGCCGCTCTTGATGTAGGGGTGGCGCAGGATCTCCAGCATGAAATCCTTGGCCGTGACGCTTTCGGGCTTGCGGCCGCGCACCACCACCTTCACCGTCTCGGGAACGGTGAGCCGCACGTCCTTCGTGATCCAGGAGTTGAAGATCGCGGTCGTGCCGACGCCGAAGGCCACGCAGCCGACCGCCCCCGCGTGGGGGGTGTGCGAGTCGCTGCCGATGATCACCTGCCCCGGCAGGGCGTGTGCTTCGAGGATCTTCGAGTGGCAGATCGCCTCCGACCCATGATGGCCCAGGCGCAGCTCCCCGTACAGCTTGATGCCCTGCTTTTCCGCGAACTCCCGCTGCTTCTGCTCGAGTTGGTTGGCCACATCGAGCAGTCCCTCCTTGATCCGCTCGGGCGTCATCGCTTCCGCCAGAAAGGTCAGATGGTCGCGGAACAGCAGCACCGAGCCGGGGTCGCTCACTTTCTGGTCGGGCCCCACCAGCTGCTCGAAGAAGATCGCCGCCATCGGCGTGACGTACTCGTGGCTGAAGCGGATGTCCGTGACGACGAAGCCTTCGTCGCCCGGCCGCACGGCGGGCACGCCCACCTTCCCCGTCGACGGATCCACGACCCAGTGGCGGGCGAGGATTTTCTCGGCCAGCGTCATCGGCCGCGGGGGAGTTCGCGGCGGCGTGAGGACGACCTTTCCCTGCAGCCGGGCGAGGTTGTAGTTGAACAGCCCACCGTACTCGATGATGCCACGGGTGATCTCCCCCTCGCCGGCCGTAAACGTGGACAGGGGGATCTCCTCACCGCGACGCACCCGGTCGATGAGCGAGAAGTCAGTCGTCGTGAGGATGCCGAGATTCTGGCAGTTCTCCCGATAGATGCGCTCGATGTTCTCGGCGATCACGAGTCGGATGCCGGCGCACATCTCAGCGTATGGCGACTGCTCCCGGGAAGAGCCCTTGCCGCGGCGCTTGCCGCTCACCGAGGCGACGAACCCGCCAGCTCTGACGGCGCCACGCGTGATCGGGAACTCACTCCCGCACTTGAGCCCCAGGTAGGGAAAATCCCCCAGCGTCGTGTCGTAGTAGTAGCAGATGTACGCCGGGGTGATCTCGTCGGTGGAGATATCATCCCGGAGCTTGAGCTCTGGCCGCCACTCCAGGTCCTGTCCCGCGAGTTGCTGGCGGACGAGCCCCGCGTCTTCGGCGAGAAACAGGACCCGTCCCTGCAGCCGCACGCGGTCGGGCAGCTTGTGGACGGCTCGTGACTTGAGAGCCCCGGGCATGTGCCAAATCTGACCCGTTGTGCGGCGCCGGGAAAGCCGGCGTCCACGCGTCGATGACCTTGTGCAATAATTTGCACTTTACTCGGGGGGGGCTGGCCTCGCCTCAGAGCGCCGGGTAAGTTTGCGCCCGTTTTTGGAAAGCCGTTCGCGCGTGCGTTCCTCGTCCACCCGGAGCGACCGTTGGAGCTGCCTTCCTCTCACAGGTTGCCCCTCTCGTGGCTGTATGAGGCCGCCAGCCCGCCCATTCAGTATCGGGCGCTCGCCGAGGCGGCCCCGGAATCGGCGCGCGACAGCGAGCGCCTGACCGCCCTGCGACAGGCCGTCATCGAATACAAGCAAGCAAGCGCCATTGCCCGCAGGCAGCGGGGCGACGGCCTGTGGGGGGGCAGCCTGTTCGCCCCGGGTCCCTCGAAGGCGTTCGGTTGGAAAGAGCCCGGCACGGTCACCCAGTACCGCCGGCTCCTGGAGCTAGGCTGGCCTCCCGACATGCGCCAGTTCAAGCTGGCGGACCGGTTTCTGTTCCGCCTGCTGTCGCGGGACGAGTCGCCGGAGCTTCTGGTCGAGTTTCACCGCGCGGCCAAAATGGATGCGCAACTGGCAGC
Organism: uncultured Gemmatimonadaceae bacterium; assembly: GCA_964641215.1. Classification (GTDB taxonomy): domain Bacteria; phylum Gemmatimonadota; class Gemmatimonadetes; order Gemmatimonadales; family GWC2-71-9; genus 13-1-40CM-70-15. Next base: position 6,904 of record CAZXKD010000026.1, read on the forward strand.
ATGGATCCGCGGTATGGGGCGCGAGGCGGCGGCGGCGGCATTGGCCCGCGGCGGCCACGTCGACGACCCCCGGCTTCGGGGCACGGCGCATCGGATCGCCAGCGATATCTCGCAGTACTTGCGCAGCGAGCTGGCGGTGAAGCCGTTCAAGAAGGCCCACGGTAAGACGGTGCTCGATCCCGCTGCCTACCCACCGACCATCTTCGCGGTGGAGATGCTGGCTTTCCTCCCCGCCCTGCAGCGCGAGCGAGCGGGTTTCATCGACCGGCTCGGGCACTACTTTGCGACGGCGGCGCCGCGCCGGACATTCTACATCCTCGCCGGGAGGAAATTCTTCCCACCCCTCTTCGAGTTGCTGGGCGACCCGTTGCGCGCGGACGCCCAGGGCCACGTCCCCGACGTTCCCTTCGCCGTGTACTGGTTGGAGCTGCTCGCCCGATTGGGCCTGGTGCGCCAGGTTCCCAGCGCCAGCAAGGTTCTCGCCCGACTGTTCAGCGAATGCGATGACCTGGGCATCTGGAGTCCCAAGGCGCTGCGCAGCCTGCCCAAGTCGACGAACCCCGTCCTCAGTCACTACTTCCCGCTGGAAGGGCCGGGCAAGAGCCCGGCGCAGCGCCAGACCGACGTGACCTTCCGCCTCGGGCTGATCGCGCGGCTGCTCGGCCTGCCGATCGAGGTGGCGTAGCTGGTCATGACGTAGTAGTTTCAGCTACTACCTAATGACCACTCTCGATCTGACGCCGTTCGGCTTTACGCCGACCGAGTCCATCGTGTATGCCACGCTGTTGCGCCTCGGCCCGTCCACGGGGTATGGAGTCGCCCGGGCCGCGCGCCTGGCGCGCGCCAACGCCTACGGCGCGCTCGACGGGCTCGTCAGCCGGGGGGCGGCGTTCCGCTCACCCGGCCGTCCGGCCCAGTACCGCCCCAGCGACCCCCACGCCCTGCTCGCCCAGCTCGCCGCCCGTCAGGGGGAGGCCCTCGACCGCCTCAGCCGCGCGCTCCGGGACGCACGTCACCCTGGCGAGCCCGCGACGCGCACCGTCACCGGCGAGCGCGCGGTGGCAAACCTCGTCCAGCAGCTCGTGGCCCGCGCCGAGCGCCACGTCACGGGGGTGCTGGCCGCAGCGCTGTGGCGTCCCACGCTTCCTGCCTGGCGCCGCACGGCCGCGCGCGCGACGGTGCGGGTGAGTCTCGCCGGTGAAGCCGCGGAGACCGAGGGGATCATCACTGGTAGCGTCGCCGCGACCGAGCCTACCATCCTGCTGATCGACGACGCTCAGGTGATTACCGCGACGGGAGCGGGCGAGGAGATCGCGGCGCTGTGGAGCTCCCACCCGCACATCGTCGAGCTGGCCCGACGTGCTCTGGGGAGCTCCTCTCCCCCGCCATGAGCGCCCGCCACTCGCTGCCGCTCCTGCTGCTCGCGGCCTGCCGGGCAGCAGCCATCACGGCCGAGTCTCGCTACCCCGCCGGCACCGCCTTCATCGCGCGGTACGTGACCGTGGATGGCTCGCGGATCCGGTATGTCGACGCAGGGACCGGTCCCGCCGTCGTGTTCATCCACGGCTTCGGTGCGTCCCTGTACACATGGCGCCGGACGCTACCGGCGGTGGCAGCCGCAGGATTCCGCGCTATCGCCTTCGACAACCGCGGGTTCGGGTTTTCGGACAAACCGCAGCACGGCTACACGAACGCCGACTACACGCGACTCGTCCTGGGCTTCCTCGACTCGTTACACCTCTCCGAGGCCGTGCTCGTCGGGCATTCGATGGGGGGGGCGATCGCTGCCGCCATCGCACTCGCCGCCCCGCAGCGCGTGCGCGCGCTGGTGCTGATGGATGCCGCTGGCTTCGGCACACGCTGGCCGTTCGCGCTGCGCGTGGCGCGCTGGCCGATTCTCGGTGCCGTCGCGACATCCCTGCGCGGCCGCTCGGCCACGGCGGGCATCCTGCGGTCCACGTACGCCGACCCTGCCAATGTCACCGAGGCGGACGTTGATCAGTACTACGCCCCCGTCCCCGACCCCGACTACGGCCGGGCGCTCCGCGGCGTGCTGCGGGAGTTCCGCTTCGACGACCTCATTGGCCGTCTGGGAGCTGTCCCTGCACCCACGCTCGTGGTGTGGGGAAGCGGCGACCGCTGGATCCCGCCGGCCATCGGCCGCCGCATGGTCGGCGAACTGCCACGGGCCGCCTTCCTGATCGTGCCCGGGGCCGGCCATGCCGCTCCGGAAGAAGCGTCCCGGCTCGTCAATCGCTCGCTCATCGCCTTCCTCGAGCAGGGGTTGCCACGCGTGCCCCAAAACCTCGCGTCAGCGCTCAGGGGCTGGCGATCCCGATGAAATGGCATAGATTTCTCAACCGTCCGGTTGACAAAAACAAATGTCGCCACGTAAGTTGCGCAACAACAGAGCCTTACGCATCATCGCCGTCGCCCGCGAGGAGTTCGCTCAGAGGGGCTTCGACGGAGCCCGCGTCGCTGACATTGCCCGCGGGGCGGCGGTGAACAAGCAACTGCTGTTCTACTACTACCACTCCAAACGGGGGCTCTTTCACGCGGTGCTGGGACAGGCGGCGGCGGAGCTCGAAGCCGCCCTGGCCGGCTTGCCGGGGGCGAGGGGACGGCCCCTGGAGCGCTTGCAGCGAGTGCTGCAGGCCCAGTTCGATTTCCTGGCGCAGCGGCCCGACCTCGTGGCCATCCTCGCGCAGGGCAACCGGACCGATCTCGCCCCGTTCGCCCCTGCGATCAAGCGTCTGGTCGTGTTGCTCGCCGAGGGCCAGGGGCTGGGGCAGGTGCGGGACGACATCGACCCGCATCTGACGGCCGCCCAGGCCCTCGTGCTGATGGTGGGTTACCTGCAGCTCGAATCCGTGGTCGCGGCTAGTGCGCGCCCGTTGGGGGCCGATGAGCCGTCGCTACGGGAGCGCTGGAAGGAAGCCGCGGTGGAGCTGGTAGTGGCCGGGGTGGCGACCCGCTAGTTCTTCGACACCATCTTAGGCTCGACGGGTGCTTCGCCCTCGAAAACGAGGTGCCCTGCCTGGAAGCGCGCCCCGCGCAACGCCAGCGTGAGCACGTCGCCCAGCTCTTCCACGAGGTGAATGTCGAGTTGGCGGCGGACGTCCTCCGGGAGATCCTCCAGGTCACGCTCGTTTTCCTTGGGGAGGACGATCGTGTTGATCCCCGCCCGCACGGCGCCGAGCACTTTCTCCTTCACGCCGCCGATGGGCAGCACGCGGCCACGCAGGGTGATCTCGCCGGTCATGGCGAGGTCGTGCCGCGCCGGCCGGCGGGACAGCGCTGACACGAGGGCGGTCGCCATCGTCACCCCCGCTGACGGCCCATCCTTCGGGATCGCGCCGGCCGGCACGTGGACGTGGACGTCCGTGTCCTTAAAGGCCTGCTCCGGAATGCCCAGCTGCTCCGCATGAGAGCGCGCATAGGTGAGAGCGGCCCGCGCCGATTCTTTCATCACGTCGCCCAGCTGGCCGGTCAGGATGAGGTCCCCTTTCCCGGACATCACGCTCGCCTCGACGAACATGATGTCCCCGCCGGCCGGGGTGTAGTACATCCCCGTAGCGACGCCGACCTGGTCGACGCCCGCCTTGTGCTCGGGGTGCACCTTGGGGCGGCCGATCAGCTCGCGCACGTCAGCCGCCGTCACCGCGACACGCGGTACCTCGCCCGCGGCGATGCGCCGGGCGACCTTGCGCCCCAGCTTGCCGATCTCCCGCTCGAGCTGGCGGACGCCGGCCTCCCGAGTGTAGCTGGTGATGATTTCCTTCAGGGCCTCATCGCCGAGATCGAGCTGGTCCGCCGTGAGGCCGTTCTCTCGTAGCTGCCGCGGCACGAGATAACGGCGCGCGATCGCGAGCTTCTCGCCTTCGGTGTAGCCCGCGAAGTTGACGGTCTCCATCCGGTCGAGCAGGGGTCCCGGGATGCTCTGCAGGAAGTTGGCCGTCGCGATGAACAGCACTTCCGACAGGTCGAACGGCACGCCCAGGTAATGATCGGTGAAGGAGTCGTTCTGGGCCGGGTCCAGCACTTCCAGGAGGGCCGATGCGGGGTCGCCCTGGAAAGAGACGCCCAGCTTGTCCACCTCGTCGAGGAGGAAGACCGGGTTCTTGGCGCCAGCCTGCTTCATGCCCTGAAGAATGCGCCCCGGCATCGCCCCGACGTAGGTGCGGCGGTGGCCACGGATGTCGGCCTCGTCGCGTGCGCCGCCCAGGGAGATGCGCACATAGGGCCGGCCCATGGCCCGCGCGATGGACCTGGCGATGGAGGTCTTGCCGACGCCCGGCGGGCCGACAAACAGCAGGATCGGGCCTTTGGCCTGCTTGTCGTCCTCGTTGCCGGGAGCCTGCTGAGCGCCGTCACGCCGGCGCTGCCGCAGCTGTCGGACGGCCAGGAACTCGAGCACTTGATCCTTGACTTCCTGGAGCCCGTAGTGATCCTCGGCAAGGATCTCCTCGGCCCGCTTGAGGTCGAGGGATTCTTCCGCCCGCTTGCTCCAGGGCAGCTCCGCCACCGTCTCGAGATAGGTACGGATGACTTGCGCTTCCATCGAGTCGCGGCTGGCCCGCTCGAGGCGCGCGAGCTCGCGGTCCACCTCTTTGCGGGCCGCCTCCGGCAGATCGAGCGCGGCGAGACGTTGGCGCAGCTCGTCCACCTCGCCCGCCTCGTTTTCCTCGCCCAGCTCCTTGCGGATCGCCTTCATCTGCTCGCGCAGGAACATCTCCCGCTGCCGCTCACCGATCTCTTCCTGCACTTGCGACTTGATCTCCTCCTGCGCGTCCAGCAACCCGATCTGCCGTTGGACGTGCACGAGAACGCGGCGCACGCGCTCTTCGACCGACAGGGTCTCGAGCAACGCCTGGCGCTCGCCTGGCTTGATGTCGAGGTAGCCGGCCACGAGGTCGGCGAACCGGCCGGGGTCGGACACCCCCTCGAGCACCTGCTTCACGATTTCCTCTGGGAGTCCTGATTTCTGGCCGAGCTCGGCCGCGCGCTCGCGGGCCTCGCGGTACAGAGCGACGAACGCGGGATCGTCGAGTTTGAGCGGCGGTAACTCTTCAGACTCGCGTACGACCGCCTGCAGATGGCCACCTGTCTCCTGGTACTGGAGGGCGGTGCCCCGGGCCTCGCCCTGAAGCAGCAGCTGCACTCCCCCCAGGCCCCGTTGGATCTGACCGATCCGCGCGATCGTGCCCAATGTGTACAGCCCAGCGGGCGTCACGTGATCCACGTTCTCTCGCTGGGAAACGGCGAAGATGAGGTGGCCGTCGCTCTTGAGGGCCGCCTCAATGGCGCGGAGTGTGGCGGGGCGCCCGGCTCCGACCGGCTGCGAGACGCCGGGGAACAACACAACCTCCCGAAGCGGAAGGACCGGGAGCGTCTGACGTTCGAACATTGCAAGACTCCGATTCCTGGGCATGCTGCACAGTGATGGCCGCATCGACCATGCCACCAAGAAACACGCGACCGCCGGCACACGTTCCACGGAGATCCCGTCAGAGCGGCAGGGGCTGCCGAAAGAGCCATCCGCCATCGGCCATCAGCCGTCAGATAGGCTGGGGCGCGGAGGGCGGACGTTGCACGAGTGCGCCGGCGCGGCTAAATCTATGGCCGACATGACACTGGACCCGCCGTGGCAGACGCCGCCGACCGCTCGCTGAGCGGCCGCCTGTCCCAAGCGCTGGGGACCTCCTACACCGTCGAAGGCGAGATCGGTCGCGGCGGGATGGGAGTGGTCTACCACGCCCGCGACGAGCGCCTGAAACGGCAGGTGGCCATCAAGGTCCTGCCCCCCGAGCTGGCGTTCCGGGAGGAGATCCGGATCCGTTTCCTGCGCGAGGCGGAGACTGCGGCGCGGCTGTCGCACCCGCACGTCGTGCCGATCCACTCGGTGGGAGAGGGCCCGGACGGCCTCGTGTACTTCGTGATGGCCTTCGTCGACGGCGAGCCGTTGTCGGAGCGCTTGAAGCGCCGCGGCCGCCTGCCCCCGGAGGAGGCGCGCCGCATTCTCATCGAAACCGCAGATGCGCTCGGCGCCGCCCACGCCCTCGGCGTGATTCACCGCGACGTCAAACCGGACAATATTCTGCTCGAGGGGAGCCGCGGCCGGGTGGTCGTGACCGATTTCGGGATCGCCAAGGCGCTGTCCTCCACCTCCACCGGGGCGCTCACCGGGACGGGCGTCGCGATCGGCACACCGCACTACATGAGTCCGGAGCAGGCGGCGGGCGAGCGGGAGATCGACGGCCGCTCGGACCTGTACAGCCTCGGCGTGGTCGGCTACCAGATGCTGGTGGGGGAGCTGCCGTTCACGGCGCCGACCGTGCCGGGTCTGCTGATGAAGCATATCACTGAGCAGGCGCCCCTCATCACCGATCGGCGTCCCGACTGTCCGGACGACCTCGCCGCCTGCGTGATGCGCTGCCTCGAAAAGGAGCCTGAAGCGCGCTGGCCGACCGCCGACGCCCTGCGGCGCGGGCTGGAATCGCGCAGCGCCCCCGCTTACCGCAGGGAGGGGGTGCCCGCCCGCCGGTCGAGCGGCACGCGGGCGCTGCGGCCGAAAGCCCCACAGGTCCTCGATCGCGGCGGGCTGCGACCCCCCGGGCCGATCCCGCGCAGCCCCGGCATCCCACCGGCGCGGCGCGGGTCCCGGCGGCCGCTGCCCGTGGCCCAGGCATCGGGCGAGCCCGACATCGTCCGAAGAACGCGGTCCGGGTTCGTGACCTGGGCCTCCGTATTCAGCGGCGTGGTGGTCCTCGACATCATCAACGGCGGCCACCTGTCGTGGGCGCTGGTCGGAATCGGCATCTGGGGCGCGTTCGGCGTGCTCCCCAGGTTCTGGCGGCTCTGGGAGGCCGGCTACTCCTGGCGCGACGTGTTCGATCGACCGGCGGCGCCCGATGCCGCCGGCGCGCGCCGGGGCGCCGTCTCCTCGCCGCGTGGCGAGCTGCCTCCCCCCACGCGCGATGAATTCGGGCGGCAGGTGGCCGAGATCCAGCAGGTGCGCAGCGACCGCCAAGCGATACTGAAGATCGTCGAGAAGTTACCGGCCTCCGAGCGTCAGATGCTGCCGGACGTCGTGGACACGGTCGACAAGCTGGTGGCGCGCGCCGAGAGCCTGGCCCGCGCGCTGCACACCATGAGCGCCGGCGTGGACGAGGGGGCGATGCCGCGGTTGGACGAGAAGATCGAGTCGCTGCGGCGTCACCCCGAGAATGCCGAGCGGGAACGCCAGCTGAGCCTGTTGGAGCGGCAGCGACAGGCGCTGACGGACCTGATCACCCGCCAGCAGACGATCGAAGAGCAGGTCGAGTCCTGCGTGCTCGCCATGCAGAACGTGCGCTTCGACCTGTTGCGGCTCAAGTCGGCGGGGGTGGAGGCGGTGCTGGGCGACCTCACGCAGGCGACGCAACAGGCGCGCGCCCTGTCCCGTGACGTGGACCACGCCATCGCCGCGGCCGGCGAGATCCGGGAGATCCTGGGCGAGCGACCGCCCACCTAAAGCGGCTCGCCGCGGCGACAGCGCTGCAGGAGGCCGGGAGCGTCCTCGCGCTGAATGCCGAACTCCAGCAACGTCAGGAGTTGCTCCGCCGCCGCCTCGCACCGGCCTTGCCGCAGCGCCGCGACGGACCGCAGCTCGTACAGCTCCGCCCACCCCGGTCGTAACCCCTGCGCCTCGGCCAAGAGACTGTCGGCGAGCGCCGCCGGTCCGTCCAGCGCGATCAGCCGCAGGGCGCCGCCGAGCCAATCACGCGGGAACGGATGACGGAGCGTGTTCCGCGCCACGGCGAGCGCGGCACGTGCGTACGTCCCGACTTCCGTCCAGTGCTGCTCCCGGGCGACGACGAACGCGAGGGCCGCGTCGGCAAGCGCGGTGTCCGATCCGGCGGCGACGGCCGCCCCCAGCAGCTCCCGGGCGCGGCCCCTCCGGTCCCGCCGAGCGGCGACCAGCCCCTGCAGCAGCAGGGCCTCGGGGACTCGGGCGGCGGCCAGGCGGGGCAGCGCGGAGTCGGCGAGCGTGGAGTCGCCGGAATTGAGGAGCATCGCCGCGGCGGCGAGGGTCCAGCGCGGGGCGGCCGGGTGGGCCGTGCGCATCGCCTGGATGTACCGCAGCCCGTTCGGATCACCGCGGCGGATCAGCAGCGCCTTGGCGAGCCGCTCCGGCGCGGGACCGTCACCCGCCGCACGACCGATCGCCACCAGCGAGTCGAAGACCTCAGTGGTCCCTTCCGAGTCCAGGAAGCGGCGCGCCGCGACGAACTCGAGCCGCGGCCGATCGTCGCGGTGCTCGAACCCGGCGCGCGCGAGCACGCGTGACACCCCTTGCTCCCCCATCACGAGGTGTCCGAGGTAATCCTCGGGATCGTCGACGCTGAGGTACTCCCGCCCGAGCTCACCCAGCGCCCCGTGCGCCCCGAAGAGTCGCCGCAACCAAGCGGAGTCGGCCTGTATCGGCTCGGCGGCGCCGAGCACCATCAGGTCCCAGGGCGAGCTGAACCAGACCTGCGTGTGGGGGAATACGCTGTGAACATTGCGGACGATCGCCGCGACGACCGGGAGCGGGAGCTGGTAGAGCTGCACCCACTGACAGAACACCCCGCCGGGCGCCAGACGCGCCCGGACGATGCGGAAGAACTCGGGCGTGTACAGGGTGGCGACGCCGGCCAGCCAGGGGTTGCTCGGCTCCGAGGCGATCACGTCGTAGCGGGCGGTGTCGATCTGCAGCGCGCTGCGCGCGTCGTCCACCACCACCGAGACGGTAGGCCGTGCGAGCACCGTGTCGTTCACCGAGAGGAAGTAGCGGGCCATGTCGAGCACGGCCGGCTCGATCTCGACCACGCGCACGCGCCGCATGCCGGGGACATCGGCGAGGGCCCGCGTGGTCACGCCGCTGCCGAAGCCGATGACCAGTCCCGAAGACGCCCCGGGACGCAGGGCGACGGGGGCGAGGCCGAGCAGCAGCTCGGTGTCCATGTCGCCGTGGTCGGACGCGTCGGCCTTGCCGTTCACCTTGAGGGTGCGGCCCGGCCCCGCCTCCCACGCCGACACCGTGGCATTCCACCCTTCCCTGAACGCCAGTTGGCGCATGCCGGCATGCCCGAGGAACCCCTGCCGTTGGGCGCGCGTCTCCAACCCACGACCGTAGATCGTGGGCCCGAGATCGAAGAGCCGGGTGCTCCAGGGCGAGACGGCCACGGCCGTGGTCAGCGCCAGCACGGCCAGCGCGCCGCCGCTCAGCACGCGGGCGCGCAGCCGGCGGTGCGCTTCCGAGCCCTCGGCGACGCCCCTGGCGGCCACGGCGACGAGCGCGAGGGCCGCGAGCCCGTTGAGCGCCAGGCCGATCCGCAGCGTCCGGTCGCTGCCCAGCCACACGACGAGCACGAAGCCCGTGAGGACAGCGCCGACGATGCTGCCGAGCGTGTTGAGAGCGTACGCCCGGCCCACATCCGCGCCGCGGGCTTCGTCCTGCCGCGCGACGAGGGCGGTGAGGAGCGGAAAGGTCATCCCCATCCCGATCGCCGGAATTAGCACCACCGCTCCGACGGCGAGGCCGAGGAGGGCGAGGCGGGCGGTCGCGCCCGGGACGAGAAAGACAGCGAGGATGTACCGTGGCAGCAGGCCGAAGACGAGGAACAGCAGCGCGGCTCCGGCCGCCGTGAGCCCTTGTGCCGCACCGGCGGACGCCGCGGTGACCTGGCGCGGGTGGGAGGAGGGGATCACCCGGGCGCGGGCCACGAACGCACTGCCCAGTCCGATGCCGAGCAGGAAGGTCAACAGCACCAGTGTGAACGCGTAGGTCGAGCCACCTACGATCATGACGAGCACGCGAGTCCACGCGATCTCGTCGAGGAGGGCGGCGAAGGCCGTGAGGCCAAGCAGCGCGAGAGCCAGGATACGGATCGCGTCCCCCTTCGCCGGCTCCTCAGGCCCGCGGCCGAGCCCCCTGCCTCCTGCGGGCTCGCGCCCGGGGTCACCTGGTTGGGCTCCTGAGAGCGCGAGAGCGACCACGCCGATCGCCACGTTCACGAGCGCCGTGCCCCACAGGCTGGCCCGGATGCCGACATACTCGATCAGCACGAAGCCGGCGAGGGCCGTCCCCAGCATGGCACCGAGGGTGTTGAGGCCGTAGAGCCGGCCGAGGGCGGGCTGCAGCGCGGCGCGATCGGGGCCGGCGAAGGCGCGGGTGAGGACGGGAAGCGTTCCGCCCATGAGCGTCGTGGGGACGAGCAGCACGAGGGCCGCCAAGCCGAACCGCAGGGCGACGCTCTCGCCCGCCCCGGGGTGGAGCCCGGCGGCGACGGCCACGTAACCCTGCCGCACCAGGGCGAGCGCAAAGGGGGACAGGACGGCGAAGGCGGCGATCGCGAGCTCCAGCCGGCCGTACAGAGCCCCGGGCCGCGGGTGGCGGTCGGCCCGGCGGCCGAACCACCATGCGCCCAGCCCCAACCCGCCCATGTACGCGGCGACGACCGTCGTGACGGACTGAACGGTGGACCCGAACGCCTGGTAGAGCAGACGGACCCACAGGAGCTCGTAGACGAGCCCGGTGACGCCCGAAAGGAAGAAGAGGAGGCTGTACCCGAGGACAGCCTTAGAACGCATGCAGGTCGCGCATCGCCCGCGCGAGATCCTCCACCTGCGGCAGGATGGCATCCTCGAGGGCCGGGGCGTAACCGACGAACGTGTCGGCGGACGCGACGCGCCGGACGGGGGCGTCCAACCACGGGAAGCAGCGGTCGGCAATGCCGGCGGCGATCTCGGCGCCATAGCCCCAGGAGCGCGAGTCCTCGTAGGCGACGAGGACCTTGTTCGTCTGCTGGATCGAGCGCTCGATCATCTCCCAGTCCACGGGCGAGAGGCTGCGCAGGTCGATCACCTGGACGGTGATCCCGTCATGCTCCTCGAGGTCCTTGGCGGCGACGAGCGCGCGCTGCACGACGGCGCCGTAGGTGACCACCGTGAGGTCCTTCCCTTCCCGTACCACCTTGGCCTTCCCGAACGGGATCATGAAGTTCGGGCCCGGGTTGGGGGCTTTGTTGTAGGTCTGGCGGTACAGGTGTTTGTGCTCGAGGAAGAGGACCGGGTCGTCGCAGCGGATCGCGGTGCGCAGCAGGCCGTTGGCGTCGAGCGCGTTCGAGGGGCAGATGACACGCAGGCCCGGCACTGACGTGAACACGACGGCGCCGGTCTGCGAGTGGTACACCGATCCGCCCTTGAGGTAGCCGCCGTAGGTGACGCGGACGACGACGGGGCAGCTGAACGCGTTGTTGGAGCGCCAGCGCAGCGTCGCGAGCTCGTTGCGAAGCTGGTGGTAGGCGGGCCAGATGTAGTCGAAGAACTGGATTTCGACCACGGGCTTGAGGCCGCGCGTGGCGAGGCCGATCGCCCGACCCACGATGTTGGCTTCCGCGAGCGGGGAGTTGTACACCCGGTCGCTCCCGAACTGCCGCTGCAGCCCCCAGGTGACCTTGAACACCCCCCCCTTCCCCTTCACCTCGCCAAGGTATTGCTCCCGGCTCGCGTCGGCCACGTCCTGGCCGAAGACGAGGATCCGCGGATCCCGCGTCATCTCGTCTTTCATGCAGGCGTTGAGGAGGTCGACCATCGTCGTCGGATCACCCGTGAAGTGCGGGTCGTCTTCCGTGTCGAATTGCTCCGACGTGGGATCGACGTCGGGGGAGTAGACGTACAGCGGTGCGCTCTCCGGCTTGGGCTGCGGCGCGGCGAGCGCCACGTCGGCGGCGACATCGACCTCTTCGTCGACCTGCGCCCGCAAGGCTGCGAACTCGGCCTCGGTGGCCATACCGTCGCGGATCAGCCGCTTCGGGAAGAGGGCCAGGCAATCGCGCTTAGCTTCCTCTTCCCGCTCTTTCGGGGGCTTGTAGAGGATCTCGTCGTCGGAGAGCGAGTGAGAGTAGGGGCGGGTGACGTGCGCATGCACCAGCGCCGGCCCTTTGCGTTGCCGGCAATACTCGGTGGCGCGGATGAGCGCGTCGTACGAAGCGACCGGGTCGCACCCGTTGACCTCGAGCACCCGGACCTGCGGGAAGTTGGCCACCAGCTTCGAGACCGAGCCGCCAGCGGTCTGCACTTCGACGGGGACGGAGATGGCGTAGCCGTTGTCCTCGATGAGGAACAGCACCGGGAGCTTCAGGTTGCTGGCGGTGTTGAGCGCCTCCCAGAACTCCCCTTCGCTGGTGGTGCCGTCGCCCGCCGAACAGTAGACGACCTCGTCTTCCTTGATCGGTCGCTCGGCGATGGCCTCGAGGCGGTTATAGCGCAGCCAGGCCTCCGCGCACCCCACCGCTTGGAGAAACTGCGTGCCGGTCGGGCTCGACTGGCTGACGATGTTGAGCGCCTTGTGCCCCCAATGGGAGGGCATCTGCCGCCCGCCGGAGTTGGGGTCGTCGGCGGCGGCGACCGCCGAGAGGAGCATCTCGGTGGGCGTCATGCCCAGCGCCAGGCAGAGGGCGCGGTCGCGGTAGTAGGGATAGAACCAATCGTAGGCCGGTCGCAGCGCCCGGGCCGCGGCGACGAGGACCGCTTCGTGCCCGGCGCCCGAGATCTGGAAGAAGGTCTTGTTCTGGCGCTTGAGCTGGATCTCCTTGTCGTCCAGCCGGCGGGACAGGTACATGAGCCGATAGATGTCGAGCAGGTCCCCTTTGGCGAGGGTCTGCTTGGCGGGTTTGGCCTGAGTGCGCATGCGGGTCGCCATGGGCGAAAAATAGCCTAATGGGCGGCCGGTGCCAGAAGCTCCTGCAGTCGCGGGAAGTATACGATCGCGGCCCGAACGTCGGGGCTCGCCTGCAACAGAAACTCCTCGTACGCGTCGGGTCCCCAGCGGACCGCGGCAGCCCGCGCCGCGAGAATGCGCGCGAGTCGCGCGTCCAGCACCGAGTCGGACTGGGCCGCGACGTGGAGGTGGCTGCGCACACGGGCAAGGAACGGCGGGAGGAGTTTGGCGTGCCACTGTCCCGGAGCTGCCATCCAGTTGCGTCGTGCGGCGAGGTCGACCGGCAACGTGAGCGCGACACTGTCGGCTACCGCCTCCACGAAGCCACTATCCGCGGCCGCGCTCCACCAGACCGGTAGCGGCGCCGGGGGAGGCAGCGGCACGTCGGGCACGATCCCGCCGCCACCGCGCACAGGCCGGCCGTGGTCCGTCCGGAACACCGTGAGCGTGTCCTGGGCCGCGCCGGACCTCCCGGCGAACGAGCGGTACTGTTCCACCGCCAGCCCGCGGTAGCGGCGCTGGATAAAGCGACCACTCGGCGACACCACGTAGCCGATGGTGAGGTGGAGGTCATCGCCCGAGGGGAGCACGAGGAAATCGGCCTGCATCAAGGCCTTCCCGAAGCTGCGGCGGCCGAGCAGCAAGGCCCGATCATGGTCTTGGAGCGAGCCGGCGAGCGCTTCGGCGGCACTGGCGGAGTGCTCATCGATCAGGACCACGAGGGGTAGCTCGCGGAAATCCCCGTCGCGCTTGGTGACATAGGTCGTGTCCAAATCCCGTTTGCGCCCGCGGGTGCGGAACACGACGGTGGCCTTCGGAAAGAACTCCGAGGCGAGCTCGACGGCCGAGACGACGAGCCCGCCGGGGTTACCGCGCAGATCGAGGATCGCCCGGCGCATCCCCTTGCCCCTGAGCTGCTTCAAGGCATCGTGCACCTCGTCCGAGGCCTTTAGACGGAACTCCTCCAGTCGCACGTAGCCGGTGATGGAATCCGCCATCCGGACACTTGAGACCGAATGGACCTCGAGGAAGTCGCGCTTGAGCGTGACGGAGAAGGAGTCCGGCTCGAGTCGTGGCCCCCGTTCCAGGCTCAGCCGCACCTTCGCGCCCTTCTCGCCGGCGAGCCGCAGCTCGATCGCGGGCACCTCAAGCCCGGCGATCGATGTGTCGTTCACCATGACGAGCCGGTCCCCGGCGAGGATCCCGGCCCGGGCGGCGGGGCTGTTGGGAGCGACGGCGAGGACCGTGGTGGCGCTGTCCACCTCCTCGAGGTAAAGCCCGGTCACGGCCAGGTCGCCGCGCTCCAGCGCGCTCCTCTTCTCCCAGTCGAGGCGAGAGAAGAAGGAGCTGTGCGGGTCGAGTGCGCGTAGCACGCCATCGATGGCCGCACGCACCAGCTCGGTGTACGTCACCGAATCCACATAATTCGTGCGGATGTGGTTCAGGACGCCGGAGAACGTCTGGAGCTCCTCATAGGCGGAGCGTTGTTGGCCGGACAGCCGGAGCGACGGACACAGGGATAACAACCCCGCGACCGCGAGGAGGCCTGGCCGGGCGGCCCTACGGGAGAGCGGCCAGGCGCTGTTTGGCGTCGCTGATCTGCGGAGCATACCGGCTCGGGGCGAGGGACAGAAAGCGAGTGAAGGCGGCCTTGGCGTCCGCGGGCTTGTTGAGCTGCTGTTCGACGATCCCGAGGAAATACGGGATGCGCGCGTCGCGGGGATTCTGCACCGCGGCTTGTTGCATGGCTTTTTCAGCGTCAACCCATTGTCGGGCCCGTGCGAGGGTCTTGCCGAGGGCCAGCACGAGGTTGGCGTCGTCGGGGTTCGCGTCCATGGCGGCGCGCCGCTCGGCCACAGCCTGTGACGTCATTGCGTGGTCGTCGTAGATGTCCGCTAGGCGGACGTGGGCGGCGTAGAGGCCCACGTCGTTCTGGGCCGCTTCGCGGAACAGGGATATCGCTTCGTTGTAGTGCCCGGCCCGCTGTTGCATGACCCCGAGGACGTAACGGTACTCATTGGTGCGCAGCGGGACGACTTGCAGGCTCGAGTCCTTTTTCTGGTTTTCCACGTCCAGGAAATTGCCGAGGACGGCCTGGAAGTCCTTTACCGCCTCTTCATGCTGGTTCGCGTGCGCCGCCGCGAGCCCATGCCAGAAGAGCAGGGTGTTCCAGAGGCGCTCGCTGTGTGCGTGCGCGTTGAGATGGAGATAGACGCGCTGAAACCGGTCGTATGCCTGCTGATACTTGCCCTCGAAGTACATCCCTTCGCCCTCCCAGTAATCCCCGAGCCAGCTGCCTTGCATCACGCGCAAGGAGAGGGGAAAATGCGACTGGGTCGGCAACATGACATAGCCGAGTCGAATCTCCACAAGCGGGTCGATCATGACCGCATGCCGATACATGCGCTCTGATTCCTCGATTTTCGGTTGCCAATCGGACGGGACTCGATGCTCGTACTCTTCGTCGAACAACTGGGAGCGCCGGGCGTAGGGGAGGGCGGCGAGCGCCATGTAGACGGCGGCGAAATCCGGGTCGAGACGGATGGCGCGATGCAAGGCGGAATCGACGTCGTCCCAGCGTTCGGCGTTCCAGTACGCGAGCGCTACGTTGTAGTGCGCGGCGGCGTCGTTCGAGTCCTGCTTCGCTCGCGACTCCAATTCCGCGAGACCGGCTGGGAGTTGAATCTTCTGGGCGGCGAGCGGAGCGAGCCCGAACGCACAACCCAAGAGCAGGGCGGACCCGAAGCGATCCATACGATTTCCTTTCAGCGTCCCCGCATCATCTGGCATCCGTCAGCGTCGCGAGCCGCTGTCGGGCATCGGCGATCATTTCCGTGTAGCGGCTGGGCGCGAGCTCGAGGAAACGCGTCAAGGCCGCCCGTGCC
>CAZXKD010000027.1:0-21965 GCA_964641215.1 uncultured Gemmatimonadaceae bacterium
CACGGAGCGCCTCAAGCTCGCGAACGGAATGAAGGTCGCCCTGCTCCCGAAGCGCCCGCGCGGCTCGGTCGTGCACGCGCGGATTGTCCTGCCTCCGGGCGCCGAGCCGGCGGTGAGAAGGTCGTACGAAGGGCGGGCCCCCCGGGACCCGGCCCTCCGCTGCCAGGTTATCGGCGTTGCGAGCTGCCATGTCACCCAGAGTGAGATCCGCCTCGGAGGCGCCGGCTGCCACCGCTCGTTCCCGCTGCGCCCACGCGTCAGTCCGCATGGCGCGGAACGCGCTGTCGGCGCTCGGCGCCGCCAGCGCCCGGGACGGGAGTCGTCCCCCCTCGCCGCGCGGTGCCAATTCTTGGGGACGCCCCGGCCCGCTCGGCGCGACCGTCTGGCGGCGCGCGTCGCGTGCCGGCGGTGCGCTCGGAGTAGTGGCCGTCTCGGGCGCGGCCGGGACCTGCTGCGACAACGCTTGGGACGAGGGGGCGGCCGGTGCCGGGCGCGGCGGTGTCGACTCCGTCTTCGCCGCGACGGCGGCTCCTGGTGGTGGCGTGGGAGGGGCGCCGGACCGCCAGGGATGCGCCACTATCACACCGGCGGCTCCGATCACGGCCACGCCTGCCACCGGCACCACCCAGCTCCGGCGCTTGCCCGCGGTCTGGGCCCCTCTCCCACCACCGCTCCGCTTCTGCTCGCTGACGCGCGTGGTGGGCACGCCGGCGACGGCTGCGGTCGGGGGGAGGGGCGTCCGGCCCATCGGGACCGGGCTCGCGGGCGTCTTGACTCGCTTGCGCAGCTCCGCCGCACTCCCCGTGCGCGCGAGCAATTTCAGCTCCTCGCGACGCGGGTCGTCCAGATCCATGGGCGTGCCACCAAGGGCCTTTACCGCCTCCTCGACGCTGGAGAAGCGTTTCGCCGGCTCTTTCTCCAGCATCCGCATCACCGCCGCGGCGAGCGGAGCAGGCAGATCCGGGCGCGCGTCCGTGATCGGCGGTGGCGGCGTGTGGCATTGCGCGTACAACACGCCGACGAGCGTCTCGGCCTCGAACGGTGGCTTCCCCGTCAGCATTTCGTATGCGACGATCCCCAGGGAGTACTGATCCGAGGCGCCCGTGATGTCGCGCGCCGCGCACTGCTCGGGGCTCATGTAGGCGGGGGTGCCCACGGTCGCGCCGGTCATCGTGAGGCCCTTGGCTTCCACTACCTTCGCGATGCCGAAGTCCGTGACAATCGTGTGCCCATCGCTGTCCACCATGATGTTCGCCGGCTTGATATCACGGTGGATGATGCCGCGGCGATGGGCATAGCCGAGCGCGTCGCCCACCTGGTGCATGATCGCCTGCACCAGCGGGATGGGCAGCGGGCCGACCTCCTTGATCACCGAGTCCAGCGCCCGGCCCTCGATGAACTTCATCACGAAGAAGAGCAGGTGGGCGCTCTGTTTCACCGCGTAGATCGGGATGATGTTCGGATGGCTGAGCGAGGCGGCGGTGCGAGCCTCCCGCTTGAAGCGCTCCGACATCCCTTCGCCGGTGAGGAGCGCGGGGGACATCACCTTGACGGCCACCTTGCGGTCGAGTGCGATGTCATGGGCGAGGAACACCGCCGCCATCCCGCCACGCCCCAGCTCGGCCTGCACGTCGTAGTCGCCGAGGGTGGCCTGGCGGAGCAAGTCCAGCAGCGCGGCTTCGGGGGCCGCCGCGCGGGCGAGGTCGGCCTGGCTGACGTACGCTGTGGCCACCTCGCCCTGGGGGCCCGAGATGTCGGCGCCGCATCGTGTGCAAAAGCGTGAGCCCGGCGACATCGGGAGGCCGCAGCGGGGACAGGTCGTCGCAGTCATATCGCGATCAGTTGAATATACAGGCGGTCGCGCTTCGTTGCCGGCAGCGACTAGGTGCTGACTTCCTCTCGCCTGGCCTCAGGTCGGACGGTCGGACGGTCGGACGGTCTGACCGTGACGACGCTCTCGGTCCGACGGTCCGACGGCCTAACCGTCCGACGCAGTTTATGTGAGAGTTGGATCCACACTACCGCGCCCAGAATCAGGACCATGGCGATGACGGTGCGTCCGGTGACCGGCTCGCGAAGGATGAGCCAGCCGAGCAGCACCGCGATGACCGGGTTCACGTAGGCGTACGTACCGACGATCGTGGCGGAAGCGTGCCGCAGCGCGTAGGAGTAGGCGGTGTAGCCCAGAATCGAGCCGAACACGACGAGATAGGCGAGGGCGCCGAGGCCCTTGCCGGTGAGATGCCAGGCGTGCCACTCCCCCAGGCCGGTTCCCAGAAGTGCCACCGCGGTCCCGCCCACGATCATCTGCACGGCGGCACCGATGTAGGGGCTGGTTTCGGTCGGATGCCGCTTGGCGTACACCGAGCCCAGGGACCAGGAGGCGCTGGCGCCGGTCAGGGCGAGCGGACCTCGCAGATCGGCATGGAGCAGCTGGGCCGGGCTCGCGCCGACGAGCAAGCTGGTGCCGATGAAGCCGAGCAGCAGCCCGGCCACGACGCGCCAGTTCAGATCACCCGAGCCGCCGGGGATGATGGCGTCGAAGAACGCCATCCACAGCGCGACCGTCACGACGAACAGGCTCGCCACCCCCGACGGCGTATACTGCTCGGCCCAGACCACGAAGGCGTTGCCGCCCGCTAGCAGGAAGAGCCCGACAATCGCCAGGGTGCGCCAATCGGCCCCGCGGTGGGGCAGCCGGTCCCCGAGCGCGGCCGCGAGCCCGAGGAGCAGCAGGCCGGCGAACAGGAACCGCACCCCGGCGAACAAGAACGGAGGCAGCTCCCCGACCCCCACGCGGATCGCCAGATACGTCGATCCCCAGAAGACACAGACCACCAGGTATGCGATGAGCGCTTTGCCACGCAGGGCAGCCATCAGTCGGGCTCCGTGAAGACGAGGCCGGGCTTTTCGTACAGCGTCGAGAGCACGATGGTCGTGCGGGTGTTCATCGTGTGATTGGGGCCCCGCAGGTCGCGGAGGATGTCCTGCACGCCCTCGAGGTCCGGGGCGACGACCTTGAGGATGTAGCAGTCCTCGCCGGCGACGTGGTGACACTCGATGACGCCAGGGTGCTTGACCATCTGTCGCATGCGCGGCTCGTCACCAACGTAATCGGAGTTGCCGTACCGCACCGCGACGAAGGCCGTGACCGAGTAGCCGAGCTTGCTGCGATCGAGGTGCGCGCCGTAGCCGGTGATATAGCCGGTCTCCTCGAGTCGCTTCACGCGTTCCATGACCGCCGGCCGCGACAGGCCGACTTCATCGGCGATGCCTTGATAGCTGGCGCGACCGTCGGCGCAGAGCAGCTTCACAATCTTGCGATCGACGGCGTCCAGTTCAGTCTTTTGCGACATTTCGAAGGCCTCCGGACTGACGCTGCTACCTTACGTAGTTGTATTGCGTATTATTGGAACGCTTCATAAGTATGTATAGTTTCCTGCCTACGGAATATCCGTTTTCGGTCGGCAAACTGTCCTTTGATGGAGACACCGTAAGTCGTTAGTATTCCCCCATGTCGGCCCATCCCTCGGAACTCGCCGCACTTCGGGCCCTCGTGAGTGGCTATCCCTCAGCGTTGCTCGGGTATTCCGGCGGCGTCGATTCGGCGCTCCTCGCGATCGTGTTACGCCACGAGTTGGGCCGGGATCGGATGGTGGCCGCGATCGGACGGAGCGCCTCGTATCCGGAGGCGCAATGGCAAACCGCCCGGGACATCGCCGCCCGCTTCGACGTGCCGGTGATCGAAATCGAGACCCAGGAGCTCGCCGACCCCAACTACCTCGCCAACCCCACGACCCGGTGCTTCTACTGCAAGACCGAACTGTGGAGCCGACTCGTGCCGGAGGCGCGGGCACGGGGGCTCGCTGTCGTCTGCGATGGGACGAACGCCGACGATCTGCACGAGCATCGGCCCGGCCGCACCGCCGGGCTCGCGGCGGGGATCCGCTCGCCGCTCGCCGAGGCCGGGCTTACCAAGCGGGCGGTACGCGAGGAAGCGCGCGCGCTGGGACTGCCGAACTGGGACGCCCCCGCCGCCCCCTGCCTGTCCTCCCGTGTGCGATACGGCCTGCGAATCACGCCGGCGCGTCTGCGGCAGGTAGAGGAGGGCGAGGCCTACCTGCGGGCCCTCGGCGTCACCGGGGACTTGCGGGTGCGGCACCTCGGCGACGCAGCGCGGATCGAAGTCGAGCAGCGGTGGATCCCCTGGCTCACGGCGCGCGCCGGCGACGTCACGGCGCGGTTGGCCAACCTCGGCTTCACCCGCATCGAGATCGACCCGCGCGGCTACCGCCGTGGCAGCCTGCTGGGTCCGGGTGCGGCAGGACCTTGAGGCTGTTTGTCGCGCTCAATCTCCCAGCCCGCGTACGAGAAGCGGTGTGGGCGGCGGCGGCTCCGCTGCGCGAGCTCCGGCTTCCGGTGAACTGGGTGCGATCAGACGGGCTCCATCTCACCCTGAAGTTCCTGGGCGAGGTGCCGGCCGAGCAAGAGCCCGAGCTGGAAGGGGCGCTGGTGCAGGCCGCTGGGACCGAAACGGTGGGGGAAGGGGCGGGGGGGCGGCGCACCATTCCGCTCGCCATCGGGGGGTTTGGGGTGTTTCCAGACCAGCGGCGACCGCGCGTGGTATGGGTGGGAGTAGCCCCCGAGCCAGCCCTGGAGTTGCTACAGCACCGGGTGGAGCAGGCCTTCACTCCCCTGGGCTTCCCGACCGAGGGCCGGCCGTTCATGCCGCACCTCACGCTGGGCCGGGCGGCTCGGGATGCCCATGCCGGCGCGTTTCAGGGCCTGCCGGAAGCCCTGGCCCGAGTGGCGTTCGCCGAGACGGCACTGGTGGAGTCGGTGGACCTGATGGCGAGCACGCTCCAACGCGGCGGCGCGGTGTATCAAGTCAAAAGGAGTGCGCGCCTTGGTTAAGTGGTTTTTCCGGATCATCGGACTGTTGGTGCTGCTGCTGATCGGCGCGGTGGCGTGGTGGTATCGCGACCCCATTCTCCACGCGGCCTCCCGCTGGCTCGGGCCGCGCCGCACGGCGCTGCCGCCGGTGGCCGACACGGCGGTGGGCGCGCCGACGCCGAAGGGCGTAACCTCTGGCCGGACCAAGCTGGCAGAGCTGGCACGTCCCGGTGGGCCGGACTCGGTGGTGCTCACACCGAACGAGATGGCGTCTCTCATCGGCGGCGGGATCAACTGGACCGTGCGGCGCGGCTTTGACTCGCTGCGCGTGGAGCTGCTGGACGGCGCATTCGCTGTCCACGCGCGGCTCGAGACGCGAGTGCTCCCCAAAGACGCGCTGGGCCCCTTCGCGGGGATGTTGGCCGAGCGTGAGCCACTGCGTATCGCCGGCCCGATCGCGATCGCGCGCCCGGGTGAAGCCCGCTGGACCATCCGCGAGCTCAGCCTCCGGGGCTTCCCATTCCCGGAGCCGGTAGTCAAGAAAGTGGCGCAGCAGATTGCGGGCGCGCGTGCGGACGGCGCCGTGCCGGTCGCCGTGGACCGCGCCATCGCCGATGTGGCGGTGCATCCGACTGGGGTCGTCCTGTATCGGAGGCGCCGCGCGTGAGCCGCCGGGTGCTGATCGTCGACGACGAGAAGGGGATCCGCGAGGCGCTGAAGCAGGTTCTGGAATTCGAGGAGCTGGAAGTCCAGGCCTGCGCCTCGGGACACGAGGCGCTCCGGCTCTACGCCGAGTTCCGACCGCACCTCGTGTTCCTCGACGTGAAGATGCAGGGGATGGACGGCCTCGAGACGCTGGCGCGCTTGCGCCAGCTCGATCCGCAGGCGCAGGTCGTGATGATCTCGGGCCACGGGACCATCCAGACAGCGGTCGAGGCCACGCAGCTCGGTGCCTACGATTTTCTCGAGAAGCCGCTCGACACCGACCGCATCCTCCTCACGCTGCGCAATGCCCTGCACCATATCGATCTCGCGAGCGAGAACGTGCGGTTGCGCGAGGAGGTGCAGGCGCAGTACGAGATCGTCGGGTCCAGCCAGGCCGTCTCGGAGGTCATCGAGCGGCTCGAGAAGGTGGCGCCGACGCCGGCGCGCGTGCTCATCACCGGCGCCAACGGCACGGGCAAGGAGCTGGTGGCGCGGGCGATCCATGCGCTCAGCCCGCGGGCCCGGGGGCCGTTCGTCGAAGTGAACTGCGCCGCAATCCCGTCCGAGCTGATCGAAAGCGAGCTGTTCGGGCACATGAAGGGCAGCTTCACGGGCGCGTTCGCGGACCGGGCCGGGAAGTTCGAGTTGGCGGACGGCGGCACACTCTTCCTGGACGAGATCGGCGACATGAGCCTGTCCGCGCAGGCCAAGGTGCTGCGCGTACTGCAGGAGGGCGTCATCGCCCGCGTCGGGTCGGGCAAGCTGCTCCCGGTGGACGTGCGCGTGATCGCGGCGACCAATAAGGATCTCGAGCGCGAGATCGCCGAGGGGCGCTTCCGCGAAGACCTGTTGTACCGCATCAACGTCGTCCCGATCGCCGTGCCGCCCCTGCGCGAGCGTCGCGCCGACATCCCGCAGCTGGTCCAGCACTTCGTCGACCAGCTCACCAAGCGCACCGGCCTCCCCGCCAAAGCGTTCGACGCCGGCGCCCTGAAGCGTCTGTCCGCATACGACTGGCCCGGGAACATCCGCGAGCTGCGCAACGCCGTCGAGCGGCTCCTCATTCTGGGTGTCAGCCCGACCGTGACGGAGCAGGACGTGGAGCAGCTGGTCGTCGGTGGGGCGGGGGCGGGGGCGGGGGCGGGAGACGGGGGACGGGGACTCGGGGCCGCAGCACGCGAAAGGGGGCGGGAGGGAGTGGGGGGGGAGGCGTTCGTCGCAGGCGACACTTGGCTGCGGGCCGACACCTTCGAGGAGTTCAAGCAGGCGGCCGAACGGGCCTACCTCCTCGCCAAGCTGAAAGAGCACGACTGGAACGTCTCCGAGACGGCGCGCACATTGGAGATGCCGCGCAGCAATCTCTACAAGAAGATCGAGCGCTACCGCTTGGCCAGGGAGGCCTGAGTGGTGGACAAGGAGAAGGAGCGGAAGTGGGACCGGGAGATGGCAGAAGTCGACAAGCTCCTCGCCAGACTCCCGGAGGCCGATCCCTATCTCAAGGGCGACGTGGTCCCGCGCCGAGCGGGCGTGCCAGGGCGGGGAGGGGAGGCCGTGCACGGTGCCAGCGCGGCGGGGCCCCGGAGCACCGGCTCGGCGGCCTGGCTCGGCACCTGGGCCCGCGTGGCGCTGGGCCTGCTGATCGGCATCGGGATGACCCAGTGGCCCTACACCCACGGCTGTGGGCTGAAGCTCATCTTCTACCTCAGCGGCGTCGCCACCGTCATCGCCGCCGGGTTCTGGAGCAGCATTTCTTCCTGGCGGCGGCGCTTGGGCGTCGCGCACGTGTTGGCGCAGGGACTGATCATCTGGGGCCTCGTGCTCGCCGCGCGCGAGATTCTGCCCCGCATCGGGTATGCGAAGGCGCCGGCCGCCGGGTTCTGTGCCGCGCCGTCGCCCGCTCCTGCTCCTCCCCCCTCTCACTGACGGACTGACCCGGATGGCTGAGCGCTTCAAGAACCTCATCTCCGGCGACTGGGTCGCCCCGTCCACCGGCGCGTATTTCGAGAACCGCAACCCGGCGGACTGGAACGACGTGATCGGGTGCTTCCCGCGCTCGGGCCCCGACGATGTGGCGCGGGCCGTCGCTGCGGCCCAGCGGGGGTTCAGGACGTGGTCCCGAACACCTCCGCCGATCCGCGGTCAGGTGCTGCAGCGCGTGGGCGAGTTGCTGGTCGCCCGCAAAGAAGAGATCGCCAGGGCGATGACGCGGGAGATGGGGAAGGTGCTCACGGAGACCCGCGGCGACGTTCAGGAAGGGATCGACACGGCCTTCTACGCAGCCGGCGAGGGACGACGTCTGTTCGGTCGCGTCGTGCCCTCCGAGCTGCGCCACAAGTGGGCGATGGCTTACCGACGGCCGATCGGCATTGCCGGGCTCATCACGCCGTTCAACTTTCCCATGGCGATCCCGACCTGGAAGATGTTTCCTGCCCTGGCGTGCGGAAACGCGGTGATCTTCAAGCCGGCCGAGGACGTGCCGCACACGGCGCATCTGCTGGTGGAGATCCTGCTCGAGGCCGGGTTGCCGCCCGACGTCATCCAGCTGGTCCACGGCCAGGGCTCGGTGGTGGGACGGACGCTCGTCGAGCACCCGGAGATCCCGGTCATCTCGTTCACCGGCTCGACCGCAACGGGAGCGATCATCGGGGCGACGTGTGGGAGGATGCACAAGCGGCTGTCGCTGGAGATGGGCGGCAAGAACGCGATGATCGTGATGGCAGACGCCGATCTCGACTTGGCCCTGGACGGCGTGCTGTGGGGCGCGTTCGGCACCACGGGCCAGCGCTGTACCGCGACCAGCCGGCTGATCCTGCACCAGCAGGTGCACGACCGATTCGTGAAGATGGTGGGCGATCGGGCGCAGCGGTTGCGCCTCGGATCGGGGCTCGATCCGAAGACCGAAGTGGGTCCGCTGATCCATGAAGAGGCGAGGAAGAAGGTCGATTACTACGTCGGGGTGGGGGCGGAGGAGGGCGCGTCCGTGGTGATCGGTGGCGAGGCGCCGGGCGAGAAAGCGCTGGCGGCGGGATGGTTCTACCGGCCGACCGTGCTGGCGGGGGTGAAGCCGGGGATGCGCGTGGAGCAGGAAGAGATCTTCGGGCCCGTCCTCTCCGTGATCAGGGTCGCCGACCTCGACGAGGCGATCCGAGTGAACAACGACGTGCCCTACGGTCTGTCGAGCTCGCTCTACACTCGCGACGTGAATGCGGCCTTCCAGGCGATGGAAGACCTCGACACCGGAATCACCTACGTCAACGCCCCGACGATCGGAGCGGAGGCGCATCTGCCGTTCGGCGGGGTGAAACAGACCGGTAACGGTCACCGCGAGGGCGGATGGGCGGTGTACGATTTCTACTCGGAGATCAAGGTGGTCTACGTGGACTACTCCGGGAAGCTGCAGCGGGCGCAGATCGACACGGAGACTTGATCGCCGCTCGCGCGAAATCGACACCAGGCGCAATTGCGGGATGATGCAGGCGGCAGGGTGGGGCACTAGCCTCGTGGGTCATGGATCACGAATCGCTGGTGATCGTCCTCGCCGCCGGGGGCTCCCCGTTGGACGGCGGATCGCTCGCGGAATTGGACGGGATCTCGGTGCGCTGGGCGCGACTGGAGCGAGAGGGCGGCTCGGCGTGCCTCGCCGCCCGGGTGCGGTTCGCCGATCGACCGGAGGACTTCCGCGAGCGGATCCGACAGTGGGGGGCGGCGCGCGGCTGGGCGGTGACTGTTGCGCCGTGCCGGGCACCTCACTAACGTACGTCGCATGCAGGACTTGGGGGCCTCTCCGGTTGGCAAAGGCGCGGATTCAGCGCCACCACCTCGCGCCCCCATCGCGGTGGAGAAACGCCGGTCGCGGCTGGCGCGCTGGTTCGACAGCTGGATGCGCTCGCTCGGCATGGCACTGGTGCTGTTCCTCATCATCAAGACCTTCCTGATCGAAGCCTTCCAGATCCCCAGCGGCAGCATGGAGCACACGTTGCTCGCCGGCGACTTCCTGTTTGTGAACAAGGCGGTGTACGGCGCGCAGATCCCCGGCACCCATGCCCGGCTCCCCGGGTTCGGAGCGCCGCAGCGCGGCGACATCATCGTGTTCGAGTATCCGCGGGATCCTACGCTCAACTACGTCAAACGCGTGATCGGCCGGGCCGGGGACACGGTGGCCATGCGGGATGGTCAGGTGGAGGTGAACGGCGCGGCGCTGGCCGAGCCGTACGTGCAACACATCGATGCCGAGCACGACCTCTCCGACTCCGAGTTCGGCTGGCAGCGCGGCTATTTCGTGGGCGCACCGGACGACTTGCGGCGGCAGCACCCGACGCGCGACAACTGGGGGCCGCTCCTCGTGCCGCCGGGGAAGTACTTCGTCCTCGGGGACAACCGGGATAACTCGTCGGATTCGCGGTACTGGGGATTCGTGGACGAGTCAGCGGTCAAGGGGCGCCCACTCGTCGTCTATTTCAGTTATGATCGGGAAGCGCGCGATCCGCTTCCTTGGCTCACGGATATTCGCTGGCGCCGGCTCGGGTCGCTGATTCGCTGACCCGGGACGGTGGCAACCCGGAGGCCGCGACCCTGCCGTCGCCGCGGCCGTCCGTCGTGTGTGGCGCGGCATCGCGGCGTGCTTGGAGGGTGGCCATCCCATGCATCTGAACACGGCGAAGCGGGCATCGTTCGATGAGGGGTCGCTGGACCAGTACCTCCGGGAGATCAGCCAGTATCCCCTCATCACGCGCGAGGAGGAAGTCGCCCTCGCCCAGCGGATCAAGCAGGGAGAGGAAGAGGCGCTCGACAAGCTCGTCCGGTCCAACCTCCGGTTCGTCGTGTCGGTGGCCAAGAAGTATCAGAATCAGGGGGTCTCGCTCTCCGATCTGATCAACGAGGGCAACCTGGGCCTGATCCGCGCCGCCCACAAGTTCGACGAAACGAAAGGCATCAAGTTCATCTCCTACGCGGTGTGGTGGATCCGGCAGGCGATCCTCCAGGCCCTCGCGGAGCAGTCGCGCATCGTGCGCGTCCCGCTCAACCGGGCCGGGACGCTGCACCGCATCGGCAAGCGCTCCTCGGCGCTGCTCCAGGAGCTGGGCCGCGAGCCCACGGTCGAAGAGATCGCCGAAGGGATGGACATCTCCGAGGACGAAGTCGCCAAAACGCTTTCCATCAGCCAGGCGCACCTGTCCCTCGACGCGCCGCTCACCCCGGGAGAGGACAACAAGCTCCTCGATTACCTTCCTGATACGCAGAACCCGGGACCCGATGACGAGATCTTCGAGCACGCGCTCACCGAGTCGATCGAGGAAGTGCTCGCGACGCTCAAGGACCGGGAGGCGAAGATCCTGCGACTCTACTTCGGGCTCGAGGGGCAAGAGCCGATGACGCTGGAGGAAATCGGCTCCCTGCTGGGCATCACGCGGGAGCGGGTGCGGCAGATCAAAGAAAAGGCGCTCGCCAGGCTGCGGCACGTGTCCAGGGCCCGAGCGCTCGAAAGCTTTCTCTTCTAGAACGCTTGACGGTTGCTTGACCGCGGCTCACGATTGTCCTTACCGTGAAGCCGAGACCCAGGCCTTTCCCTGCCGCGATTGTCGTGGTCACCGCGGCCCTCTTCGCAGGCAGCTGCGTCAAGCGCGTGGACCGGAAACTCACGCTTCCGGACCAGGTTCGCACCCTCGACAATGCGTCGCCGTATCTCAAGGCGCACTTGCGCAGCGGCTACGTGTACGTCCTGTCCGCGTGGACGGTGGACTCCCAGGCGAACGTCATCGAGGGCGGAGGAGCGCTGCTCGATGGGCGTCGGGTGCGCGTCGACAGCGGTCGGTTCCGGCTGCCCGTCGACTCTGTGGCGCTGTTCGAGACCAACGTGCTGCGTCCCTCCGGGGCCACGACCGCCCTCACCGTCATGGCGGGAGTGACGGCGGCGGTGGCGGGGTTCTGCGCCACGAGTCCCAAGACGTGCTTCGGGTCGTGTCCGACGTTCTACGCTACCGATTCCGCCGGTGTGGAGCGGCTGGAGGCCGAGGGTTTCTCCGCCAGCATCGCGCCTGCCCTCGAGGCTACCGATGTAGACATGCTGTACCACGTCCGCCCCCGGGGGCGCGACTTCGCGCTCCGTCTCACGAACGAAGCACTGGAGACGCACGTGATTCGGTTCGCCAACCTGCTCGTCGCGCCGCGCCCCGAGGGCGGGCGGGTGTTCGCGACCCCCGAGGGGACATTCTGGGCCGCGAGCTCGCTCACGTCGCCCTCGCGCTGCGCGGCCGCCGAGGGTGACTGTCGCGCGGCCGTGCTCGCCGCAGACGGCCGCGAGCGCTCGAGCCTGGCTGACTCAACCGATTTGGCGGCTCGGGAAACGATCGACCTCGAGTTCGACGGGGTGTCGCCCGGACGCTCCGGCCTGGTGATCACGGCGCGCCAATCACTCATGACGACCTTCCTCATCTATCAGGCGCTCGCGTACCTCGGGAGCGACGCCGCCGGCTGGCTTGCCTCGCTCGACACCGACGGGCCGGCACGGGCGCACGCCGGCGGGCTCGGCCGCGCCCTCGGTCAGATCGAGGTCCTCGTGCCCGACGCCCGGGGCGGCTGGACGCCTGTAGGCCGCATGGGGGAGACGGGGCCGCTTGCCGCGGACACGAAGGTGGTGCCGCTCCCCCCCGCAGGCGGCGCGTCGCTCCGCGTGCGCCTCCGCCTCACGCGCGGCCTGTGGCGGCTCGACTACGCGGCGCTCGCCACCCTGCAAGACTCGGTACGGCCGACACGGATCGCGCCTGCGCGCGTGTTGCGCAGTGGACGGGACGCGCCGGCGGCACGCGCGGCACTGCTCGATTCCACCCGCGTCCTGACCACGCTGCCGGGGGACGCGTACGAGCTCGTGTACCGGCTGCCGCCGCATCCGGACCGGCTCGAGCTCTTCCTGGAAGCCCGCGGCTACTATCTCGAGTGGATGCGCCGCGAGTGGAGGTCCGAGCAGAACCCGCTGCTCGCTCTTCGCCTGGCCGTCGATCCGGCGGGTTCCCTACGCGCGCTCGCGCCCGCGTACAAGCGCCTCGAGCCCGCCATGGAGCGCCTGTTCTGGAGTAGCCGCTATGCGGCCCATTGAGCGGGCGCACCGCGGGGCCGGCCTCGCGGCGGCCATCCTCGCGGCGGCGTGCGCCACCAACACCGCTCCCTCGGGCTTCCTCCCTTCACCGCGGCAGGCTCAGAGCTCGGCGTACGGTGCGTGGATCGAGCTCGAACAGGTGGGCTCCTCTCGGCGGACGGTGGAAGGGGAGCTGCTCGCCGTGACGACCGACACCGTCTGGGTACTCGCCGACTCGGGCGCCGTGGTCCTCCCCACGAGCGCGGTCGCGCGGGGGAAGCTCACGGCGTGGAGTTCCGGCGCGGGCGCGGTCGCTGGTTGGACGGTGCTGGGCGTCTTCTCTACAATTTCAAACGGGCTCCTTGCGGGCATCACGGCTCCGCTCTGGATCATCACGGGTACAGTGGCGGGCTCGGGCGAGTCGTACGCGCCGCAGCGCAACGTGCCGCCGCAGGGCTGGGCGGAGCTCGCCCGGTTCGCGCGCTTCCCGCAAGGCATGCCGCCGGGACTCGCGCTCACGGCGCTCAAGTTGAAGCCCTGACTCCGCGCCGGGGGTCCGGCGCCACGGTCCCCCCTCCCTTTTATATTCCGGCCCATGGCCAGTCTCGCGTCGTTCGACGTCTCCACCGGAGCGGATCTCCAGGAGGTCGACAACGCCGTGAACCAGGCCACCAAAGAGGTGGCCCAGCGCTACGACTTCAAGGGGTCGAAGGCCGCCGTCGCGTTCGACCGCGCCGCGGCCACGCTCACCCTCGTGGCCGATGACGACTTCAAGATGAAAGCGTTGTTCGACGTGCTGCAGGGCAAGCTCATCAAGCGGGGTGTGCCGGTGATGAACCTCGTGCTCGGGGCCGTCACCCCGGCGGCGAACGACACGGTCCGCCGCGAGATCAAGCTGACCCAGGGCATCCCGCAAGAGAAAGCCAAGGCGATCGTCAAAGCAATCAAGGACCGGAGGTTCAAGAAGGCGCAAGCCTCGATCCAGGGTGACGAGATCCGGGTGCAGTCTCCCTCCAAGGACGAGCTGCAGGAGGTGATCACCTTTCTGCGGAGCCAGGAGTGGGGCATCGAGCTGAAGTTCGGGAACTACCGCGGATGAGGCTGGGCGTCATTTCGCTCGGCTGCGACAAGGCCACCGTCGACTCCGAACGGTTGGTCGGCGAGTTGGTGGGCCACGGCGCGGTCGTGACCCGCGACCTCCCTCGTGCCGATGTCATTCTGGTCAACACCTGCGGCTTCATCGATGCCGCCAAGCAGGAATCGATCGATGCCATCCTCGCCGCCGCCCGACTGAAGGACACGGGCGACGTGAAGGCCGTCGTAGCCGTCGGGTGCCTGGTGCAGCGCTATCACCGGGAGCTCCGGCAGGAAATCCCCGAGGTGGATCTCTTCCTCGGGTTCTCGGACCTGCACCGGCTCGTCCCCGCGCTGGCGGAGCGGGGGCTGATCCCTGATCCCGTGGCCGCGCATCCCGGGGTGCGGCAGTTCCTGGGCGACCAGCCGCACGTGCGCTACCTCAAGATCTCCGAGGGCTGCGACCACACCTGCGCGTTCTGCGCCATCCCGCTGATGCGCGGCCGGCACCGCACCGAGCCGCTCGAGCGGCTGGTCGGCGAGGCACAGCGGTTGGAAGCGCAGGGCGCCCGCGAGATCAACCTCGTCGCCCAGGACCTCGGGCATTGGGGCCGCGACCTGAGCGGCGACGGACCGAAGCTGCCCGACCTGCTGGCAGCGCTGCTGCGGGAGACGTCCGTACCCTGGTACCGGCTGCTGTACGTCTACTCGGCCGGCATCACCGAGCGCCTCGTGGAGCTCATCGCGCGGCAACCGCGAATCGTCCCGTACATCGACATGCCCATCCAGCACGCCAGCGACCGCATGTTGGAGCGGATGCGCCGCCCCGAGCGGCGGCGCACGCTGCGGGACAAGCTCGCCTGGCTGCGCGGCGCCATCCCGGACCTCGCCCTGCGCACGACTTGCCTGGTCGGGTTCCCCGGCGAGACGGACGACGACTTTCGGGCGCTGCTCGCGTTCCTCGAGGAGGCCCAGTTCGACCGTCTCGGTGCCTTCGCCTATTCGCCGCAAGAGGGTACGCGGGCGATGCAGTACCCCGACGACGTCCCCGACGTTGCGAAGCGCGACCGGTTGGAGGAGCTGCTCGAAGTGCAGCGGGCGATTTCCGCGGAGCGGCTCGCGCGGTTCGTCGGGCGGGAGGTGGAGGTCCTGGTGGACCGGGTCGCCGATCCGTTGGATGGTGGCGCGACCCACGTCGGCCGGGTGCAGTGGCAGGCCGACGATGTGGACGGCGTGACGTATGTGGCGCACGGCGGCTGGACCGAGGCGGGCAGCTTCGTCCGCGCGCGCTTGGCCGATTGTGAGGACTACGACTACCGGGCGGTCGCGCTGGTGTGAGCCGCTCGGCGGAACTGTTCGAGCGGGCGCAACGGGTGCTCCCCGGAGGCGTCAACTCTCCGGTTCGGGCGTTCCGGGCAGTGGGGGGGACGCCGTTTTTCGTGGCGCGGGCCGCCGGGTGCCGTCTCACCGACGTCGATGGCCGTACCTACACTGATTACGTTTGCGCCTGGGGCCCGCTGATCCTGGGCCACGCCCACCCCGCCGTGTTCGAGGCGATCGCGTCCGCCGCGGGGCGGGGGTGGAGCTACGGCGCTCCTTGCGAGGCCGAGGTGCAGCTCGCCGAGCTGGTGCGCGAGCGCATGCCGTCGCTCGAGATGCTCCGGTTCGTCAACAGCGGGACCGAAGCGACGATGGCCGCCGTGCGTCTGGCTCGCGCGGCCACGAAGCGCGAGTACATCCTCAAGTTCGACGGCGGCTACCATGGTCACGCCGACGGCTTCCTGGTGAAGGCCGGCTCGGGCGTGGCGACGCTCGGGTTGCCCGACAGTCCCGGCGTCCCCTCAGGCGTGGCGGGTCTCACGCTGGCGGTGCCGTTCAACGACGTCGAGGGAGTCGAGGAGGTGTTCCGCCGGCGGGGCTCGGAGATCGCGGCGGTGATCGTCGAGCCGTACCTCGGCAACGTGGGCTTCATCGCGCCCCAACCGGAGTTTCATCCGGCGCTGCGGCGGCAGTGCGACGCTCACGGGGCGCTCCTGATTTTCGACGAAGTGATGACCGGCTTCCGGGTCGCGCCCGGCGGCGCCCAGCAACGCCTCGGCGTCCGCCCTGACCTGACGACGCTCGGCAAGATCGTGGGCGGCGGCCTGCCGGTCGGGGCATACGGCGGCCGCGCGGAGCTGATGCGGCTCGTGGCGCCCGCCGGTCCGGTCTACCAGGCCGGGACATTGGCCGGTAACCCGATCGCGATGGCCGCTGGGCTCGCCACGCTGCGTGAGACGGGACGCGCGGGGTTCTACGAGACCCTGGAGCGGCGAACCGCCCGGCTGGTTTCGGGTATAGGGGACGCCGCGCGGCGGCACGGGGTGCCCGCCAGCGTGGGACACGTTGGATCCATGTGGGGGATCTACCTTGCGAGTGGCCCGATCCGGAACTTCGCGGACGCGAAGCGGGCGGACGTCGGCCTGTTCGGGCGCTGGCACCGTGCCGCCCTGGCGCGAGGCGTGTTTCTCCCCCCTTCCGCTTTCGAAGCCGCGTTCGTGTCCAGCGCCCACTCGGATGCCGACATTGAGCTCACCCTCGAACAGCTGGATGCCGCGCTGGGCGACGCCCGCGCTGGCTAGCCTCGCCCTGCTCACGAACGCCTGCCCGCGGCCGGCGCCGCTGGTGCCGGAGGCGGTGGGAGGGGGAGGGGGAGGGGGAGGGGCTGAACCGGAGCTGCGCGTGGGGCTCTTCACCGGTGTCGCGCGGCTGGCTCTCGGGGGTGACGGCGAGCTGTTCGTCACCGACGACGGCACCGGCGCGCCGCTCGGCGCGATCCCGGCCGGCGCCACCTGGCAGGTCGTGGTCGACAGCGCCGGCGGAGCAGGGCTGCGGGTCCTCAAGCCGGACGGCAGCGCGAGCGAGCCGCATCGCGGCATCTCCGCCGTCAACGTCACCGAGAACCGCTTCGCCATGGTGAACGGCCGCCGCTACCGCGGCCGGATCAACCTCGTGCGGACGGACGCGGGGATGACGGTGATGAACCGCGTGCCCGTCGAGAGCTATGTCGCCGGGGTGCTCGGCCTCGAGCTCGGCCCCCGCCGTCCCGACGAATTCCAGGCCTTGCTCGCGCAGGCGGTCGTGTCCCGGACCTTCGCGCTGCGGAATCTGCGCCGCTGGGAAGCGGACGGCGTGGATGCCTGGGCCGACACGCGGGATCAAGTCTACGCCGGTGTCGCGGGAGAGACGCCCCAGGTCTGGGCCGCGGTGCGCGCGACCGCAGGGCAGGTCGTGCGCTACCACGGCGAGCTGATCGACGCCTACTTCCACTCGACCTGCGGCTTCAGCACAGCTGGCGTGGAGGAGGCGTTCCGGGCGTCGCAGCCGCGTCCCTACCTGCGTCCCGTGTCGGACGCGAGCGGTGGCGGTCATTACTACTGCGAGATCTCGCCGCGATTTCGCTGGCGAGAGGAGTGGGACGGGGCCAAGCTGCGCGCTATATTGACGCGAACCCTCCCGGCCGTGATGACGGTGAGCGAGGACGGCTTGCAGCCGATCACCGATGTCGCGATCGCGCGCACGACGACCTCGGGACGGGTAGGCGAACTGCGCATCGTGTTCGCCCGCGGCGACGTGCGGATCGCCGGTCCCGACGTCCGGGGTGTGCTGCGGCCCGACGCGGACCGGCTGCTGCAGAGCGCGGCATTCCAGGTGTTCGTGACCCATGGCGGCGACGGGCAGGTCAGTCGGCTGGTCGCGACGGGCGCCGGGGCGGGACACGGCGTGGGGCTGTGCCAGTGGGGAGCCATCGGGCGCGCGCGCGCCGGCCAGCAGTACCCGGAGATCCTCGCCACCTACTACCCGGGGACGCGTGTTGAAAAGCTCTATTAGGGCGGCCGGGCGGTCAGGCGGTCGGGCAATCGTGGCGGTGGCGGTGTGGCTGTCCGCCCGCGCTCCCGACCGCCTGAGCGCCCAAGCCGTTCTCAATCAGTTCTCCTACGACAGCCTGCGACCCTCCGGTCTCCAAGTGGACCTGGGGGCGCTGGGAGCGAGCCGCTTGCGGGGCACGATCGTGGGCGGCGTGCGGTTGGACTACGGCTACGTCGCCCCGCACGTGCGCGTGCTGCTCGGCCTGTCCTACTTCAAGGGCACCTTCAACCAACACGCGATCAACGAGCTGAACCGGAAGCTGCGCTCGATCGTCAACGATCCCGATTCCAATTTCACGATCGACGTCGGTCGCATCACGTGGTCGGACCTCACCGGCGACCTCGACCTGCAATACACGCTGCCGCAGGGCCGGACGCTCACCGTATACCTCGGAGTGGGGACGGGCGTGCACCTGCGTCACGGCAGCGGCAAGGCGATCAACGGCACCTTCGTCGCAGACGCTCTCGATGGAGTCTCCGCCGGGCTGAACGGCACCATCGGGGCCGACTACGCGGTCGGCCCGCAGTGGCGGCTGACGCTCGAGGGTCGGGGGGTCGTCGCGACGGACCTGTCGACGGTCTCGCTCCGGGCCGGTGTGATGTACCGTTTCCGGGCCGGCCGGTGAGCGACCCGATCCGCATCGCCGTCATCGGGGCGGGGGCGATCGCGCAGGTCGCCCACCTGCCGGCGTTGCGCAGGATCGCGGGCGTCGAGATCGCGGCCATCTGTGACAACGACCTGTCGAAGGCTCAGGCCCTGGCCGCGCGCTTCGAGGTGAAGGACACCTACGACGACATCGAGGAGGTCCTGAAGTACGCCGCGGCCCACGCCGCGGTCATTTGCAC
Organism: uncultured Gemmatimonadaceae bacterium; assembly: GCA_964641215.1. Classification (GTDB taxonomy): domain Bacteria; phylum Gemmatimonadota; class Gemmatimonadetes; order Gemmatimonadales; family GWC2-71-9; genus 13-1-40CM-70-15. The sequence goes on from CAZXKD010000027.1 coordinate 18,499, forward strand.
CCCGAACCACCTGCACGAGATCCACGTAGTCGCCGCGCTCTCGGCCGGGGTGCACGTGCTGTGCGAACGGCCGCTGGCGCTCTCCTCGCAGGGTGTCGAGAACGTGCTCAAGGCGGGCGAACGCTACGGCAAGCGCGTGCTGGTCGGGATGAACCACCGCTTCCGCTCCGACGTGCAAGTCGTGCGCGGCTTTCTCGCCGGCGGGGAGATCGGGACCATCGACGTGGTGCGCGCGGGCTGGTATACGTTCCAGCCGAGTCGCCAGATGATCCCCTGGCGGCTGCGGCGTCAGGAGGCCGGGGGCGGCGCGCTCCTCGACCTCGGCCTGCCGCTCCTCGACCTCGGCCTGTGGCTGGCCGGCTGGCCCATCCCGCGGCGCGTGTCGGCGCACGCCGTCCGGCGCAGCCCCGACGGCGTCGAGGACATGGGGGCGGCGCTGGTCGTGTGTGAGAGCGGGGTCTCGATCGCCGTGGACGTGAGCTGGCGGCACATGGGCGAGGGCGAGCGCTTCTGGTTCGACCTCGTCGGCAAGAACGGCTCGGCGGCCATCAATCCCCTGCGGGTCTTCAAGGAAGTCCACGGCGCCCCGACCGACGTCACGCCCACGGGCGCGAGCGGGCGCGAGACCCAGTTCGCTCAGTCCTACCGCGCCGAGTGGACGTACTTCCTCGCCGTGATCCGCGGGGACGTCAACGCCCCGCCGCCCAAAGACCAGATCGCCGTGCAGCGAGTGCTGGAGGCGGTCTACCGGTCGGCCGAAGAAGGACGTGACGTGGTGCTGTGAGCCGCCGCCGCGTCGCGGGGCTGATCGCCCTCGGTGCGCTGGCGCTCACGGCAAGCTATCCTCCTTTCACGCTGCCGGTCCTCAGCTTCTTGGCCGTCACCCCGGCGGTGCTCCTGGTCCGTGAGTGCGTGACGGACGCCGATCCGCGCCGCGCCTTCCGGTGGGGCTTCTGGTACGGTGTCGCCGCTCAGGGTCTCGTGCTGTACTGGCTGGTCGTCGCGCTCTGGCACTTCACGGCACTCGCCGCGCTCGGGTACCTCGCGACCATCGCCATCCTCGGCCTGTTGACCGGCGTGCTCTTCTGGCTCACGGTGCGCACGCGGTTGCGGTTCCCCCATGTGCCGCTCGCGCTCGTCTTCCCCACGGTCTGGACCGCGCTGGAGTGGGCGCTCGGGCACCTGGGTGACCTCAGCTTTCCCTGGCTCGGCCTCGGCACCTCGCTCGCCGACGCCCCCGTGCTGGTGCAGTGGGCGGACATCGCCGGCGCCCACGGGGTCTCGTGGTGGCTGGTGTGGTGCAACGTCCTGATCGCTGATGCGTTGCTGGGACTCCCGGCGTGGCGCTCCGTCGCCCGTCGCTGCGCCCCCGTCGTCGCCACGATCGCGGTCGCGCTGGGGTACGGCGTCTGGCGAGAGCGGACTCTCCGCGTGCGCGACGCCGGCGTCGTGGGGCTGGTCCAACCCAACGTAGCGTTTGGAGAGAAGTGGGAGGCGCCGGGCGACAGCATCATGGCAGCCAACCTCGCCCTCTCCCGTCGCCTCCGATCCCAGGCCCGTCCCGATCTCATCATCTGGCCGGAGTCGGCCGTGCCGGGCTACCTGGTGCAGCAGCCCGCTTGGGACTCCGCGATCAGCCGGTTTGCGGCCGAGAGCCACACCCCGGTACTCACCGGCGTGTTGCACGCTGAGCGCGCAGGTGGGGTCCTCACCTCCTACAACGCGGCTGTGCTCTACGACTCGACCGGCCAGTGGCGGCATTGGCCCGTGTATGAGAAACATTACCTCGTCCCGGTGGTGGAGCGCGTCCCGTTCGTGCCGGTGGCTTGGTTCCGGAAGGTGCCGTGGCTCGGTCGGTGGTCGGGCGGGTTCGGCCGCGGCAAGGCGTTGCCGCTCTATCCGATCAGCATCGGGCGCTTCGGCGTGATCATCTGTTACGAGTCGATCTTCGAGGACATGGCGCGCGGCTATCGCCGCGCCGGCGCCGACTTCCTCGTCAATGTCACCAACGACGGCTGGTATGGTCGCACGGCCGGGCCATCCCAGCACGCCTCCCATCTGGTGATGCGGGCGATCGAGAACCGTATGGGCGTCGCCCGCGCCGCCAACACGGGTATCACGGAGTTCGTGGACCCGCTCGGTTACGCGTACGATCAGACTGCGCTCGAGCGGGAGGCCGCCGTCGCGGACCGGCTGCGGACCAGTAACGTGGTCCCGCCGTACGTGAAGCTCGGGGACTGGACCGGATTGCTCTCGGTCGCGGCTACGCTCGGGCTCGCGATCGCTCTCGTTGTGACCGGGTGGAAGGGGAGCCCAAACTAATGCGGATTTCGGAACGCGGAACGCGGAACAGAATCACCCCGCCGCGGTGCGCAGGGCGTGTTGTTCCGCGTTCCGACCTCCGCGTTCCGCATTCGGTGGTCGTCCAATGAGAGTCGGCGTCGACGTCGGCGGCACGTTCACGGATCTCGTGGCGCTGAGGGGTGGGGGCGGGCGAGGAGCGGCGATCGAGGTTCGGAAGGTCGTGAGCACACCCGAGGCCCCGGCGGTCGGATTATTCCGGGCGCTCGATGAGCTGGCGAAGGGTGCACGGGAACCGGGGAAAGGGAAGGCGATCGAAGTGCTGGTCCACGGCACCACGGTCGCCACCAACGCGCTGCTCGAGCGACGAGGGGCGAACGTCGTCCTGGTCGCGACCGCCGGATTCGAGGACCTGCTGTGGCTGCGGCGCCAAGACCGCGCCGATCTGTACGACCTCGCGCGCGACCATCCCGCGCCGCCCCTGGCCCGCGAGCGTGTGGTCGGCGTCGCCGAGCGGATGGGGCCCGACGGCCCGGTCACTCCGCTCACCGACGCCGAGGTGGCGAGGGTGGTGCACGCGGTGCGCGCGCTGGCGCCTCCCCCCGAGGCGGTGGCCGTAGCGCTGCTGTTCGCCTTTCGTCACCCGCGGCACGAGCAGCGCCTCGCCGCGGCGCTGCGCGCCGCGCTGCCGGTCCCGGTGGCGGCCAGCCACGAGGTGCTGCCGGTGTTTCGCGAGTACGAGCGCACGAGCACCACGGTCGCCGAAGCGTACCTGCGTCCCATCGTGGGCGCGTCTGTCGCGCAGACCGACGGGGAGGCTCGACGCCGTGGCGTGGAGGCGCTGCGCATCATGACCTCGAGTGGCGGCACACTGGCGCCGGAAGCGGCCGCCGCGCACGCCGCCGCCCTCGCCCTGTCGGGGCCGGCGGGTGGCGTGGTCGGCGCGCGACTCGTCGGGGAAGCGGTGGGGATGACCGACCTGCTCACGCTCGACATGGGTGGGACCAGCGCGGATGCGAGTCTGGTCTCCAATGGTGCGGCACTGTTGGAGACCGCCGGCGTCGTGGGGGGCGTGCCGCTGGCGCTGCCGGCGGTGCTGATCGAGACGGTGAGCGCGGGCGGTGGCAGCGTCGCGTGGGTGGACGACGGCGGCGCCCTGCGGGTGG
>CAZXKD010000028.1:0-21884 GCA_964641215.1 uncultured Gemmatimonadaceae bacterium
GTCCTGCTCGACAAATGAGGACTGGGTGGGCAAGTTGTTGGCCTGGCCGCTCGCCGCCGGCTATCTCGCCGCTCCGCTCGCCGCCGGCGCGCGACTCGCGCTGGCCGGCGGCGCCGCTCTGGGGATGGTGCTGCTGTGGCGGCGACCGGCGAACCTCACGGGCCTGCGTCTCGGGCTCACGCTGCTGGCCGCGGGGTTGGTGGCGGGGTGGGTATGGCGGTGATCGAGCGGACGGCGACGATCGTCAACCCCCTCGGCATGCACGCGCGGCCGGCCGCGGAGTTCGTCAAGGTCGCCGGCCGCTACAAGAGCGCCGTCGAGGTCCGCAAGGACGAGCTCGCCGTCAACGGCAAGAGCATCATGGGCGTCATGATGCTCGCCGCGGAGCGCGGATCCACGCTGATTATCAAAACCGACGGCGAGGACGCCGAGGAGGCGATGACGGCGCTGCTCGCGCTGGTGGCGGACGGGTTCCACGAGATGCACCTCACCGGCACCGAGGCGGATGAGGCGGCGGACGCGGCGTCGAAGGAAGAAGAAGAAAGATGAGTGAGCGGCTCCTGAAGGGCATCGGCGTGTCTCCGGGGATCGCGATCGGTCCCGCCGTGGTCGTACGCGCGACCCTGCCGGAGGTCCCGCAGCGCGTCGTGTCGCGCTCGCAGGTCGAGAAGGAGGTGCGTCGCTTGCGCGCCGCCGTGAAGGACGTGAAGCGCCATATCCAGACCCTGCAGGAGCGGGCCATGGATCGCGCCGGCGTGGACGAAGCCCGCATCTTCGACGCCCAGCTGCTCATGCTGGAAGACAAGGAGTTCCTGCGCGGCATCGAGACCCTGATCCGGGAGAACCACCTCGCGGCCGAGAAGGCCTTCGAATTCAAAGCCCTCGAGGTGCGCGACCTGTGGGGGACGAGCCCCAGTGCCCGCCTCAAGGAGCGGCTCGCCGATCTGAACGGCGTCACCGTCCGAGTCATCCAGCACCTGCTGCACCGCGGCGGGGACGAGCCGGAAATCGTGCAACCGTCCATCCTCGTGGCCCGGGAGATCGGGCCGGGCCTGACCGTCCAATTCGACCGGGACCAGGTGATCGGGCTGCTGAGTGAAGAGGGGACCCGGACCTCGCACGCGGCGATCCTGGCGCACTCGATGGGCATGCCCGCCGTCATGGGGCTCGCGGGAGCGCTCGAGCGCATCACCCCGGGCACGACCCTGATTCTCGACGGGACGCGGGGCTCGGTGCTGGTCGGCCCGACGCCCGCCGAGATCGCCGAGGCGCGCGAGCGCGACCTCCGCCGACGCGAGCTCGAGCACCAGCTGGAGCGCGCGGTGGACCAGCCGGCGGTCACGACCGACGGCACGCGCATCGTGCTGCGCGGCAACGTGGATCTCCCCGATGAGATCGCGGCGGCCCGCCAGCACGGCGCCGAAGGGGTGGGATTGCTGCGCACGGAGTTCCTCATCACCGGCCACGCCGCCCTCCCGACCGAGGACGAGCAACTCGACTATTTCCGCCGCGTGGCCGATGCCTTCCCGGGCCATCCGGTGGTGGTGCGGACCTACGACCTCGGCGGCGACAAGTTCCCGGGAGCGTTCCGCGCCCCGGTCGAGCCCAATCCGTTCCTCGGCTGGCGCGCGATCCGCGTGTGCCTCGACGAGCCCGCGATGTTCCGGGTGCAGGTCCGGGCGGCGCTGCGCGCTGCGGCCCGCGCCCAGATCCACGTGATGATCCCGCTGGTCACCCGGCTTGAGGAAGTGGACCGCACGCGCGAGCTGGTGGCGGAGGAAGCGGAGCGGCTGCGCCAGCAGGGCATCGAGGCGGCGGCCACCGTCCCGGTGGGCGTCATGGTGGAGACGCCCGCCGCCGCGGTGATGGCGGATCGGCTGGCGGAGGTCAGCGACTTCCTCAGCGTCGGGACGAACGACCTGACGCAATACACGCTGGTCGTGGACCGTGGCAATGCGCGGCTGGCGGACCGGTTCACGCCGCACGACCCGGCGGTGTTGCGACTCTTGAAGCTCGTCGCGAACGCGGCGCAGACCGCGGGCAAGCCGGCGAGCGTGTGCGGCGAGATGGCCTCCGATCCCGCGTCGGCGTTTCTGCTCGTCGGGCTCGGCTACGACACGCTGTCGGTCGCGCCGCCGGCGTTGCCGCTGATCCGCTGGCTCATCCGCCAGGTGAGCCGCGCGCAGGCGCGCGCCGCCGCCGAGGCCGCGCTGGCGGCGCGCACCGCGCGACTCGCCGAAGACATCGTGCGCTTCGCACTCGCCGACGCCGTCGACCTCCAACTCCTCGACCCCGACTCCCGGTTGCCCACCGGACGGCGGTCCGCTAGTTTGAGCCCATGAGGACGGTCACCTGATGCCTCCAGCCCGGCACGTCTTCACCTCCGAGTCGGTCACCGAAGGCCACCCCGACAAGATCGCCGACCAGATCTCGGACGCGGTGCTCGACGCGATTCTCGCCAGCGACCCGCAGGCGCGCGTCGCGTGCGAGACCCTCGTCACGACCGGCATGGCGGTCGTCGCGGGGGAGATCACGACCCAGACCTACGTGCACATCCCCGACATCGTCCGGGGGACGATCACGTCCATCGGCTATACCGACGCGAACTTTGGCTTCGACGCGCAGACCTGCGCGGTGCTGACCACCATCGACAAGCAATCGGCCGACATCGCGATGGGGGTGGACCGGGGCGGCGCCGGCGACCAGGGAATGATGTTCGGCTACGCGACCCGTGAAACGCCGTCGCTGATGCCGCTGCCGATCGTGCTCGCGCATCGGCTGGCCGAGCGGCTGGCGACGGTGCGCAAGCGCGGGGAGCTGCCCTGGCTGCGGCCCGATGGCAAGACGCAGGTCAGTGTCGCCTACGAAGGCGACCGCCCGGTCGGGGTCACGAAAGTGGTCGTGTCGACGCAACACTCCGACAAAGTGGACAACACCGACCTGCGCGCCGGCGTGATCGCCCACGTCGTCCGGCCGGTCCTGGCGGAAGCGGGCTTCGAGCTCGCCGAAGCGGAGATCCTGGTGAACCCGACCGGTCGCTTCGTGGTCGGCGGCCCCCAGGGCGACGCCGGTCTGACCGGGCGCAAGATCATCGTCGACACCTACGGGGGCATGGCCCGGCACGGCGGTGGCGCGTTCAGCGGGAAGGACCCCTCCAAGGTGGACCGCTCCGCGACCTATGCGATGCGCTGGGTGGCGAAAAACGTCGTGGCGGCCGGACTCGCGGCCCGCTGCGAGGCCCAGGTGGCCTATGCCATCGGCGTCGCCGAACCGGTGTCCATCATGATCGAGACGTTCGGCACCGGCACCGTGCCGGCGGCGGCGCTCGAGGACGCGGTGCGCGACGTCTTCGACCTGCGGCCGCTCGAGATCATCAAGGCGCTGCGGCTGCGTCGCCCGATCTACCGGCCCACGGCCACGTACGGCCACTTCGGCCGCTCCTACGAGCGGGGGCGGGTGGGGGACCAGGACGTCGAGTTCTTCACATGGGAACAGGCGAACCGCGTCGAGGACCTGCGGCTCGCCGTGCAGCGCTCCCCCCATTACTCGGCGATCAAGGCGACCGCATGACGATGACGGCTCGACGGGCGCCCGCCGACCATCACATCAAGGATCTCTCCCTCGCCGAGCCGGGTCGCCGCCGGGTCGAGTGGGCCGAGCGCTTCATGCCGGTGCTGCGGCAAATCCGGGAGCGCTTCGCCCGGGAGCAGCCGCTGGCCGGCCGGCGGCTCTCGGCGTGCCTGCACGTCACCACCGAGACCGCCAACCTGGCGGTCACGCTCCAGGCGGGCGGGGCCGACCTGGCGCTGTGCGCCTCGAACCCGCTCTCCACGCAAGACGACGTGGCGGCCCATCTCGTGCGCGACCACGGCATCAAGGTCTACGCCATCAAGGGCGAGGACCACGAGACCTACTACGACCACATCCGCGCGGCGCTCGCCCACCGGCCCGACGTGACAATGGACGACGGCGCGGATCTGGTGGGCGCGCTCCACATGGTCGCCTTGAACCGCCTCGACGACCTGGCGCCGCCGGTGCGCCACTGGGTCGAGACGCTGTCGCCGGCGGAGCGCAAAGCGCTGGTGACGGGGGTGATCGGCTCCACAGAGGAGACGACCACGGGCGTGATCCGCCTGCGGGCCATGGCGAAGGACGGCGTGCTGCAGTTTCCGGTCGTGGCCGTCAACGACTCGGACACCAAGCACCTGTTCGACAATCGGTACGGGACCGGGCAGTCCACGCTGGACGGCATCCTGCGGGCCACCAACCTTCTGATCGCCGGGAGCACCGTCGTCGTGGCGGGGTACGGGTGGTGTGGGCGCGGGTTCGCCATGCGGGTGCGCGGGGCGGGGGCGAACGTGTTGGTCACCGAGATCGACCCGCTGAAGGCGCTCGAGGCCCAGATGGATGGCTACCGGGTGGTCCCGATGGCCGAGGCGGCGCGCGTGGGCGATCTGTTCGTCACCATGACGGGAAACATCCACGTCATCCGGCTCGAGCACATGCGGGCGATGAAGGACGGCGCAGTGATCGCCAATTCCGGACACTTCAACGTCGAAATCGATCTGGAGGCGTTGCAGCAGGCCGCCCAGGGCCCGACGCCGGTACGGGATTTCGTGGCGGAGTGGCGGCTGGACGGCAAGCGGCTGTTCGTGCTGGCGGACGGCCGGCTGGTGAACCTGGCGGCCGCCGAGGGGCACCCGGCGAGCGTGATGGATATGTCGTTCGCCAACCAGGCACTGGCGGCGGAGTTCGTCGTCCGGCACGCCCGGACGCTGGAGCGGGACGTCCACCGCATCCCGCGGGAGCTGGATGCGGAGATCGCGCGGCTCAAGCTGCAAGCGATGGGTGCGTCCATCGATACGCTGACGCCGGAGCAGCAGCGGTACCTGGCGTCCTGGGACCTCGGCACCTAGCCGCCCGTGATCGAAGTGCGCGTGGCCCACCTCGGGCTCGACCGCACGACCAACACGCCGGTCGTGATCCTGCAGGAACGGGAGGGGGAGCGTGTGCTCCCGATCTGGATCGGGCCGGCGGAAGCGAGCGCCATCGCCATGGAGCTGGCGGGCGTGAAGTTCTCCCGTCCACTCACGCACGACCTGCTGAAGCAGGTGATCGTCGGGCTGGGCGCGGACCTGCGCAAGGTCATCATTACGCAAGTCAAAGACAACACGTACTTCGCCGAGCTGCACATCTACCGCGGGGATACCGTCATCCAGATCGACGCCCGCCCGTCGGACTCGATCGCCGTGGCGCTGCGCCTCAAGGCGCCGATCTTCACCAGCGAAACGCTGCTCGAGCATACCGCGATCGACACCGGCGAGCCGGGCGCGGGCGCCCCGCAGCCGCTCGACGCGGACACGCTGAAATCCTACCTCCAGAACCTCGACCCTGAAGATTTCGGCAAGTTCACCCCGTAACGCCCTCGTCGCGCTCCTCGCACTCGCGTGCGTGGGCCCGGCTGGCCTGGGCGCGCAGCGCAGCTTCGTGTGGGGGACGGTCTCCGTCGGGGGTGGGGCCGGGGGAGCGGGGCGTGGGGGGGAGAGACGAGGGGGTGGGACACATCCCATGGCCGGTGGCTGGGCGGTTCTGCATCAAGTGACGATGGCGAGTGCCGGCCCGGTGGACTCCGCCCGCACCGCTGCCGGCGGCGGCTACCGGCTGCGGGTGCCCCAGCTCGACACGACCGCTCAGTACCTCGTCAGCGTCCTCTACCAGGGCGTGGCGTACTTTTCCGAGCCGATGCGCATCCACGCCCCGGGGACGTCCCACGCCGGTCCGATCGTGGTGTACGACACCGTCTCCGGCCCCCAGGGCCCGCCGATCAACCTGCGCCGCCGCCTCGTCACCGTCGCCCGCGTCAAGCGGGACGGCACGCGCGACGTGCTCGAGATCCTCGAGCTCACGAACCCCGGCAGCCGCACCCGCGTCGCGCCGGACACCGTGCGACCGGTGTGGGCAGGAGCGCTTCCCGCCGGCGTCCTGCAATTCCGGGTCGGCGAGGGAGACTTCTCCGCCGATGCCGTCGAGCGCCGGGCGGACGTCGTGGCGGTATTCGGCCCGATGCCTCCGGGCCTCTTGCGCCAGCTCACCTACAACTACGTGGTCCCAGCCGACCTGGCTACCCTCGCCCTTCCGGTCGACCAGCCCACCGACGAGGTGGACCTGCTCCTCGAGGACACCACGGCGCGCGTCGTCTCGTCCGCGCTCGAGCCGCTGGGGGTCGAACCGATCGAGCAGCGCCGCTTCGCACGCTACCGCATCGGGCCGCTCGCGGCCGGTGCGCGCGTGACGGTCGAGCTCCCGCGACCCGGCTTCCAGCTGCAGCGGCAGTGGTGGATCATCGTCGTGCTCGCGGGACTTGCCATGCTGTGGGCACTGGTCGTCGCCTTGAAGCGAAAGCCGTCAGCTGTCAGCCGTCAGCCATCAGCCACCGCCATCACTGATGGCTGATGGCTGACGGCTGATGGCTATTGCGCACCGCCAGCTCGCCCCTTAGACTAGGCTCCGCTGTACAAGCGAACGGGGATTCACGGAAGCCGGTGCGAGTCCGGCGCGGCCCCGCCACTGTAACGGGCACGACGTAGCGGCTCACAGCCACTGGGAAACCGGGAAGGCGAGCCGACCGCCCGAAGCCAGGAGACCTCTCCGTTCGCGCCACCTGAAGATCCCTCGCGGGAGGGATGGTGGCGCTGCGCACCAGGCGCAGGCGCTCGCCCATCTCCGCTCCGTCGGGGGTGGGCGTTTCTGTCATGCGTTGCCGGGCTCATCGCACCCACCTCGCCCGCCGGCTGCTCGTCGCCGTGTTCCTCGGCGCGTGTGGCCGCGCCGCCGACCGCCCCGGCGCGGCGACGACGGGCGTCCTCAGCGTCCGTGACGATGCCGAGCGGGTGGTCACGCTCCCGGGTCCGGCCCGTCGCATAGTCTCACTCAGCCCCGGCTCGACTGAGTTGCTGTTCGCCCTGGGGGCCGGCCCCCAGGTGGTCGGCCGCACGACCTGGTGCAAGTATCCTCCCGCCGCCCTCGCCGTCCCGGTCGTCGGCGACGGCCTGAATCCCAATCTCGAGGCGGTCGCGGCCCGCCGGCCCGACCTCGTCGTGCTGTACCGCTCGTCGCTGAACGAGACCGCCGCCGCGCAGCTCACGCGGATCGGCATCCCGGCCGTCGTCGTCCGGCAGGACCGCGTGGAGGACGTCGCCCGCGCCGCCCGCCTGCTGGGGACGCTCACGGGCCACTCCGCCACCGGCGACTCCCTCGCCGCCGCGCTCACCGCGCTGCTGCGGGCGCCGCGGCCGGTCCTCCCGCACAGGGTGCGACTCGTCTTCGTCGTCTGGGACAACCCGCCCATGGTGATCGGCGCGGGGAGCTACCTCGACCAGCTTGTCGATCTCGCCGGCGGGGTGAACGTCTTTCACGACATCGCGGCGGCCTCGGCCACCGTGTCGCTGGAGACTCTCGCCGCACGCGATCCCGACGCCATCGCGGTGCTCGAGGACTCGACCCCGCCCCGGTACGCGGTCCGCCGGGAATGGCAGAGCATTCGGGCCGTCCGCGAGCGGCGCTTTCTGCGACTGCCCGGGGAGCTGTTCGGCCAACCCTCGCCGCGTACCGCCGCGGCCGTCGCGGAGCTGCGCCGCCGGCTGGAGGGGTGGCGATGAAGTGGCTGGGCCTGGCCGGCCTGGCGCTGGTCGCCCTCGCGCTCGCCGTGCTGCTCGGGCCGGCCCACGTGCCGCTCACCGCCCTCGGAACGTCGCCGATCGTGCGCACCCTGCGCGTCCCCCGCGCGCTGCTCGGCTTCGTCGTGGGCGGCTCGCTCGCGGTCGCCGGGGCGGGCCTGCAGGCACTCGTGCGCAACCCGCTCGCGGATCCCTTCCTGCTCGGCCTCTCGGGAGGAGCGGGCCTCGGCGCCGTCGGAGCGATCGCCCTGCACCTGGGGGGCCCGTGGGCCCTGCCGCTCGCTGCCTTCGCCGGGGCGCTGGCCGCGATGGCCCTCGTGTTTCGGCTGGGGCTCGTGGGTGGCGCCGAGCTCGACCCCCGCGTGCTGCTGCTCGCGGGCGTCGCGGTCGGCGCGTTCGCGGGGGCGGTCACGACCGCCATCGTGTCGCTCGCGGAGGCCACCCAGCTGCGGAACGCGTTTCTTTGGCTCTGGGGCGGCCTCTCGAGCGCCTCCTGGGACACGCTGCTGATCCTGTGCCTCTACGTTCCCGTCCCCCTCCTCATGCTGTTCGCCGCGGCCCGGCCCCTCGATCTCCTCGCCCTCGGCGAGGAGCCGGCGCGCTACCTCGGCGCCGACGTGACCAGCGTGAAGCGCCGCGTGTACTTCGCGGCCTCCCTCCTCACGGCGGCCGCGGTGGCGGTCTCCGGCGTGATCGGCTTCGTCGGGCTGATGGTGCCGCATCTGGTGCGCGGGGTCTGGGGACAACAGCATCGCGCCCTGCTGCCGGCAGCGTTCGTCGGGGGCGGGGTCTTGCTGGTGCTCGCCGATACCGTGGCGCGCCTCGCCGTCGCGCCGCGCGAGTTGCCGGTGGGCATCGTCACCGCGTTCCTCGGCGTCCCGCTGTTCGCGTTGCTGCTCCGGCGATGGACCCCGAACTGATCCTCGGCCTGCGGGATGTGACGGCGCGCTATCCCGACGCGCCTCACGATGCCCTGGCCGGCGTCTCCCTCGAGGTCCGGGCCGGGGAGTTCGTGGCCATCCTCGGCCCGAACGGCAGCGGCAAGACCACGCTGCTGCGGGTCGCCCTCGGCGTCCTCCCGGCGGCGGCCGGCACGGCCTTCCTCCTCGGCCGCCCCGCGACGGCCTGGGGCCGCCGCGCTCTGGCCCGTCTGGTCGGCGTGGTGGCGCAGCGGGAGGACAATCTCTTCCCCCAACGGGTCCGCGAGACGGTGGCGCTCGGCCGCTACCCGCACCTGTCGTTGTGGGGCGCCATGCGCCCGGAGGACCGGGCCGCGGTCACCCGGGCGCTGCAGCGCTGCGATGCGACGGCGCTCGCCGATCGCTGGATCTGGACGCTCTCGGGCGGCGAGTACCAGCGCGTGCGCCTGGCCCGTGCCCTGGCCCAGGAGCCGCGCCTCCTGGTGCTCGACGAGCCGACGGCCTCGCTCGATATCCGCCACGAGATGGAGCTGTTCGAGCTGGTGCGCGCCCTGGCGGACGCTCCGGCGAGCGCGCCCGCCGTCATCATGATCACCCACCACGTCAACCTGGCCGCGCGTTTCGCGGATCGCGTGCTGCTGCTCGACGGCGGCCGCCCGGCCGCCCACGGCCGGCCGGCCGAGGTGCTCACGCGCGAGACGGTCGAGCGGGTGTTCGCCTGGCCGGTGGCGATCGAACCGTTCGATGGCCGCCCGCAGATGATTCCGTTGCGCAAACCTGTGCCCTGAATTGGAGCCCACGATGTCCCTCGACGCCTTGCCTCGACGCCTCTCCTCGACGCTGTTCTGCATCGTCGTCCCCGCCGCGCTCGCCGCCCAGAATCCCAGCGATACCGTGCCCGTCACGCCGATCGTCGTGACGGCGACGCGACTCCCCATGCCCGCCGACGCGGTGGCGCCGACGATCACCGTGCTGCAGGGCGAGGCGCTGCGCGCGCAGGGGCTCACCACGGTCGCCGACGGGCTCCGGGCCGTCGCCGGGGCGGCCGTGGTGGCCGCGGGCCCGTTCGGCGCCCAGACATCACTGTTCCTCCGGGGCGGGGAGAGCGACTACGTGAAGGTGCTGGTGGACGGCGTAGCGGTGAATCAGCCCGGCGGTGCGTTCGACTGGGCCAATCTCACCCTCGACAACGTGGAGCGCATCGAAGTGCTGCGCGGTCCGGCGAGCGTCCTGTATGGCTCGGACGCGGTGACCGGCGTCGTGCAGATCTTCACGCGGCGCGGCATCGGAAGCGGGGCCGGGTCGTCGCGCGCCACCATGGCCCTGGAGGCGGGGAGGTATGGCGCGCGCCGCGTCGAGGCTGGCTGGAGCGGCGGCGGGCCGAATGCGAGTTACAGCGTGTCCCTGGCGCAGTTCACCGCTGATGGGCTCTATCCCTTCAACAACCGCTATCGGAACGGCGTGTTCAGCGGCCTGGTCCGGGTGACGCCCGACGCTCGCAGCGACGCGACCCTCTCGGTGCGCTACAGCGACGACGTCTACCACTTCCCCACAGACGGCGGCGGCCGGCTGGTGGATCGGAACCAGTTCACCTACGGGAACGGCCCAACCCTCGGCGTCGACCTGGGCCGCTGGCTCGGCCCTCGCCTCGAGGCGCGCGTGCAGCTCGCGACCAGTCAGACCGACGGCGGGTTCGAGAATCCGCCGGACGACACCGCCGATGCGCGGGGCACCTACCGCTCGCAGGACAACCTGCGCCGCGCCAGCGCGGACGCTCGGGTGAACGTGTATGTCTCGCCGGCCACGATCCTCACCGTCGGCGCCAGCGCCGAGCAGGAACGTGAGCGGAGCATCAACTTCTGCACCAGCAGCTTCGGCGACTGCTCCAGCCCGCCCGTGGACACGTCGCGCAGCAACCGCGCCGCCTACAACCAGATCGTCGCCGGCCTCGGCCGCGCGGTGTCGCTCAACGCGGGGCTCCGCATCGAGCACAACGAACGCTTCGGCGTGTTTTGGACCTACCGAGCAGGGGCCGTCTACCGGCTCTCGGCGGGGACCCGCATCCGCGCCTCCCTCGGCACGGCGTTCAAAGAGCCGACGTTCTTCGAGAACTACGCGACGGGATTCGTGAAAGGGAACCCCGCCCTCAAGCCGGAGCGGTCGCAGTCCGCGGAGGTCGGTGTCGAGCAGGGGCTCTGGGACGGTCGCGTCACGGTGAGTGCCGCGTCCTTCAGGCAGCGCTTCCGCAACATGATTGATTTCACCTTCGCGCCGCCCGATTCCGGCGACCCTAACTACTTCAACGTCGCCGCCGCCAGCGCCGACGGCCTGGAGCTTTCCCTCGCGGTGCGGCCGGTTTCGGTTTTCACGCTCAGCGGCGCGTATACCTACCTGAAAACCTCCGTGACCAAGCAGGGCCTCGACCCCAGCACTGGCGCGGCGTTCGCGGCCGGTCAGTCCCTCTTGCGGCGCCCCCGGCACGCCGCGGCGCTCGATGCGGCCCTCGCGATCGGCTCGAGCACCCGGCTCACGACGGACCTGCGCTATGTGGGGCCGCGGGTCGACCAGGACTTCACGAGCTTTCCGTTCCCGCGCGTGACGTTGCCGGGATACATTCGCATCGACCTGGCCGGGGAGCGGGAGGTGGTCCGTCCCCAGGCCTACGGGCCGGGCTTCGCGGTGCGGCTGCGCGTGGAGAATCTGTTCGACCGCCGCTATGAGGAGGTGCTCCACTTTCCGGCGCGGCGGCGCAACCTGCTGATCGGGGGAGTGTGTAGATTCCCAGGGTAGCTTCCCCCTGAGGAGGTCCGTCCATGGGTCGCTCGCTGTCCGGCGTCCTGTTGCTGGCGGCAGGCGCGGCCGCCCTGCCGGCGCAGGCGCCGCACATCACGCCCGCCGGGGACCCTTCGATCCGGGCCGATACGATTTATCGACTGGCGGTCGCGCCGGCCGATTATCCCGACCAGTCGTACGTGTACCTCCTCGACGACGGCGTCCTGCGGTTCGAAGGCGACGGGCGGAGCGCACGCACCTATCGTCAAGTGGTGCAGATCCTTACGCAAGACGCCGTGGACGACTGGGCCGAGCAGTCCTTCAGCTACTCTGCGGGGCGCGAGCGGCTGACGATCAATTGGATCAAGGTGGTGAAGCCCGATGGCACGGTGATCAGCGCGCAGCCGAGCCACGAGCAAGAGTCGCTGGCCCCCGTGGCCATGGAAGCGCCGGTGTACTCGGACGCCAGAGTGCGCCGCGTCTCACTGGCCGGCGTCGCGCCCGGCACCCTGGTCGATTACAGCTACACCATCGAGCGCCTCCAGCCCACCATGCCGGGCGAATTCTATTCCGGGTGGCGCGTCACCACGGGACGGTTGACGCGACGTTCGCGGCTGATCGTGGACGTGCCGGCGACGATGCACCCCCGGCTCGCGGTCCTGAACTGGCGTTGGCCGACGCGGGTCACGGACGCGAAAGGCCGGCACGTCACGGAGTGGGCCACGAGCGACGTGCCCAAAATCGAGACCGAGCCTTTCGCCGCATCCCCCAACACGGTGAGCGTCCACATCGACGTCGCCGGGCCGATCGACTGGGGCGTCATCGCGCGGTGGTACGCCGACCTCACCAAGGACCGGTTCGTCCTGACCCCGGAGCTCGAGCACCGGCTCAGCGAGCTCGTGGTGGAGGCCAAGACGCTCGATGATTCGCTCCGGGCCGTCCACCGCTGGGTCGCCCAGGACTTCCGCTACGTCTCCATCTCGCTGGGGATCGGGGGCTATCAGCCCCGCCTCCCCGCCGCCGTCCTCGAGGCGAAATACGGCGATTGCAAGGACAAGGCGACGCTGTTCATCGCCCTGGCGCGACGGCTGGGTGTGACCGCGAATCCGGTGCTCCTGAGCTCGAGCGGTGGCGCGGACAGCACGCTGCCCGCCCTCGCCCAGTTCGACCATATGATCGCCGCCGTGGACCGACCGGGCGGACGCGTGTACACGGACCTCACCGCCGAGCTCACGCCGTACGGCGAGCTCCCGTTCGCCGAGCAGGGGTCGTTTGCGGTGGTGGTGCATCCCGACGGCGCCGGAGAGACCGTGGTGTTGCCCGCGGCCCCGCCGTCGGCCAACCGGTCGGAGTCCCGTCTGGTCGGGGAGCTCACGGCGGACGGGAATTTTTCCGGGCATTTCATCGAAGCGAGCACCGGGGCCCAGCAGTACGGTCTGCGGGGCGCGTTTTCGCACGATCTGTCCTCCACCGAGCAGCAGCGCCTGACGCGGGCCATCGCCAGCGAGCTCTTCCAGGGCGCGGTGGGGGACAGCCTCCAGGCTTTCCACGGGCGTGATCTCGCGGCGGCTCCCCGCATTTCCCTGCTGTTGCACGGCGCTCGCCTCGCGACCCGGTCGGGGCGGACGGACATCCTCACCCTCCCGTTGCGCAGTTACGTGCTGCTCGACATCGCGGCCAAGGTGCAGGAGCACGTGCCGCGCCACTTCCCTATCGACGTCGGGGAAGTCGTGGGCCCGCTGACGACCGCGGCCGAGCTCGAGGTGACCTTGCCCGAAGGGTGGAAGGCGCAGCTCCCCGCCAACGTGGCGGAGGCGAGCGAGTTCGGCAGTTACACCGCCGAGTACACGCAGACGGGCCGCGTGCTGCACGTCGCGCGCCGGATGACCGGGCACAAAGGGATCGCGCCCCCGCACCACGTCCAGGCCCTGATCGACTGGCTCAAGGCGGTTTCCACGGACGATGTCCGCTACATCGTGTTGGAGCACGGGAACTGAAGGCGAGGGCCTGGTGATGACGCTCCTGGCGACCCCGGCCGTCGTGCTCCGGACCTACCGCTACAGCGAGACCTCCAAGGTCGTGCGTCTGGCGACGCGGGAGTTGGGGGTGCAGAGCGCGATGGCCAAGGGGGCGCTGCGGCCGCGCAGTGCGTTCGGAGCGGGGCTGGAGCTGCTGAGCGAGGGCGTCGCGCAGCTCTATCACCGCGACAGCCGCGAGCTGCAGACGCTCGCCGCCTTCGACGTCATCGCGCTGCGGCGCGAGCTGGCGACGGGCCTCGACCGGTTTGCGGGGGCCACCACGCTGGCCGAACTCATGCTCAGAATGGCCCCGCCGGCGCCGCTCCTCTCGGCCTACGATACGCTGGTCGCCGGCCTCGAGGGACTGGCGTCCGCCCCCGCCGACGCCGTCGAGGCCGCCGCGATTCGCGCGCTGTGGCGGTTGCTCGGCGTGCTGGGGTTCGAGCCGTCGCTCACCGCGTGCGCGCGGGACGGGAGCGGCATCGAAGCCGGCGATGGCGCCGTAGTGATCTTCAGCGCTGCCGACGGAGGCGCGCTGTGCGCCCGCTGTGCCGCTGCGGGAGCGCCTGCCGGCGCCAGCCGGCTGCCGCCCCCGGCCTTCCGCGACCTCCTCGCCCTCAACGACCCCGTCGCGGCCCTGCCGGTCCTGGACACCGCCCATGCCGCCGCCCACCGTCGCCTGGTCGCCCGCTTCACCCGCCACCACCTGGGCGAGGACGGCGCACTCTCCCCGTCCTTGCCCGCGCTGGAGTTCTGGGAGCGCCGCGCATGGAACGCCGCTTCGTAGTCGGCACGGCCGGCCACATCGACCACGGCAAGACGGCGCTGGTGAAGGCCCTGACCGGGGTCGACACCGACCGCTGGGAGGAAGAGAAGCGCCGTGGCATCACCATCGACCTTGGCTTCGCCCCGCTGCCACTGGGCGATGGGATCCAGGCGAGCGTGGTGGACGTGCCCGGCCACGAAGGCTTCGTCCGCAACATGCTGGCCGGCGCCACCGGGATCGACGTG
Source organism: uncultured Gemmatimonadaceae bacterium (assembly GCA_964641215.1). Taxonomy (GTDB): domain Bacteria; phylum Gemmatimonadota; class Gemmatimonadetes; order Gemmatimonadales; family GWC2-71-9; genus 13-1-40CM-70-15. The sequence goes on from CAZXKD010000028.1 coordinate 14,398, forward strand.
GCGCTCCTCGTGATCGCGGCGGACGAGGGCCTGATGCCGCAGACCGAGGAGCATCTGGCGATCGTCGAGCTGCTGGGCATCACCCGTGGGATCCCGGTCCTCACCAAGCGCGACGCGGTCGAAGCGGAGTGGCTGGAGCTGGTGCGCGCCGAGGTCGCCAAGCGGCTGGCGACCAGCCGCGTCCGCTGGGACGCGCCCGTCGCGACCTCGGCGATCACCGGGGAGGGCCTGGACGAGCTGCGAGCGGCGCTACGGCGGGTCGCCGGGGACCTCGCCGATCGCCCGGTCGAAGATCTGTTCCGGCTGCCGATCGACCGGGTGTTCGCCGTAGCGGGGGCGGGGACCGTGGTGACAGGATCCACCTGGAGCGGCACCGTAGCGACAGGAAAATCGGTGCGTCTGTTGCCCCTGGATCGCGAGGCCCGCGTGCGGTCCATCGAGGTGCACGGCCAGGGCGCGGAGCGCGCGGTGCCCGGCCGGCGCACCGCGCTGGCGTTGGTCGGGGTGAGCAAGGAGGAGCTCGAGCGGGGTGACGTGGCCGTCACAGGCGAAGGCTGGCGCGCGACGCGGGTGCTCGACGCGGCGGTCGAGCTCCTCCCCACGACGCGCAAGCCGGTCGGCTCACGTTCGCGGCTGCGGGTGCACCTCGGCACCGCGGAGGTTCTGGCCCGGGTGGTGCAGACACGCGCCATCGGGCCGGGCGAGCACGGCCTCGCCAGGCTGCTGCTCGAGCGGCCGCTCGTGGCCCGGGGGGGGGACCGCTTCGTGTTGCGCAGCTTCTCGCCCGTGACGACGATCGGCGGTGGGATCGTGCTCGATCCATTCCCGCCGCGGCGGCCGGCCCGGCTGCGCCAGCGGCGACTGGTAGTGACGCAGGCACCGGCCGAGCGCCTCCTGGCATGGGCGGAGGAAGCGGGTCTCTCCGGCCTTGCCGCCGCCGACCTGCCGGTGCGGTTGGGCGTCCTCCCGGGGAACGTGAGCGGCGTCATCGCTACGGCAGGCAAGGCGCTGCTATCGTGCGGGCCATGGCTGGTCACCAGGACGGCCCTCGCGAGTGAAGTGGCCCGCGTCGCGGAGCTCCTGCGGCGCTACCATGAGGGGCATGCGCTCGAGCCCGGGATGTCGCTCCAGGCCCTGCGAGTCGCCGTTGGAGAGGGGAAGGCACCAGAGCCGGTGGTGGAGCAGATCCTCGACCTCGGGGTACGCAAACAGGCATTCGAGATCGCCGCCGCCGTCGTGCGCCTTCCGGGCTGGAAGCCCGCGCTGGATGCGCGTACCAGTGACGCGGAATCAGCCCTCTCGCGGCGGCTGGCCGAGGCCAGGTGGCAGGTGCCCACGGTGGCGGAGCTGGAAAAGGAGTTCCCCGGCGCGCCGGTGCGGGCGCTGCTCGCGCACCTCATGCGGGGCGGCGGGGTAGAGCAGGTGGATCAGGAGCACTTCGCGGCGACCGCGGCCCTGGCCGAGTTCCGAGCGGCGCTGGAAGGGACGCTGCGAGAGGTGGGGTCCGCGACGCCGGCCGCCTTACGGGATCGGTTCGGACTCACCCGCAAGTACTTGATCCCGCTGCTGGAGTGGGCGGACCGTCGGGGAGTCACGCGACGGAACGGCGACGCGCGGGTGCTGGCGCGCTTGACAGCCGGAAGCGGCGGTATCTAGGTTCAGAACGGAAGCGAAGCACGGCGTTTCCAGTCACATAAGGAGAAGGTTAGGGACCTTTACGTTCGCACAGGAGCGGTGATGAAGCGGTACGCCTGGGCAGTGCTGGGGCTCGGGCTGTGGCTTGTGGGGGCAGGCGAGGCATGGGGGCAGGGCACCGGCCCGCCACCCACGGTGCAGCTCAAGCAGAACTATCCGAACCCGTTCAACCCGGCGACCACGATCCCGTTCACGCTGAGCGCGGATCTGTTTGCCAATGGTCACCGGCCGGTGGTGTCGCTGAAGATTTACAACGTGCTGGCGCAGCTGGTTGCGACCCCCATCCTGCAAGGGAGCGGGGAGCAGTTGGATAACGTGCAGCTCACCTGCTCCAGCCCGACCGAATGCGCGTTCAGCGCCTACTGGGACGGAAACGTCCGGGGCACGGGCCAGCAGGCCGCTTCCGGCGTGTACATCTACCAGTTGGTGGTGGACGGGCGGCGGTTCACGAAGAAGATGATCATCATGAAATAACGAGAGACGTCTAACACCGGCGTCGAACAGAGGCGTCGAACGGGAGCGGAGTCCGGCTCCGTTCGACGCTTTCGTTTGACGCCACTGTTCGACGCCTGTGTTCGACGTATCCGTTGGACGCTTTTGACTTATGGTCCGCCATTTCGGCATCTTTCAAGCGGCACGGAGGTTGCCACCCCCAAGCCTGCCATGATTCGACCCGATCGACTGACCGTCAAAGCTGCGGAAGCACTCCAGCAGGCCGCCGCCCTGGCCCGCTCGCGCGGTAATCCCGTGGTGAACGACGCGCACCTCTTCTCCGCCCTCCTCGACCAGGAGGAGGGGATCGTCCTCCCGCTGCTCCAAAAGGTCGGGCTCAACGCGGCGCAGCTGCGTGCCGAGACCGAGCGCGAGATCGCCCGCTTCCCCAAGCAGTCGGGGACGGTCGAGCCGGCGTTGTCGCGCGAGTTGTCCGCCGTGCTGGCCCGCGCCGAAGCGGAAGCCAAGGCCCTGGACGACGCCTTCGTCTCGACCGAGCACCTCCTGCTCGCCCTCGCCGAGGAAAAGGGTACCACGGCCCGGCAGCTGCTCGGCACGGCGGGTGTGGACCGCAAGGAGCTGCTCGCCGCCCTGCAGGCGGTGCGGGGCAGCCACACAGTGACCGACCAGGAGCCGGAGCAGAAATACCAAGCCCTGCAGCGGTTTACCCGCGACCTCACCGACGTGGCCCGGGCCGGCAAGCTCGACCCGGTCATCGGCCGCGACGAGGAGATCCGTCGCGTGATGCAGGTGCTCTCCCGGCGTACCAAGAACAACCCCGTGTTGATCGGTGAGCCGGGCGTGGGGAAAACGGCGATCGTCGAGGGCCTCGCCCAGCGGATCGTCAACGGGGATGTCCCTGAATCGTTGAAACAGAAGCACCTCATCGCTCTCGACCTTGGCCAGCTGATCGCCGGCACCAAGTACCGCGGCGAGTTTGAGGAGCGGCTCAAGGCCGTCCTGAAGGAGATTACCGCTGCCGAGGGGCGGTTTATCGTGTTCATCGACGAGCTGCACACCCTCGTGGGCGCGGGCGGAGCCGAGGGCGCCGTGGATGCGTCCAACATGCTGAAGCCCGCGCTGGCGCGCGGCGAGCTGCACGTGGTCGGGGCGACGACGCTCGACGAGTACCGCAAGTACATCGAGAAAGACGCGGCGCTGGAGCGTCGCTTCCAGCCGGTCTTTGTCGGCGAGCCGTCGGTCGAGGACACCATCGCGATTCTGCGGGGACTCAAGGAGCGGTACGAGGTGCACCACGGAGTCCGGATAACGGATAACGCCCTGGTCGCGGCCGCAACGCTCTCACACCGCTACATCGGCGACCGGTTCCTCCCCGACAAGGCCATCGACCTCGTTGACGAGGCGGCGAGCCGGCTGCGCATCGAGATCGACTCGCTGCCCCAGGAGATCGATGAGGTGGAGCGCAAGATCATTCAGCACGAAATCGAGCTGGCGGCGCTCGCCAAGGAGAAGGACGAGGCGTCCAAGGAGCGGCGGGCCAAGGTCGAACAGGAGCTGGCGGAGCTGCGCGAGCGGTCCACGGCGATGAAGGCCCAGTGGCAGGCGGAAAAGGAAGCGATCGGCGGGCTGCAGGCCAAGAAAGCCCAGCTCGAGCAGCTGCGCGCCGAAGCGGACCAGGCGACCCGGCGCGGCGACCTCCAGAAAGCCGCCGAGATCAGTTACGGCAAGGTCCCGGCCTTGGAGAAGGAGATCGCCGCGGTCGAGAAGCGACTCGCCGAGATCCAGAAGACCAGCCAGTACCTCAAGGAGGAAGTCGACGCCGAGGACATCGCCGAAATCGTGGCGAAATGGACGGGCATCCCGGTCACCAAGATGCTCGAGTCGGAGCGCGAGCGGCTGACGAAACTCGAGGGCGAGCTGGCCCGCCGCGTGGTGGGGCAGCAGGAGGCGCTCGCCGCGGTCGCGAACGCGGTGCGGCGGGCGCGCGCCGGCCTCCAGGATCCCAATCGCCCGACGGGCTCGTTCATCTTCCTCGGCCCCACTGGGGTGGGGAAGACCGAGACGGCGCGCGCCCTGGCCGAGTTCCTGTTCGATGACGAGCGCGCCATGGTGCGGCTCGACATGTCTGAGTACATGGAGAAGCACGCGGTGTCGCGGATGATCGGCGCGCCGCCGGGTTACGTCGGCTACGAGGAAGGCGGACAGCTGACGGAGGCCGTGCGCCGCCGGCCGTACGCCGTCGTGCTGTTCGACGAGATCGAGAAGGCCCACCCGGACGTCTTCAACGTGCTGCTGCAGATCCTCGACGAGGGCCGGCTCACCGACGCGCAGGGCCGCACCGTCGACTTCCGCAATACGGTCCTCATCATGACGTCGAACATCGGATCGTCGTACATCCTCGAAGTGGGGACCCAGAACTGGGAGCAGGTCGAGACCAAGGTGCTGGAGCTGCTGCGGCAAACCTTCAAGCCCGAGTTCCTGAACCGGGTGGACGACGTGATCATCTTCCGGCCGCTCGGCACCGCGGAGATCATGCGCATCGTGGATCTGCAGATCGCCGCCGTGGCGCGCCTCCTCGCCGACCGCAAGCTGAGCCTCGAGGTGACGCCCGCCGCCAAGCAGCTGATCGTGGACGAGGGCTACGACCCGGTTTACGGCGCGCGGCCGCTCAAGCGGGCCGTGCAGCGGTTGCTGCAGAACCCGCTGGCGCTGGCAGTGCTCGAGGGCAAGTACGTCGAGGGTGACATGGTGCGGGCGGACCGGGCGAAGGAGGGGACGGCGCTCACCTTTTCGCGCGTCAAGGGCGGGGCGCCGGAACCGGCGCGTGCCTGACAAGACCGGGAGGCGAGCGGCGGGAGGCGGGAAACGGAGCGGCCCTCCCGTTTCGGAACCTGATCGCATCGGCATGGACCTCGCCCTGGACGAGGCACGCGGGGCCGCGGTGTCCGGTGAGGTTCCCGTCGGCGCCTTGGTGTATCGGGACGGGGCGGTCGTCGCGCGGGCCCACAACGAGACTGTACGACGCCGCGACCCCACCGCTCACGCCGAGTTGCTCGCCGTCCAACGGGCCCTGCAGGCGCTCGAGACCGATCGCCTGGACGATTGCACTCTCTACGTGACGCTCGAGCCGTGCGCGCAGTGCGCCGGCGCCATCGTGCTGGCGAAGGTGCGCCGTCTCGTATTCGGCTGCTTCGACGAAAAGGCCGGGATGTGCGGCAGCGTAGGCGACGTCGTGCGCCATCCCACCCTTAACCACCAGGTCGAGGTCCGGGGGGGCGTCCTCGAAGCCGCGTGCAGCGCCCTGCTCACCGAATTCTTCAAGGCGCAGCGCTGACGAGCTCGGGGCGCACCGTCAGGATCAAGGTTGCCGCTGACGGGTATCGCTCAACCGCTCTCCGAAGTGGCGCCGCGCGAACAATAAGACTCGCGACCGGCCGGACGCGTTTACCGTCCGACCGGCAGGGCCCGCACCGTCTCGCCCACGGCGTCCATGGCGGTGACGAGCCGGGCGTCCGAGAGATACGGCGCCGGCCCCAGCCGGAGGAAGTCGCCGCGGGTGTCCGTGAGCACACCCCGTTCGTGGAGGGTGCGGCACAGGGCGGCCGCGTGGGGGGTGCGCAGCGCCAGGAACCCGCCCAGCGCGTCGAGCGTCGTGGTCCGGTCGCGGGTGATGACGCGGGGGTCGGCGTCCAGGGAGTCGAACCGCCGCGCGAGCAGACCGACCTGGTGCTGGCTCACGTTGCGCAGCAGCGCCGGCGTCAGCCCCTGGGCCTCGAAGAATCCGAACACGGCGGCACCCCGGTAATGGCTCGTGGGATCGTAGGTCGCGCCGGCGAACCGGGCCGGGCCGGCGCCGTACCGCACGGTGCGGTCGGCCGCGGCGTCGGCCAGCTCCGCGAACTCGCTGTACCAGCCCGTGACCACCGGCCGCAAGCCGCAGCCCTCGGGGACACGCAGGAAGCAGTTGCCTTCCCCGAGCTCGCAATACTTGTAGCCCCCGCCCACGACGTACGCGTCCTTCAGGCCGGTCGTGCGCAGGGCGAAGGGGACGACGTTGAGCGCGTGGTACGCGTCCACCAGCAGCTCCACGCCATCGCGCCGGCAGGCGGCGAGGAGGTCCGCGAGCCCGGGGACGATGTCCCCTGTTTCGAACAGCACCGCGGAGACGAGCACGGCGGCGGTCCGCGCCGTGGCGGCTGCGGCGAGGCGGGCGGCGACGTCCCGGACGGGATGCGCGGGGACCCGGACGACCTCGATGCCCGCTTCTCCGAGGCGATCCAGCTGGCGCCGGATGGTATGGAACTCGCCATCCGTCGTGACGAGGCGCGGCCGCTCGCGCAGCGGCAGGGCGGAGAGGAAGCGCACGGCGAGCTCGTGCGTGTTGGCGCCGAGGGCGATGCGCTCCGGTGTATCGTCCAGCAACCGCGCGAAGCCGCGCCGCACCGTCTCCGCCTGGGTGAAGGCCCGTTCCCACTTGTCGTCCAAGAGCTCGGCGGCGTCGAGCCAGGCGCGGCTCTGCGCCTCGAAGCCGCAGTCGGGCCAGGCCTGGTGGGAGTGGCCGGTGAGCAGCAGCCGCTCACTCACGCGAAACCGGGAGTAGTGGCGCGCCAGTGAGCCGGGGGACCACACCGTCACAGCTCGGTGCGGATCGCCCAAAGGTCGGGGAAGGCGGGTTGGTGGAGAGTGGTTCGCAGGTACTCGGCTCCCGCGGAGCCGCCGGTGCCGAGCCGGGTCCCGATGGTGCGCTCGACCATCTTGACGTGCCGGTAGCGCCACTCCTGGAATCCCTCGTCCAGGTCGACCAGCCGCTCGCACAGCTGGGCGAGCCCAGAGTCGCGGCGGTACACGTCGATCAGCACGCGCTGCAGCTCGGGCGAAGGCTCGATCGCCCGCGTAGGGTCGCGCTGGAGCAAGGCCTTGGGCACGGTGAACCCGTTTTGGGTCAGGCAGGCGAGAAACGCGTCCCAAAGGCCCGGCTGCTCGTACCGGGCTTCGAGGAGGCGTCGCTGGGGGCTGCCGTCGGGATAGCGCGCGATCGCCTCGCGGCTCTTCTTGCCCAACACGAACTCGAGCGCGCGGAACTGGTAGGACTGGAACCCGCTGCCCGACTCCAACCGGTTCCGGAAGGTGAGGAACTCGAGGGGGGTCATCGTCTCCAGGATGTCGATCTGCCCGACCAGCACCTTGAGGATCGTGAGGATGCGCTTGAAGGTGTGCAGCGCGCGGGATCGGTCGTTGGCGCGGAGCAGCCGCTGCACGTAGTCGAGCTCGTGGAGCAGCTCCTTGAACCACAGCTCGTAGACCTGGTGGATGACGATGAACAGCGTCTCGTCGTGCTC
>CAZXKD010000029.1:0-21880 GCA_964641215.1 uncultured Gemmatimonadaceae bacterium
GCGCGGTCGGGGTGGCCCCGTCGGGCGCCCCGGCGCGGGGGGCGGCGGGCGGGGGGGGGGGGGGGGGGGGGCCGGGCCCCCTTCACACGGGGGGGGGGGGGGGGGGGGGGGGGGTGGGAGTGGGCCGGGGCCTCGAGGCCTCGAATCCGGGCGGCACAAGCGCCCAGCTCCGTACCGCCGTGGCTCTCATCGGCGCCGAGCGGCGGCTGGAGGTGAGTGGTCGCGGGCTGCCCGCTGAAAGCCTCACCGTCCGCGTACCCGCGTGGGGCACCAGCGCCGAGATCGACGTCGCGATGCCGCGCGAGCAGTGGAACCTGTTCACCGATTTCGGGGTCACGGTCTTCGACTCCACCGGCCGGCAGGTAGCCGCGGAGCCGATGAACTACGCAGTCGGGCGCCAGCAAATCGCGGTGAAGCCGGCGATGGCGGGACAGGCGTGGACCGTCGAGCTGTACCCGGCCTTCGCCCGGGCGGGCGTCTCGCAATCCTGGCGCGCCACCGTGCGCGTGCGGTTCCTGCTGGACGCGCCGCGCCCCGCCGGCAGCCCGAGCGATCTGAGTGTGGTCAGCGGAGGCCGCGCGGTGCTGGCACTGCCCGGGCCGCCGCTCCTCGTCGCCCCGGAAGGATTCGAGCCGCTGCTCGAAGTGACCGCAACTCCTGCCGGTGGCGGCTCCGCCGTCCCCGCGCTGCGGCGTGAGCCGGTGGCGGCGGCCAAGCCGTGACCGTGGGCGTCCGGATCGCGGCAGGCCAAGGCTTCTGGGGAGACTGGCTGGAGGCGCCGTTCCGCCAGGTGACCGGTGGTCGGATCGACTACTTGATGATGGACTATCTCGCCGAAGTCACCATGTCCATCCTGCAAAAGCAGAAATCGCGCGACGCCCGGCTCGGCTATGCGAAGGACTTCGTGCCGCTGATGGAGAGACTCCTCCCGCTCCTCGCCGAACGACGCGTCCGGGTCACCAGCAACGCCGGTGGAGTGAATCCGCGCGCTTGTGCGGACGCGATCGCCGCGGTGGCGCGCAAGCTGGGGCTGTCCGGCAAGGTCACGATCGGGGTCGTCACCGGCGATGACCTCCTCGCTCGCCTCGATGAGCTGCTCGCGCACGGGCAAGCGCTGCGCAACCTCGACACCGCTCGCCCCGTGTCCGACGTCCGCGACCGGGTGCTCTCCGCGAACGCCTACCTCGGCGCCGGCCCGGTCGCCCTGGCCCTTGGCCGCGGCGCGGACATCGTCATCACCGGCCGGGTCACGGACACGGGCCTCACCCTCGGCCCGATGATGCACGCGTTCGGCTGGCCTGCCGACGCGTGGGACCGCCTCGCCGCTGGCACCGTCGCAGGGCACATCATCGAGTGCGGCGCGCAGGCGAGCGGCGGCAACTGCCTGATCAACTGGGAGCGGATCCCGGACCTCGCCGACATCGGCTACCCGATCGTCGAAGCCCGCGCTGACGGAAGCTTCGACGTGACCAAGCACCCCGGCACCGGTGGCCGGGTGTCGGTCGCGGGGGTGACGGAGCAGCTGGTCTACGAGATGGGCAACCCCGCCGAGTACATCACGCCGGATTGTGTGGCGGACTTCACGACCATCCGGCTCGCGCAGCGGGGCAAGAACCGGGTGGCAGTCTCGGGAGTCCGGGGTCGTCCGCCTACCGACAAACTCAAGGTGTCGCTGGCGTACTTCTACGGCTACAAGGCCGTCGGTACCCTGGTGTACGCGTGGCCGGACGCGTACCAGAAGGCGCAGGCGGCCGACCGCGTGTTGCGGCAGCGTCTCCACGACCTCGGGCTCGAGTTCGAGACGATTCTGACCGAGTTCGTGGGAGTGGACGCCACCCACGGGCGGCTCGCCACGGCCGCAGGTGTGCCGGCGGACATTCCGGAGGTGCAGCTGCGCATCGCGGTACGGGCGCGGGACCAGGCCCCGGTAGAGCGCTTCACGCGCGAGATCGCCCCGCTGATCCTCAACGGGCCCCCGAGCGTGACGGGGTTCGCAGGCGGCCGGCCCAAGCCGGAAGAGATCGTGGCCTATTGGCCGGCGCTCATCGACAAGCGGGAGGTGCAGCCGTGCGTCGAGCTGGTGCGAGTGTGAAGAAGAAGCAGGAGAAGAAGAAAGAGATGACCGAGATGATTCGGCTCTACGATGTTGCCCATGCGCGCTCCGGCGACAAGGGTGACACGGCCAACGTCGGGCTGATCGCCCGGAGTCCCGACTACTATCCGCTGCTGGTGCGGGAGGTGACGGCCGCGCGCGTGGCGCGTCACTTTCGAGGGATGATCACCGGCCCGGTCGAGCGATACGAGTTACCCAACCTCCACGCGCTCAATTTCCTGCTGCACGGCGCGCTGGACGGCGGCGGCACCGTCTCGCTCAAGACGGACGCCCAGGGCAAAGTCTTCTCGACCGCGCTGCTGCGGATGAATGTGCGGGCGCCCCGGTGAGCGAGCGCGTCCTGGTCACGCTGCAGGGCGGCATTCTCACGGGAACGCTCAACCGCCCCGAGAAGAAGAACGCCATCGACACACCGATGATCGACGGCCTGCTCGCGCTCCTCGACCGTGGCGACCTCGACGCCGAGGTGCGCGTGGTGGCCCTGCGCGGGGCGGGGACGGACTTCAGCTCCGGCATGGACCTGCACGAGCTGCTCGCGTCGGCCGACCGCACAGTGGAGCAGAATCGTGAGACGGCGCTCCACTTCGGTGAGGTCTTCATCCGCGCGCGGCGACTGACCAAGCCTGTCGTCGCCCTGGTGCAGGGGCGGGCACTCGCGGGCGGCTGCGGCCTGGCCACGGCGTGTGACGTCGTGCTCGCCGCCGAGTCCGCCCAGTTCGGCTACCCGGAGGTCCAGCGCGGCTTCGTTCCGGCGCTGGTCATGAACATGCTGCGGCGCGCCGTGGGCGAGAAAATCGCTTTCGACCTGGCGGCCACGGGGCGCTTGCTCAGCGCCACCGAGGCGGCGGCGGTGGGCCTGGTCTCCAGGGTGTACGAGGATACCGACTTCGAGGAGCAAGCTTGGGATGTGGTGCGACACCTGGCGGGCCTGAGCTCCAGCGCGCTGGCCTTCACGAAACAGCAATTGTACCGCCTGGACGGCATGGCGTTCAGCGAGGGGATCCGGCTCTCGGCCGACGTGAATGCGGCGAGCCGCACCACGCCGGACTTCCGGGCGGCCCTGGACGCCTTCCTCAAGAAGTGACGCGGCTCTTCGTCGCCAAAGCCTGGCTGGGCGGGGCGGGCCTGGTCGCCGGCCTGCTCGGCATGGCCTTCGAGTGGCGCTGGCTGGTGTATGTGGCCGTGGGATTGCTCGCGGGGGCGTTTGTGCTCCGTTTTGCTGAACGGAAGACAGCCCGTGAGCCGTAACGGTGAAGCGGCGGGCACACAGCCACACGCGACGGCCGTTATATTGCCGGGAACACTCCACAGTGAGTACGGATGGCCGGCCTGCACGTCCCGATGTACGACCCGCAACTCGTCCAGCCGATGCGCGAGGACCTCACCCGGATCGGGTTCCAGGAGCTGCGCACCCCGGCCGAGGTCGATGCGGCGCTCGGCACCACGACGGACAGCACGCTCGTCGTGGTGAACTCGGTGTGCGGCTGTGCCGCCCGCAACGCGCGTCCCGCCGTCACGCTCGCCCTCCAGCATGCGAGCCGGCCGAACCAACTGCTGACGGTCTTCGCAGGGCAGGATGCTGACGCGACCGCACGCGCCAGGAGCTACTTCACCGGATACCAGCCGTCCTCACCGCAGATCGCCATGTTCAAGGCGGGCAACCTCGTGTTCATGCTGGAGCGGCGGAACATCGAAGGGCGCACCGCCCAGGCCATTGCTGCGGACCTGGTGGAGGCGTTCGACCGGTACTGCTGACCGCTACAGGATCTTCGTCCGCCGCACCCGGAAGTCCACCAGCTTGTCCATCCAGCTCCACAGCGAGTCCTGCCGCTCCGGCGTCACCCCCGGCGCAAGGAAGCGCCGCCACCCCTGCATCACCTGGGAATCCTGCGTCCAGATGCGCACCCGGGTGCGCTTCACGCGACGCTCCCAATTCTGCGCGATGCTGGGCGTCGCGTACAGCAGCCGGACGCTGACGCTGCGCGAGAGGAACTCGAGGGGACTGAGATCGATCTTGCCATACAGCTGCTCGGGAGACATGCGGGACGCCCCCGGGAAGTCGGGGATCCCGTCGCTGAACATCACGATGTTGAGGGGGGCGAGCACCAGATTCTGGCGCTTGACGTGCACAGCCACGCGCTGGAAGAACGCGTTGAAATCGGTGAGCGGGTCGGTCTCGCGGAACCAGGTTTGCAGGTCCGCCGCGATCTGCTCCGGGGACTTCCCCGTGAAGTCCTGAATCGGATGAAACGACTTGGGCTCCCCGACCCGCTCGCCACCCAGTGACCCGACGAAGACGTCGGTCGCCTGCTTCAGGCCGCCGAGGCCATGCACGTGCGCGTAGATGTAGAGCCCTGCGAACTCGAGGGCTTCCTTGAAGTACGGCGTGTCGCGGAACGAGCCACTGATGTCGAGCCCGACGACGAGGGTCGAACGGGGCGGAGGGGCGTTCGCGGGCGGCCTGCAGGCGACCAGCGCCACGACGGCCGCCGCCGATGCGATGCGGCGGTACATCAGCGGCCTCCTTCGGTGGCGGCCTTCCCGGCGAACGGCGTGGCCGCGAGCACATCCTCGATCGCCCGGAACGGCAACGAGAAGTGGGGCCGGCCGGTGATCACGACGACGCCAAAGTTGAAGCCGGCGGCGAGGAGCTGGAGGATGGGAAGGGACATGAGCTCGAAGACTTCCTTCGCCTCCTTCTTGAACCACTCGGTGTCCTTCTTCAGCGCGCTGATCGGCCCCTGCCAGAAATCCGCGACGCCCGACCCGCTGCTGGGAGCGCCGGCACCGTGCTCATGCCCGAATGCCTGGCGGCCCAGGAGGCCGATCAACGCGGGCGCACCGAAGCGGCCGAAGAGGAACCACGTCATCCCGCGAACGCCCACCCAGCCGAAGAACGCGAGCCCCAGCGTCCCGACCACGCCGAGCTGCACCCCCTGCTGCGCCAGCCAGGGTGTGATCGCATCGACCAGCTCGCGGTACAGGAACAGCACCTCGAACAGCGCGACCGTGATCTCCACCAGCACCATGAAGACGATCTGCCCGACCTGCCGAGTCTTGATGGCATCGTTGAGCACCTGGATGCAGGCGAAGCTCCCGGCGATCAGGACGTACAGGAAGACCCACAGGATCAGCACCAGCAGGAGGGGGTTCACCTCGTAGCCCGTGAGGTCGGCCAGCAGCTCACTCATCGTCGGGCGCAGCGTGAACGTGAAAATCGTCGCCTCGATGGCCGACCAGATCACGAGCAGGAAAAACGCCGGCCACGGCACCCCGGGGCGGCGCGCGGTCGCGTCGAGCAACGCCAGCGGAGAGGTGACCGCGCCTTTCACCGTCCCCCAGACGAGCTGCACCCCGAGCTTGAGGAGTCCCCAGATCCAGCCGACGACCACCACCAGAAACCGGACCAGGCCGGCCCAGTAGAACCAGACCATGCGGAGGGCGTCCCACCACGACATCAGCAGCGCCTGGAGGAGCGTCCCGGCGCGCCCCAATCGGAAGGGCAGCGTATACAGCGAGATCATCGTGCCCCACACGCCGGCCACGAGCGCGGTCGCTGGAAGCAGCAGGAGCAGGGCCATGCCGACAACGGCCCAGAAGGAATTGGCGCCGAGGATGAACGTGAACACCTTCGCTTGCCACACGATGATCCACGACAATCCGGCCCAGATCCAGCTCCAAACCGTCGAGAGAATCCAGCTCCACTGCTCGGGCTGGACGTTACCGATGGGCTGTTGCATGCGGGCTCCCTCTTTCGGGTAAGCCTGAAGACGGCGGGAGGGCGCATTCCCCCGTACGACAGGGCATCATTGATAAGGTGGCGTCCCGGCATGTCAAGCGCTGCGGACGTGATACAGGTCACGCGGGGCGTGCGACTTGCGCAAAAGGCCCGCGCCGCGCTACTCATCTGGAGTGTCGGACGAGACTCCCAAGCGCCTGATCGTGGTCGGTGACCGAGTGTTGATTGCGCCCGAGGCCGGTGAGGAGCGCACCACGGTTGGTCTGTACCTGCCGGCTACTGCCGTCGAGAGCCGGCAGGTACAGGGCGGCCGCATCGTCGCCACCGGCCCGGGGACGCCGATGACCGAGCCCGCGAGCATGGATGACGAGCCCTGGAAGATCCGCGGCCCCGAAGTGAAGTACCTGCCGATGCAAGCTGAGGTGGGCGACTACGCGCTCTTCTTCCGGAAGGCCGCGGTCGAGCTCACCTTCGAAGGCAAGACCTATCTCGTCGTCCCGCAAGCCGCGATTCTCGTTCTGGTGAAGGAAGACGCGGCGGGGGAGGCGAGGGGGGCTGGGGGGGCGGGGGGCGGGAGCGCCGAGGACATCGACTAGACGCGTAAACCGGCATCCGTACGCGCGAAAGGGGCCCCGGCGATTCGGCCAGGGCCCTTTTCTTAGATGGAATGACAGCCCCCCTATTCACTGGCGGCCTCGCCCGCGCCCGCGACGTCCTGGTCGACTCCTTCGGCCACGCGGCGTTCAGGCTGCCGCAGCTGCGCGTCATCGGTCCGCTGCTGGCCGGTCGGAACGTGCTCGCCGTGCTGCCGACGGGGTCGGGCAAGTCCCTCTGCTATCAGGTGCCGGCGCTGCTCGCTGCCCAGGGCATCACGCTGGTGGTGTCCCCGCTCATCTCGCTGATGCAAGACCAGGTCGGCGCGCTGCGCCAGCGGAGCCTGCCGGCCGCCTACCTGAACAGCTCTCTCGAACCGGCTCAGCGGCGGGCGATTCTCGACGCGGTGCTCGCCGGCCAGGTGCGGCTCCTGTACTGCGCCCCGGAGCGCCTGGGATCACTCGTGCTGCAGCTGCGACGCGGCTCGACCCGAGTCGTCCTCCTCGCCGTGGACGAGGCCCATTGCATCGTCGAATGGGGCAACGCCTTCCGCCCGGTCTACCGGGCCCTGGGCCGCTTCCGCTACCTCCTGGGGGATCCCGTCACCCTGGCACTCACCGGCAGCGCCACGCCGGCGACACGGACCGAGATCGTGGATGTGCTGCGGATGCGCGACGCGGAAATCGTAACGACCTCCTTCGATCGGCCGAACCTGCGGTTCGTGGTCGAGCGGGTCGGGAGCGACCGCGCCCGGTTCGCGCGCGTGCGCGCCCTGGTGCGTGAGGCGGTAGATCGGCAAGGCGGCAGGGTCCTCGTCTACACGTCGACCCGCCGGCTCAGCGAGCTCGTGACGCGCGCACTGCTGCGAGTCAGCGTGCGCGCCGCGCCGTATCACGCCGGGCTGACCGACCGCGTGCGGCGCAGCGTGCTGCGGGGATTTCTCGACGGTCGTGCGCCGGTCGTCGTGGCGACGTCCGCGTTCGGGATGGGGATCGACACGCCCGATGTGCGACGCGTGATCCATTGGGGGCCGCCGCGGACGCTGGAGTCCTACTACCAGGAGGCGGGACGCGCCGGCCGGGACGGCCAGCAAGCCGAATGCACGGTGTTGTGGCGGCCGCTCGATCTTGTCTTCGGCGACGTCGGGGCGGAGATGCGGCGTTACCTGCTGGCCCGGCGCTGCCGGCGGCGGATGCTGCTGGCGTACTTCGGTGAGACGCTGGTTGCGTGTAATGGGTGCGATCGGTGTGGGTAGGGGAGGCGTTCTGGGTACGCCGGGGACCGACCCTTGGGCAAGTCACACTGAGTTCTTGTACCCCGGGGCATGGCCCCGGGCTTAACCTACCCACACGGAGCTCGGTCACTCGAACATGCCCCGGAGCTGAAAACCGGCTTCGTGCGCAACGTATATTGGGGCATGCACGACACCTTCTACTTCTCCGACCAGCACCTCCAGGTCCGCGACATGGTGCGTGACTTCGCGCAGACTATCATCAAGCCCAGTGCGCGCGCCTACGACCTGGAGAGCAAATTCCCCTGGGACAACGTGAAGCAGATGGCCGAACTCGGTCTGTTCGGCATCCCGTGGCCGGAGGCGCTCGGCGGCTCGGGCATGGACTACTTCTCCTACATCATCGCCATTCACGAGCTCGCCAAGGTCGACGCCAGCCACGCCATCACCGTCAGCGCGCACACGACCCTGGGCACGTCGCCCATCGTCGACTTCGGGACCGCCGAGCAGAAGCAGCGCTACGTCCCGCTGCTCGCTACCGGCAAGGTGCTGGGCGGGTTCGGGCTGACGGAGCCCGGGGCGGGCTCGGACGCAGGAGGCACGAAGACGGTGGCTGTCGACAAGGGCGACCACTACGTGCTGAACGGGGCCAAGATCTTCATCACCCACGCCGGCGTCGGAGAGATCTTCGTCGTCACCGCCCGCACCGACCCGCAAGCCAAGAAGACGCACGGCATCACCGCCTTCATCGTCACCAAAGACACCGTGGATCTCGACGAGACCCGCCGCATCGGTCTCGGGCACGATCCCGACCTCCCGAAAACCCGCGGAGTGAAGGCCGGGAAGAAGGAGGACAAGCTGGGCTGGCGCGCCTCCGACACGCGTGAGCTCGTCTTCCAGGACGCGATCGTGCCCAAGGAAAACGTTCTGGGCCCGGTGAACAACGGCTTCCCGCAGTTCCTGCACACCCTTGACGGCGGTCGCATCGGGATCGCGGCCCTGGCCCTGGGGCTCGCCGAGGGCGCCCTGGAGGAATGCCTGGCCTACACGACGCATCGCCAGCAGTTCGGCCGGCCGATCGCCAGCTTCCAGGGGGTGCACTTCGCCCTCGCTGACATGGCGACGGAAATCGAGGCCGCGAAGCACCTCGTCTATCACGCCGCCTGGGCGAAACAGCACGGGCATCCCTTCAAGCGGGAAGCGGCGATGGCCAAGCTCTACACGTCCGAGCTGTGCATGCGCGCCACCACCAAGGCCGTGCAGCTGCACGGCGGCTACGGCTACACCACCGAGTACCCGGTCGAGCGGATGATGCGGGACGCGAAGATCTGCGAGATCGGCGAGGGCACTAGCGAGATTCAGCGGATCGTGATCGCGCGGCAGTTGCTGGGAGATCTGATCGACTAGAGCTCGGACCGATTGACGTAAGTCACAAGGTCGCTTACATTTACCACATGCATTGGACTTCGGCTGCGTTCCGGTCGCTCTCCGCCACTTCTCTGGCGGGGATCGCGGGCGCCCAAGCCAATCGTTTCCCGAGACACTGCTGGGACAACATCAGGATTCCGGGCGGCTGCTGGCCAACCGGGATCGAGGGTGCATGCTTTGAAGCGCGAAATACTGATCAGCGGCAACCCGCGCGAGACGCGGGTGGCCATCCTCGAGGACGACCGCCTTGTTGAGCTCCTGGTCGATCGTCCCGATGCCCACCGCTCGGTGGGCGACATCTACCTCGGCAAGGTCGAGGCGGTTCTGCCGGGCATCCAGGCGGCCTTCGTCGATATCGGCGCGGAAAAGAGCGCCTTCCTCCACGCCTCGGACCTGATCGAGTCGGAAGACGAGGAAGAGCCCGAAGAGCGGGACAACGGCGGGCCGGGTACCGAGGAGGACGATGAAGCCGGCGGTGGGGGCGGAGGGGGGAGGGGAGGCGGAGGGGGCCGGGACCGCTCCTCGCGCCGCAAGCTGCCCAACGTCGCCGACGAGCTGCAGCGCGGTCAGAGCAAGCTCGTCCAGGTCATCAAGGAGCCGATCGGCACCAAGGGCCCCCGAGTCACGGCGCAGATCTCCCTGGCCGGGCGGTTCCTGGTCTACATGCCGTTCGCATCGAAGGTCGGCGTCTCCCGCAAGATCGAGAACCGCGACCAACGCGCCAAGCTGCGCGAGCTGGTGAGCCGTCTCGTCCCCAAAGACAGTGGCGGCTGGATCATCCGCACCGTCGCCGACGACCTCACGGAGCAGAGCTGCAAGCGGGAAATCGACCACCTCTACGGTCTCTGGCAGAAGATCACCCGCAAGGCGAAAGGCGTCCGCGCCCCGGCGCTGGTGCAGCGCGAGACTAGTCTCACCCGCGGCATCGTGCGCGACCTGTTCAGCGACAAAGTCGACTCGCTGCTGGTGGACTCCAAGCAGCTCCATCACGAGATCGAGAGCTACCTGAAGCAGATCGAACCCGAGCTGCTGGCGCGGGTGAAGCTGTACCAGGCTCCGACCCCGCTGTTCGACGAGTTCGACATCGAGGCGGAGATCCGCGGCCTGTTCCAACCGCGCGTGGAGCTGCCGACGGGCGGCTACATCATCATTCAGCCGACCGAAGCCCTAACGTCGATCGACGTGAACACCGGGCGCTACACTGGGAAGAGGGACCCGGAGAGCACCATCCTCAAGACCAACCTCGAAGCGGCGCGCGAGGTGGCGCGCCAGCTGCGGCTGCGCGACATCGGCGGGATCATCGTCGTGGACTTCATCGACATGGAAAGCCGGGGCAACAGGGATAAGGTCCTCCAGGAGCTGCGCAGCTACCTGGGGCGCGACCGGGCCCGCACCAAGGCGTTCGCGGTCTCCGAGCTGGGCCTGATCGAGATGACCCGCCAGCGCGTGCGCCCCTCGCTCTGGCAGTCCATGACCGCCGAATGCCCGACGTGCACGGGGACCGGGCGCGTGTTCCGGCCCGAAGTGGTGGTTCGCCGCATGGAGCGCTCGCTCAAGCGCGCCGGAGCCGACCACAAGGAGCGCCAGTTGGCCGTACGGCTGCACCCGGAGGTCGCGCTCTACCTCGTGGAGCAGGAGCCGAACTTCCTGCGCCAGCTGGAGAAGCAGACGGGCCTCGAGCTGGAGGTACGCGACGATCCGATGATGCGGCTGGACGAGTTCCGCATGATGGCGAAACCGGCCGGCCGAGACGTGACCGAGCAGTATGCGGTCGCCTAATAGGTGCGCGGTGAGCGGTGAGTGGTGCGCGGACTTGCACATCCGCGCACCTCTTGACGGAACTCTAAGCCCCAATTAGAGTTCCGGCCCATGACGTACGCCATTTTTACCGCCGGCGGCCACCAGTTCCGGGCCGAGCCTGGGGCAACGATCAAGGTGCCGCTGCTCGAGGCTGAGCCGGGGAGCAAGGTCACTTTCGACCGCGTGCTGCTGGCAAGCGACGGGGAGCAGGTGCACACCGGGCGGCCGACGGTGCGAGGGGCGAAGGTGACGGCTGAGGTCGTGCGGCACGGCAAGGACAAGAAGATCAAGATCTACCGGTTCGCGCGCCGGACCGGGTTCCGCCGGCACGCGGGCCACCGGCAGGACTTCACGGAAATCAAGATCCAGGACGTCAAGGTCGGCTGAGGGCACCATGGCGCACAAGAAGGGCGTCGGCTCCTCGCGCAACGGGCGCAACTCCAATGCGCAATACCTGGGCGTGAAACGCTTCGGGGGCGAGTTCGTGCGGGCCGGAAACATCCTCGTCCGACAGCGCGGCACCAAGTTCCACCCCGGCGCCAACGTGCGCCGCGCGTCCGACGACACGCTGTTCGCCGTGGCCGACGGGCACGTCAAGTTCGAGCACAAGGACAAGAAGCGCTACAAGGTGAGTGTCTACCCGAAAGCGTCGGACGGTCGGACGGTCTGACGGTCGGACCGTAAGAGGCGAGACGGGCGGGAGCAAGTGCTCTCGCCCGTTGTCGTTTCAGTCCGACCGCCCGACTGTCCGACCGTCCGTCAATACTTCGGCGGCAGCGTCTTGTACCGCTCCAACAGCTCCGTTTGGCGGCTGCGCAGGGGGATCTCCCGGCCACGGATGAACACGTGGAGAACGGCGGTGGTGAACTCGAAGGGATCGCCGGACCACACCACGACATTGGCCACTTTCCCTGGCTCGAGCGACCCGTAGCGATCCCCAACGCCGAACACCTCGGCGGGCGAGAGGGTCACCGCCCGGAGCGCCTGGTCCCAGCTCATCCCATACGACACCGCGTTCCCGGCCTGCTGGCGCAGGTTGCGGGCATTGTGCGTATCGGTCTCAAGGAGAACGACCTTAACCCCAGCCTTGGCGAGCAGGGCGGCGTTCTCGTAGCGGATGCCGAGGGCATCGAAGGAGGGGATGTTGTCGAGCGGCTCCACGAGCACCGGCACGCCGGCGGCGGCGATGTCGCCCGCCACCTGCCAGCCTTCCTGGGCGCCCGCCAGGATCACCTTCAGCTTGAACTCCCTGGCTAGCCGCAGCGCCGTCGCGATGTCGCTCCGGCGGTTGGCGATGGCGATCAGCGGCAGCTGCCCGTGGACCACCGGGAGCAGGGCCTCGAGGTCGGCGGCACGCGCTGACAGCGACTGCATCTGAGCGCGGCTGAAGTCGGCCTTGCGACGCTCGTACTCCAGGGCGTCACGGAACACCTGGCGCAGCCGCTGCGCCACGCCGGCACGCGTGTTCCCCGCCTCGTCTTTGCCGCGCTCGGAGAGGTCCGCGAGGATTCCGACGGGGGACTTCACCAGCATCTGCTCGACGCTCGCCCCGTCGAGGTCGATGAGCACCGCCTGACCGCTGATCAAGTGCCCGCCCGGCGTCGCCAATGTAGTGGTGACCCCCTCCATGCGGGTCACCGGGATCAGCGTGGACGCGGGATTGATCCCTTCGGCCACGTTGAACGCCGCCGCGATGGAGTCACCCTGATAGAACGCTTCGCGGGTGCCGCCGACCGCGCCGATCTCCACGAGCCCCATCTGCCCGCCGCCGTCGGTGAGACCCGGCGTCACCCACTTGCCGGCGGCGTCGATGCGCGTCGCGTCGGCGGGCATCGTGACGCTCGTCCCCACCGCGGCGATCTTGCCGTTCTGAATCAGCACCGTGGCGTGCTCGAGCTTGGGGCCGGAGACCGGGTACACCGTCCCACCGGTGATGGCGATCGTCTGGGCCAAGAGGAGAGCGATCATCGGTCGCTCCCGGGGGCGGGGACCTGCCCCAGCTCGAAGTCGGTGCGCGGCCAGCGGGCCGGATCGCTGCGGTCGTAGACCAGCCAGCCGTCGTTGTAGACCTGCAGCGCCTTGGCATAGACGGAGAAGGGATCGGCGGACCACACGACCACGTCGGCCATCTTGCCGGGCTCGAGAGTTCCCACGATCGAGTCGAGGCCCAGCGCCCAGGCGGGATTGACCGTGATCCAGCGCAATGCCTGGTCACGTGTGATCGCGATGCCGGCGCGTTGGCCGGCGTACATCGCTTTGGCCGCCTCCTGGTTCAAGCGCTGGATGCCGCTGGGGCTGTCCGAATGGATGATCGGACGGCCACCCGCCTGCTGGTTCAAGGCGGCGTTCTGCTGGATGCCGTCCATGGCCTCTTCCTTGAAGCCCCACCAGTCCGCCCACACCGAGACCGACACCCCTTCCCGCGCCAGTAGGTCGGCGATCTTGTACGATTCCACCGCGTGGTGGAACGAGCGGATCTGGAAGCCGAACTCGTGGCCAAGGTCGATCATTTGCGCCATTTCGTCGGCGCGGTAACAGTGGTTCTGGACGTACATGTTGCCGCGCAGCACCTCGGCGAGCGTCTCCAGTTTCAGGTCGCGCTGGGGCTCCTCGCCCTGATGGTCCTTGTTCCACTTGTCCCAGCGCCGCCGATACTGCTCCGCCTGAATAAAGGCACTGCGGTAACCGGCCATGTTGCCCATGCGCGTCGAGGGGCCGCGGCTGCGATACACGCGCTTGGGGTTCTCCCCGCAGGCCATCTTCAGCCCGTAGCGCGCGCCCGGGAACTTCATCTCCTGCACGGTGCGCGCGGGGATGAGCTTCAGGATCGCGCTGCGACCGCCGATCAGGTTGGCCGAGCCCGGCAACGCCTGGATGGTGGTGATCCCGCCCGCGATGGCGAGCGGGATCTGGGGATCCTGCGGCCAGAAGGAGTGCTCCGCCCAGACCTCGGCCGTGACCGGATTCGTGGCCTCGTTGCCGTCCGATTCAGCGTCGGTTCCGGGCGCGGCGTACACCCCGAGATGCGAGTGGTCGTCGATGATGCCCGGGGTGACGTACTTGCCCGTGCCGTCCACCACGACCGCGTCGGCGGGGGCCTGCACGGTCGTCCCCGCTCCCACGGCCACGATGCGGCCGTCTTTCAAAAGGATCGAGCCGTTGGGGATTTCCTGACCCGTCGCCGTCATGATCGTCGCGTTGCGGATCAGGACCGCCGGTCCGGGATGCCGTTTGTACGTGGATGCGTATTGTGGCCGATCCACGCTCGTCGGTTCGGCCCCAGCTTGGGGCGTCGCCGCTGCGGCCGGCCCGGGCTGCTGAGAAGTGGCGGGCCGCGCGCCGCTGGAGGCACAGGCCGCCGCCGCGGTGAGCAGGGCGAGGAAGATCAGATGACGCATGTGCGCCTCTCGATGACGAATGGCTACTTCACCAATACGAACTGCAGGGGCGTCCCCACGACCTCGGTCTTCACCATGCGGCGCGGCGCCACCGTCGAGACGTAGATGGCGAGCGGGGCCTCGCCGCCGGTCACATCCAGGCGGTAAGCCTGGAAGGAGCCGGCCGGGACCGTCACGGCTTCGGGCTGCCCCACTTTGATCGTGAGCACTTTCTGCTCGCCGTCGCGTGAGGTGAATACGTTGAGGCTAAGCGTCTTCCCCGGCTCGAGCGGCAGCGCGGGGAGGATCGCGTTGACGGCGTTATCGTCGATGGTGCCCGGGGCTACGGTCGTGTCGATGTCCAGGGGTTTCAAGGTGCGGTCGGGTTGCGGCGAGGTCGCATGGCCCTTCACCCGGCCGGCGCTGTAAGTGAGATGCGTCTCCGGTTTCATTCCCATCATTGAGCCGACCTGATCGACGCGCCGTACGTCCAGGGTCGCCGGGTCGAGGGTCACCGTCGCGCTTTGCTCGACGCCGGCCATCGCGATGCTGGTGCGCTCGGTGTACAGGATCGAGTCGGCGCCGCGATCCACGGTGGTGACCAGCGACCCGACGGCGTTGCCGTTGGCCAGAATGGCGAAGCTGTCGCGCCTCGCCACGATCTGGCTCTTGTCGAGCGCCACCAGGCCGCCGTGGGGGTGGAGATCGTCGGGCGTGAGGGGCTTGCCATCCACGTCGACCAGGCGCACGGGAGCGATGGCCTTGAGGCGATCGTACAGCTTGGCTGCGTTGCCGACGACCACGATGGTGAGTGCGCCGCGGTGAATCACCCGCGCCGCTCCCGACTTGGCCGTGAGCGGCGTGACCGCGGCCAGCCGCTCCCGGTACAGCCGGATGTAATCATTCCCCAGCCCGAGTAACCGGGCCCGCGTGACGACCGATGCAATCTGCTCCGGCGTCTCGATAGTGAGCGGGAAGGAGCCCACAAGAAAGCTCTGGGCGTTCCTGAGCTCGGAGTCGGGGATGGCCTCGGTGCTGATCCGGTCCACCTGGTGCAGGAGCTCCTGCAGGGCGCTGTCGGCCACTTCCGTGCGGCCTTCGAAGGTGGCCTGCCAGTAGCCCAGCCCCCGATGCTGCGTGAGGGAGGCGTAGGAGCCGTAGGTCCAGCTCTTCTGCTCGCGGAGGATGAGGAAGAGGCGCGCATCCGCCCCGCCGCCCATCACCTGGAACGCCACGCGTGCCGGGTAGAAGACGGGGTCGGTCGGCGAAAAGCTCGGGTTGCCGACCACGATGTTGGACTGCACAGAGCCCGGACGGTTGACGAGGAGGATGTCCGTCGTCGGCTTGGCCGGAGGGGCGGCGGCCGCCGGCACCGGGGTCGGCGCGCCCCGCCACCCGGCGAACGCTTTCTCCGCGAGGGCGCGCGCCCGTGCCAGCGTCACGTCTCCCGCTACGACGAGCAAGGCGCCGCTGGGCCGCAGTCGCGTGGATGCGAATCTCACCAACTCGTCGCGGGTGATGCTCTTAAGCGATGCCTGGCTGGCGCTCCGACCGTACGGGTTCTTCCCGTAGATCTCCGCGGCGAAGAATCGTCCCGCGACGCTGGCGGGCTGGGACAGCTCGAGCGCCAGCGCGGAGAGCGCCCGTGTGCGGGCCAGCTCCAGCTCGTCCCCGGGGTAGAGCGCGTTGCGGCACACGTCGCCGAGCAGCTCGAAGGCGAGGTCCGCATGATCGCTCAGCACGTCGGCGGAGAGGGTGAGAAAATCCTCGCCCGCATTGGCGCCGAGGCTGCCTCCTGCGCCCTCGATCTGCGCCGCGATCTGCTCGGCGGTGCGGGTCGCCGTCCCCTTCGTCATCAGCTCGGCGGCGAGGATGGCTAGTCCTTCCTTGCCCGCCGGCTCGGTCACGCTCCCCGCTCGAAAACTGATCGTCACCGAGAGCACCGGCTGCTCGTGATTCTCCACGACGACTAGAGTGACGCCGCTGGGCAGCACGGTTTCCCCGAACGGCGGGAACTGCACCGGGCGAAGTGGAGCCGGGCGTGGTGGCTTGCTGGGGAAGGAATCCTGGGCGGTCAGGCGGTCGGGCGGCCCGACGGTCAGTAATAGCACCGCGACCGTGATTCCGCCCGCCCGACCGGCCGACCGCCTGACCGCCGTCATTGGGCGCCTCCCGCACTCGCCGTCGCCGGCTTGACGATGATCACCACGGCGTTCGCGGGATCCAGGTACTTGCCGGCGACGCGGCGCACATCCTCGGCTGTGACCGCGAGGTAGCGGGCCAGATCGGTGTTGATGTCGGCCACCGCGTGGTGGAACAAGTCGTAGTGGTGCAGCTCCTCGGCCTTGGAGAGCGTCGTCTCCCGGTTGTTGATGAACTGCGCCCGGAGTGTGTTCTTGCTCTTGGTTAGCTCCACGTCGGTGACGCCCCGGGCGCGGATCGAGTCCACCTGTGCCGCGAGCAGACTGTCCAGATGGTTCACGTCCACCCCCTGATTGACGATGCCGAGCACCACGGCGACCCCCGGCCCGCGACGGTCGCCCGCGATCAGCGACTGCGCGCCGACCGCCGCTTTATCGCGGCGCACGGTCGTGACGTTGAGGCGTGAGCTCTCCCCCTGGCCGAGGATGACGTTCAACAGCTCGAGCGCGGGGGTGTCCGGGTCGTCGTGCGGCGGGACCCGGTAGAAGCGCAGGCTTGCCGCCAGGTTGGCGTGCTCGTCAGGGACCTCCCGGCGGACCGGACCGGTCACGAGTTTCCAATCGCAGGTCACCCCCGCGGGCGCGGCGTGGCTCGGGATCCCGGCGTAGTACTCGTTCACGAGGCGGCGGAGCTGGGCGGGCCGGAAATCGCCGACCACGACGAGGGTGGCGTTGTTCGGGGCGTAGTAGGTATCGAAGAACGCCTGCACGTCGCCCAGCTGGGCCGCGTCGAGGTCGGCCATCGAGCCAATCACCGTGTGGGCGTAGGCGAAGCAGCCGGCGCTGTCGAAGGGCACGGTGAGGCCGTCGGTGAATGCCCGCGCGTACGGCTGGTTGTCCACGCGGAAACGGCGCTCTTCTTTCACCGCTTCGCGCTGGTTGTGGAAGTTCGAATCGGTGATGGCCAGAGAGCGCATCCGATCCGCTTCGAGCCACAGCGCGAGGTTGAGGCGGTTGGAGGGCACGACCTCCCAGTAGTTGGTCCGGTCCTCCGTCGTGCTGCCGTTTTCGATCCCCCCGGCGCGCTGGATCAGCTGGAAGTGCTCGGCTTTCTTCACGTGGGCGGAGCCCTGAAACATCATATGCTCGAAGAGGTGGGCGAACCCGGAGTGCCCCGGTCGCTCGTTGCGCGAGCCGGTGTTGTACCAGACGTCCACCGTGACGATCGGTGTCCAGTGATCCTCGGAATAGATCACCCGCAGGCCGTTGGGGAGGGTGAAGGTCTCGTAGTCGACCCGTCCGGCCGCCTCCACCTGCTGGGCCATCAACGGCTGGGGAGGGGGTGCCGCCCCGGCGAGCAAGACAAGCGCAAGTAGGTGGGGTCGCATCCGAGGTCCGCGCATCGGCAGCATGCTCCGAGTTGAAATGATCATGGTGACCGGACGACGGGCCCGGTCCCCGCGAGCTCGAAGTCGAATGCGTGGTCGAGGCTCTCCCCCCTCACCACTCGCCGCGGCGCGCTCCGCGTCACGTACACGCGGAAGCCAGCGCCGCGCAGCGGCAGGGTCGCGAAGCGCCCCGCCGGCACGGTCACCGTGTCCGGCGGCTCGGCCACCAGCGTGAGGGTGGTGAGCGAGTCACCGAACTCGCTGTACGCGGACGCGGTGAGCGAGTCGCCGGGAGTCGCATTGGCTACGGGCGCCGCGAGCAGGCCGTAGTCCGACCACACCACCCCGCCAGGAAGCCGCGCGTGCACGGGGACGACGTGGATCGCGCCGTCCCGGGTCCGCACGCGACGCCGGCCCACCACTTCGCTCTGCTTCATTTGGAGGTCGTGCTCCACCAGCGTGGTGTCGCTGCCGGGGGCGAGGAACTCGATCCGGTGGAACGACGACACCGGCTCACCGGTGCGCCGGTTGAGAGTCACGCGCAGGCTCTCCGACTCCGCCGGCAGCAGCTCCGAGACGGCGGTAAACACGATCACGTCCGTCCGGTGCCGGTACTGCCACACGGCCCACCCGCGCTCGGCGCCGCGCAGGTGGAAGACGAACGAGTCCCGCAGTTCGGCCAGGGCGGCGATGTCGAATCGCAACGGTTTGGTACCGGGGCGCGCCAGCGAAGGGGGGGGGGCGCCCTGGAAGATCGCGGTGTTAGCCAACAGGAAACAGAGCCAGCGCATTGGTCTCGAGGATAGCGGTCCGCTGGGCGTCGCTGAGCGGGAGCTCCAGGAATTGGTCGATGTTCTGCCGCAGATCCTTCACCCCAGGGCTCGGCCAATCCGTGCCCCAGAGCGTCCGGTCGGCGAGCTCCGGCAGGCGGGGAAAGTACTCCAGCAGTTTGGCGGGCGGAATCCCCGACACGTCGAGCCACACGCTCCGGTGTCGCCGCAGCACGAAGAACGCTTCCTCCATGTACAGGGGCCGACCGCCGTGCGCCATGACGAGCCGCAGGTCGGGGAAGTCGACCGCGACGTCGTCCAGCTCCATCGGGTTGCCGTACTTGCTGCGCGCTCCCGGGAAGATCGACGTCCCGGTGTGCACCATGACCGGTAAGCCACGCTCTTCGCAGCGGCGATAGATCGTCCCCAACGCGTCCAGCCCGTCGGTGTAGGCGTTGGCCGGAAACAGCTGATGGGGAGGATGGATCTTGAGCAGCCGGATGCCGAGGTCGATCAGCCGGTCCACGTCGCCCGCAGGGTCGCGGGTGTAGCGCGGGTGCACCCCTCCGTAGGGGAGCAGGCGCCCGGGATTGGCCCGCGCATAGGTGGCCGCGAAGGTATTGGTGCTCTCAGTAAACCCCATCACGTCGGGACTCACGTAGTTCACCAGCCCCACGCGCCACACCCCGGAGCGGTCCATGATTTCAAGGAGCGCCTGCGGGTCGTTCATTATCGAAAGCAGGAGGTCCCAGTAGACCTCCTTGTCCTTCCGCATCGCTTCCCGGACCCGGGGCTTGAGGTCTTGCCACGGCTGGATGTGGACGTGGACGTCGGTGATGCGGGTCAGCGGAGGCTCAGGGGCCCCAGGCATAGAACCCCTTTCCCGTCTTCTTCCCCAGCTCGCCGCGGGCGACCTTCTCGCGCAGGATGCGCGGCGGCGCGTACTGCGGTTCTCGCAGCGTCTCGTGGAGGTATTCGGCGATGGCGAGCCGCACGTCGAGGCCGACGAGGTCCGTGAGCTTGAGCGGCCCCATGGGATGGTGGTAGCCCAGCTCCATCGCCTTGTCGATGTCCTCCGCTGAGGCGACGCCCTGCTCGAGCATGCGCATGGCCTCGAGCCCGAGGACCACGCCGAGCCGGGACGAGGCGAACCCGGGTGAGTCACGGACGACGATCGGCTCGCGGCCGAGGAAGCGGGCGAGGGCGAGGGCGCGCTCCACCGTCGCGGCTTCGCTGGCCGCGTGCGTGACCACCTCGATCAACGTCATCACGTGAACCGGGTTGAAGAAGTGCATGCCGATCACGCGGGCCGGGTTGCCCACCGCGCTCGCGATCGCAGCGACGGAGAGGGATGAGGTATTCGTGGCGAGGAGGGCTTCCGGCGGGGTCCCGCGGTCGAGGTCGGCGAACAGCCGCCGCTTCACGTCCAGGTCTTCGACCACCGCCTCGATCACGACGTCGGCGTCCGCCAGCGCGGAACGGAGCTGGGGCTCGGTGCGCAGGCAGCCTCGCACCGTGGCCGCTTCCTCGGCGGTGAGCTTGCCGCGCTTGAGCCCGCCCGCGAGGAGGCCGTCGATCTTGCTCCAGGCCAGGTCGAGCGCGCCGGGCTTGTTGTCCGTGAGGGTGACCGGGCAACCGGCGAGCGCCGCGACGTACGCGATGCCGTGCCCCATAGTCCCGGCGCCGATGACCGTGACGCGGGGAGGGTTCACGCCGAGCGCGCGCTCCCCCCGGCGTCGACCGCGCGGCGGGCGACGTCCGGATAATTGGTGCACAGGCCGTCCACCGCGAGGGCGATCAGCCGCCGCATTTCCAGCTCGTCGTTCACGGTCCACGCGAACACCCGATATCCCGCGCCGTGGATCGCGTCCACGAGCGCGGCGTCAATCATCCCGTGCTCCTCCCACAGCATGGTCGCGCCCGTATCCTCGAGCGTCTCGAGGGGCCGGATCGGATAGGACGACAGCAGAACCCCCCGCGGGAGCGCAGGCCGGGCCATGCCTAGGCGACTCACGATCCGATGATCGAAGCCGTGCACAGCGCAGCGCGCCTGGCGGGGTTCACCCTCGTCCAGGACGGCGAAGAGCCGGGCGTCGAATTGCGGCGGCAGGGACTTGACCTCCACGAACACCTTCAGCCTGGTGTCGATGGCGGCCAGCGCCTGCGTCAAGGTCGGCACGGGCTCCCCGTTGGGCAGGCGGAGCCGTTCCAGCTGCGCGGCGGTCGATCGCGTGATGGACGAGCCGTTGATCGCCTCGTCGTGGTGGACGATGAGAACGCCGTCGAGCGTCGCGTGCACGTCCAGCTCCACCGCGTCGGCGCCGCGCGCGGCCGCGGCGCGAAAGGCGGCGAGCGAGTTCTCGTACTCGTAGCCCGACGCGCCGCGATGGGCGATGACGAGTGGCTTCACGACAGCAGCGAATCCGCCTTCTTGGCCTCGATCCAGCCCGGCTCCTTTTCGATATCGTGCACCAGCTGGATGTCCTCGGGGCGGGGCAGCACCGTGGGGAGATACTCCTTGTACTTCTCGGGGGAGAGCGGCTCACCGTCCACGGTCTGCAGCTGGTGGGCGTACATGCCGATCTTCCGGTTGAACTGGAGCGTCGGGACTTTGAGCTGCCGCTCGCGCTCCGGGATGAACATGTTCAGGCGATCCACCAGCTTCACGATCTCCTGACGGTACAGGCCGCGGGACATCTCGTTCAAGTGGGACTTGTCGGGCGCGACCGGGTTCTCGCGCTCGTCGTAGCGGCCCTTCAGCCCCCACACATAGGCCCAGTGCGCCGAGGAGGAATTGTCGGTGCCGAACAAGTCGAACGCCGTCGGGATCCACTTATAGAAGAACCGCTGGATTACCTCGGGGGGCATCTTGCCGGCCTTGACGATCCGCAGCAGGCCGTTGTTGCCGGTG
This sequence comes from uncultured Gemmatimonadaceae bacterium, assembly GCA_964641215.1. Taxonomy (GTDB): domain Bacteria; phylum Gemmatimonadota; class Gemmatimonadetes; order Gemmatimonadales; family GWC2-71-9; genus 13-1-40CM-70-15. Next base: position 21,493 of record CAZXKD010000029.1, read on the forward strand.
CCGAGGTGGAAGGATTCCTCTTTCAGCATCGGCCCCATGGAGCGCGACAGCGGGTCGAACCCCGAGACCGACAGCATCTTGAGCTGGAATTTGCCGTCCCGATCGATGAACTGCGTGTAGGTGAAAAAGTCGAGCCAGTTGTCGACGATCTCGTTGAAGGAGCCGAGCAGCCGCTCGCCCTCGTCGGCGCGGCGCTCCAGCAGCTTCGCCGCCTCGCGCTTGCCCTCGTCCCCGAAATGGGTGCACAGCAGGTAGGACATCTGCCAGCCGTGACGCATCTCCTCGGTCATCACCCGCTGGAGGGACAGCAGGTCATAGTCGCTGGGCGCGTGCTGCAGCAGGTTGCGCTGCTGCTCCACCGAGGCGAACTCGGTGTCGCCCTGGTAGA
>CAZXKD010000030.1:0-17031 GCA_964641215.1 uncultured Gemmatimonadaceae bacterium
GCAGGATTACGGCGGCCACGGTGTAGGCCGCCACCATGTAGGAGGCGTTCTGGGGGACAGTCTCAGGCATCGCCGACCTCCCGCCTCCGCCCCTCCCCGATGGCATACCGTTGCATCACGAACCCCAGGTAGAGCAGGGTGAACACGCCGAACGAAAAGAGCAGCGTCGCCAGCATGGAGCCGGGGAGCGACGGCGCGCTCGGCTTCAGGACGATCGGCTGAGGGTGCAGGGTGCGGAACAGGTAGACACTAAGATGAATGAAGGGGAGCAGCACCAGCCCGCAGATGCCGAGCACGGCAGAGTAGCGCGCCCGCAGCCCCACCTCCCCCACGGCCCCCCGCAGCAGGAGGTAGCCCAGGAAGATGAAGAACAGGAAGAGGGTCAGGGTGAGACGGGCATCCCAGGTCCACCAAGTCCCCCAGATCGGCTTCGCCCAGATCGGGCCCGTGGTGAGCATGACGAGGCAGAAGACCGTGCCCACCTCGGCGCTCGCGGCCGCGAAGCGATCATAGCGCGGGTCTTTCACCAGAAGAAAGAGGATGCTGGCGATTCCCACCAACCCCATGGCGAGCATGGCGGACCAGGCGGCTGGCACGTGCACGTAGAAGATTTTCTGGGCCGGCCCCTGGTGCAGCTCCACGGGTGTGTACACGAGGGCGCGCACGTAAACGGCCGCCAGCAGGGCGAGGCCGACCAAGGTCACCGACCGACCGCGCTGCGCCAGGCTCATTGCTCGACCGTCGCGGGAAAGAGAAACGTCGCCAGCGCTACGAAAACGATGTCGTAGGCCGCCAGCAACTTAAGGGCCCCCATTGACTCACTCAAGGGACGCGCCGCGAGCAGGGCGCCCGTCGCCTCCACCGCCCAGCGCAACGGCGGAATCAGGAATGGTAGCAGCAGCACTGGCAGCATCAGTTCCGCGAACCGCGTCCGGATCACCATGGCGCTGAACAGGGTCCCCACGGCGATGAATCCCACGGTCGCCAGCGCGATGACGCCGACCAACGGGCCGAGGATGCGCCAGATCGGGATGTCGAAGAAGAGCGCGAACAAGAGCAACCCGATCGTCTCCACCGTCGCGACGAAAACGAGGTTCGCGGTCAGCTTGCCGAGGTAGAGACTGTACCGGCTGATTGGCGCCAGCAGCAGGCCCTCCAGCGCCTGGTTCTCGAGCTCGAGCTGAAAGGCGCGGTTCAGGGCCACCATGCCGGCGAAGCTGAAGGTCACCCACAGAATGCTGGGGGCGATCGTCTGTGTCGGGACTGCGGTCGGATCGCGGCCGAAGTTGAAGACGGTGAGCACAAGGGCCGTGAACACCGCAGCCGACAGAATCGCAGTGCGCGTGCGAAACTCGAGCAGCAGGTCCTTGCGGGCGACGGCCCACGCATGGCGGAACAGCTCAGCCACCGCTCACCGCCCGACGGTAGGCCTCGGCGATCTCGGCGGGCCCGCGCGCGCCGCGCGGCGCGACCTCCACGAAGCGGCCGCGGTGCAGGAAGGCGATCTCGGTCGCGAGCTCCACCCCCTCTTCGACATTATGGGTGGTGAGCACGACCGCGCGGGTACCCCCACCCCCCCTTGGGGCAAGCTCAGTCAGGAGGCGGCGGAACTCCGCCGCCGCTGCGAGGTCGAGGCCGGTGAACGGCTCGTCGAGCAGCAACACGGGCGGCTCGTGCATCAGGGCGCGCGCGATGGCAGCGCGTTGCACTTGCCCGCGCGACAGCGCGGCCACCGGTGTTCCGGCGCGGTCGGCGAGGCCGAGCCGGCGCATCAGGTCGTCGGCGCGGGGGCCGCGCTCACGGACCGGCACCCCGTACAATGACGCCCAGAACAGCAGGTTCTCGCGCACGGTGAGGTGGCCGTACAGGTGCGATTCGTGACCGATCCACCCGATGGCCCGGCGACCGCCCTGCAGCTGGGTGCGCCCGGCCTGCGGGCGGATCAGCCCGGCGAGCACTTTGAGCAGGGTGGTCTTCCCGGCCCCGTTCGGACCGAAGACGGCGAGGGTGTGCCCGGACTCGAGCCGGAAGGAGACGCCGTCGAGGGCGCGGACGGGTGGGGAGCCGAAGGCGTGGGTCAGGCCTTCAGCCGACAGCATCGATCCGCGCGCCCAGGTCGTTCAAGTCGAACGGCTTCACCAGGTAGCCGCTGTGCCCGAGGTCCAGGACGCTCATCAGCGGCTCCATGCTGACGTAGGCTGTCGTCACCACCACGGGCAGGGCGGGGTGGCCTTGCCGGATCTTCTGCAGCAACGCGATCCCGTCGGTGTCGGGGAGCCGGAGGTCGAGCACGAGCACGTCGGGGTGGAAGGCACTCAACTCTTTCAGCGCCTCGGCACCGGTGCGCGCGAAGGCCATCGTATAGCGGGTATCGAAGTAGCGCTCGTAGGACGCCTGGAGCGCCTGCTCGTCTTCGACGAAGAGGACTTTCCGTCGCGGCGGCTGATCCGGCATGGTGGGACTAATATATCCTAGGCGTCCCCACTCTCCAGGTCGAAGAGGTCGTCGAGCTTCGTCAGCACCAGCAGGAAGCGGAGCTCCTCGTTCGCGCCCCGCAAGCACACGACCTGGCGGCGCTCGGCCGCCTTGCGCTGGATCAGCATCAGCGCGCCCAGCCCCGCGCTGTCCACCTGCCGGGTGCCGCTGAGGTCGATGACCAGCCGTCCCGCGCCCTCCTCGAGCTGCTCCAACAGCTCGGTAGCGGCGCGGCGGAAGGCCGTGCGGGTCTCGAGGCTGAGCGCCTCCGGGGCACCCAGGACCTTCTCCGTGTGGCGCGTGGACATCAGGATCGACTCCTCCATGAGCGGCTCCAGTTGGGCCGCCCTTCCCAATGCCACTTGAGTGCCATATAACTAAGCTCAACCAAATCAAGCGCTTGTCAAAAAGCGCGTGACGACTCTCACGAGCCCCACTGCCGCAGCCCGAGCGATGGTGCGCAAACTGCGGTACTGACCTCGGCGAACAGGGCAGCCGCAGCTTCGGCACGGCAGGTGGCCGTGTCGTGTCTGGCCAGGAGGCAATTCACATGGCACGCAAGATCAGAACGCCGGAGGTAACTGAGGTCAGCGAAGCGCAGATCGCGGTGCATTGGAAGGAGGAGCAGTACTATCAGCCTCCCGAAACATTTAAGGCCCAAGCGAACATGCGCGACCCGCGCATCCTGGAAAAGTTCGGCCTCGACAAGTTCCCCGACTGTTTCAAAGAATATGCCGAGATGCTGACGTGGTTCGAGCCATATCGGACCGTCCTCGACACCAGTGACGCGCCGTTCTGGAAATGGTTTGTCGGCGGCAAGATCAATGCGTCGTACAACTGCGTCGACCGCCACCTGGACAAATACCGGAACAAGGCCGCCTTCATCTTCGTGCCCGAGCCGGAAGCGGAGCGGGACGCGGCCATCACGTACGAGGAGCTGTACACCCGCGTGAATGAAGCGGCCGCCCTGCTCCGCGGCCTGGGGCTCAAGACCGGAGATCGCGTCACCCTGCACATGCCCATGGTCCCGGAGCTGCCGATCACGATGTTGGCATGTGCGCGCCTTGGGATCATCCACTCGCAAGTCTTTGGCGGGTTCAGCGGTCAGGCGTGTGGCTCGCGCATCCAGGATTCGGGCAGTCGCGTGCTGATCACGATGGACGGCTACTGGCGGAACGGCGCGCTCACCGATCACAAAGCGAACGCCGACATCGCGGTGCGGACGGCGAAGGACCTGGGGCAGGACGTCGACAAAGTGTTGGTGTGGCAGCGTTACCCGGGAAAGTATTCCGGCAAGACGCCGATGGTTCCGGGTCGCGATGTCTTCATGAACGACCTGCTCAAGGAATACAAAGGTCGAAAGGTCGAACCCGTTGCCCTGCCGTCTGAGGGCCAGCTGTTCCTGATGTATTCCAGCGGCACGACGGGCAAGCCCAAGGGCGTGCAACACAGTATCGGCGGGTATTTGGCCTATGTCACCGCGACGGCCCGATGGATCCTCGACGTTCATCCCGAGGATATCTATTGGTGCATGGCGGACATCGGCTGGATCACCGGGCATTCGTACATCGTGTATGGCCCCTTAGCCAACGCGGCGACGAGCGTGTTGTACGAAGGTGTACCAACGTTTCCGGACGCGGGGCGGCCGTGGCGCATCGCTGAGCGGCTGCGCGTGAATATTTTCCACACCGCCCCGACGGCGATCCGGATGCTCCGGAAACTCGGTCCCCAGGAGCCGCGCAAGTACAGTTACCATTTCAAGTCCATGACGACGGTGGGAGAGCCCATCGAGCCGGAGACGTGGCGCTGGTACTACGATGAGGTCGGGAAGCGTGAGGCCGTCATCACCGATACGTGGTGGCTGACCGAAACGGGCGGCTTTCTCGGCACCACCGTGCCGGCGATTCATCCGATGAAGCCGGGCAGCTGCGGTCCGGGCGCGCCGGGAATTCACCCGGTCATTTACGACGAGACCGGCACAGAGGTGCACAAGGGCTCGGGCAAGGCGGGCAACATCTGCATCCGCAACCCGTGGCCCGGCCTGATGCAGACCTTGTGGGGCGACCGGGAGCGCTACGTCATGACCTACTACGGCAAGTACAACAAGAAACCCCACAGTAAGGACTGGCGTGACTGGCCCTTCCTGTGCGGCGATGGCGCGGTGCAAGCGGCCGATGGCTACTACCGCATCCTTGGCAGGGTGGACGACGTGATCAACGTCGCCGGTCACCGCCTGGGCACGAAGGAGATCGAGTCGGCTTGTCTCACGGTCCCGGAGGTCGCCGAGGCCGCCGTGGTCCCGGTCCTGGACGAAGTGAAAGGCCGTGTCCCCGAGGTGTACATCGCGATCAAGCCGGGCGTGCAGCCGAGCCAGGACGTCATCGACCGCGTCGTCAAGGCGAACGAAGAAGTGATCGGCAAGATCGCGCGGCCCAAGCACGTGTACATCGTGCCCGACATGCCCAAGACGCGCAGCGGAAAGATCATGCGCCGCGTGCTCGCGTCGATCTCGAATCGCCGTGATGTCGGGGATGTGACGACCTTGGCGAACCCGGATGTGGTCGAGCAAATCCGCACGATGGTGCAAGGCAAAGAGACGGTCACCACGAAAGAACAATTGCCGGAGGACATCGCGAAGTTCGGCGAAGAATGAGTGAAACAGGCGTCGGACGGTCGACCATCCGACGCCTCTATTTCGTCAAGTGGTACGGCACCGACGTGACGACGATGTTCTTCCGGAAGAGAAGCGCGGCTTTGATCATCAACACCGTCTGGTTGTGAAGGAACGCATGCCACCAGCGCCCCGGGACGACCTCGGGCAGGACGACCGTCAGCCAGTCCGGCTGCTCTTCCTTCTCCACGCGGTCGATGAACGTGAGCAAGGGTCCGACGATCGACCGGTACGGGGACTGGACGACCTCGAGCGGCACGCCGCTGTCCCACAGGTCCCACTCGTCCTGTAGCCTGGCGACCTGCTCGGGGTTGGTGGCGACCGCGACCGCGCGAATGTTCCGGGAGAGCAGCAGCGCGTAGGCGAGCGCTCCTGCCGTGCTCTTGGACACACCCGCGACCGGTACCACCACCACGTGCTTCCTCGGCCACACCGGCTGCCACTCTTTGACCGAGAGGGCGTCGGCGTATTCGCGGTAATGCTCGTGGATCTCGTAGAACGCGAACACGAGCAGCGCCATGAGCAGCGCGGAGATCCAGGCGCCCTCCGAGAATTTGGTGGTCAACTCGATCAACGCGACGATGCCCGTGGCCGCTGCCCCCACGGCCGACACGATGGCCTGCCGCCGCCAGCCAGGCTCCCGGCGACTGATAAAGCGCCGCACCATCCCCGCCTGCGACAGCGTGAACGACACGAAGACGCCCACCGCGTACAACGGAATCAGCGCGTGCGTGTCGCCGCCGAACAGCCAGAGCAGGAAGCATGACACCAACGCCAACACGAGAATCCCGTTGGAGAACACCAACCGGTCGCCGCGGTTCGCCAGCTGGCGGGGCAGATAGGCGTCTCGCCCGAGGATCGAGGCCAGGCGCGGGAAGTCGGCGAACGACGTGTTGGCGGCGAGGATCAGGATGGCGGTCGTCGCGAACTGGAGCATGTAATAGAAGGGCGTGTTGCCGAACGCGCCGTGCCCGAGCTGGGAGATGACGGTCTGGCCGCCGACCGGGAGCACGTTGTAGCGGCTCGCCAGGTAGGCGGACGCCGCGAAGAAGGCGCCGAGGACGATGCCCATCCACGCCATCACGGTCGCGGCATTCCTCGATTCCGGCGGCTTGAAGGCTTGGACGCCGTTCGAGACCGCCTCGACGCCGGTCAGGGCGGCACAGCCCGAGGAGAAAGCGCGCAGCAGCAGGAACGTCGTGACCGGCGCGACGAGGCCGGCCGTCGACGGCGCCGGCGGCGTCCAATAGCCGAGCGGATGCACCAGGTTCACCACGAGCATGGCGAGGAACATGGCGATGAAGAAGTAGGTCGGGACCGCGAAAACCGCTCCCGACTCCCGCACACCGCGCAGGTTCACGAGCATCACGATCGCGACTGCCGCGATGCCGATCGCCACCCGGTGCGCCAGCAGGGGGGGAAACGCCGAGGTCAACGCATCCACTCCGGCGGCGACCGACACCGTGACGGTGAGCACGTAATCCACGAGCAACGCCGCGGCGGCCACGAGCCCGAACTGCGTGCTCAGGTTCTCCTTCGCGACGAAATACGCGCCCCCGCCCAGCGGGTAGGCCAGCACCGTCTGTCGATAGCTGGTCACGACGATGGCGAGCAGCAGGATGATGAAGCCGGTGACGGGAAGCGCGTGCCCCAGGCCGGTGGTGCCGGCCGCCATCAGCACCAGCAAGGTCGCCTCGGCCGCGTAGGCTACCGAGCTGAGGGCGTCGGAGGAGAGGACGGCCAGCCCCGTAACCTTCGAAAGCCGCTCCGACTCCAGGTGCTGGGTCTCGAGCGGCTTCCCGAACAGGAAGTTCTTGATGTCCCGCCAGATCATGGCGGCGGTAACGATACAGAGAGGCGGTCACGCATCGCAACGTCGGTGCGGAACCGCCCACTGCACAACGTGATAGGGTTCATGGCGGAGTGGGAGTAGGGAGTGAGGAGTGGCACGAGACGTCAGCGAAGAGGGCTCCCACCCTCGCGGATCGAACCACTCTCCACTCCCCGCGATTTCAGTCCCAGCATCGACACCACCCAGATCGAGGTGATGATCGCCGCACTCCCCACGCACCAGCGGCACAGGGCGTGCAGGACGAACAGCTCGAGGTAGGTGAGGTAGAGCGTGAACGCGAGGCCGCCGCTCGCGAGCGTGGCGAGGAGGAGCGTCGGGCCGCGGCGCCTCGCGAACGCGGGCTGCACCCCCACCAGCGCGACGAGGAACAGCGCCGCGTAGCCCACGACCCCGTACACGGCGACCGGCAGCCCGAGCCAGGTGGCCCAGCGGCTCGTCTGCACGTACTCGCACGCGCCGGTCCCGCACTGGAGCGTGCCGATGGCCCCGATCTTGTATAGCCAGAGGTACAGCGCGATGAAGAAACCGATCAGCGCGAGCAGCGCGATCGCCTGCCGATGGCGCATCTCAGCGCTTGTGCTGAGCCGCGATGACGCTGTCCACGACCTGCTTGAACCGGTCCGAGCTGGTGTTGCGCTCGTCCGGCCAGAGCCGGCCGTTCACGAAGAATGTCGGCGTCCCATTGACCCCGCGGGCGAGCGCTTCCTGGCGGCTCGCTTCGATCCGCCCTGCGTAACGCTGGCTCGCCAGACAGGCGTCGAAGGTATCGCGGTTGAGGCCGAGGCTGCGCGCGAGGTCGCTGAAATAGCCGCTCGGGTCCCGGCTTTGGCGGCCCCAGCCGCTCTGGGTGAGGAAGAGGGTGTCGGCCATCCGCCAATACTGCCCCTGCTCGCCGGCGCACTGCGCTGCGAGCGCGGCTGCGCGCGACCACGGGAAGGCGCCCAGCGGATAATCGCGCAACCGCCACCGCACCTTCCCCGTCGCGATCAGCTGCTCCTTAATCGTCGGGAGCTGCAGCACCGCGAATTCGCCGCAGTGGGGGCACTGGAAGTCGGCGTACTCGACCACCTCGACGGGCGCCGAATCACTCCCCAGGGTGTAGCCCCGAAAGCCGTCCGCCGCCACCGGCACCGGGCCGCTCGCCGCTGGCGCGGGGGCAGGAGTGGTGCGCGAGGCCCATACCAGCCAGCCGGCGCCCGCCACGACCACGACGCCGAGCAGCCCATAGAAGGGTTTCATTCGTCCGGGTCTTTCCGCCACGGGTGATCCTCGTCGCCGGGAAGGGGGGAGGAGGGGGGGTCGTCGAAGTCCAACTCGCGGAAGCGACGCTCAGCCTCCTCCACGATGCGGCGGTTCTCGGCGATCTCGGGCGTGTCGTAGGTCTGCCGCACTTCGTAATGGAACAACTCGCTCCGAGCGTTCCCGAACAGCTTCTGCAGCTCCGGCGCCGCGTCGAGCAGCCGGCCCGCGCGGTCCAGCTCCTGGATCCGCGCGGCCAGGGCGCGCAACAGCGCCACCAGTCGCTTGGCGCGCTCCGGACCGTACGTTTCGTCGGGCATAAGGACCCTATGATTATACCACGATCGCGAGCCTTCGGACTCCGGTTTGCCTCCGGCGCTCGGCACTGTTAAATTGCGCCGCCGATTCCCCAGGCCCTAGCCCCGAGAGGAGCCGCTCCGCATGGCCAAGAAACGTAGCGAGCCCCGCAGACCGCAGACCCCTTCGACCTTTGACCAAGCGCGCGATCAACTGTTTTCCCACATCCTCCGCTGCGGCGTCCTCGAGGCCAGCCCGGAGCACCAGAAAGAGTGGTTTGACGACACGATGTTGTATCTGCGGGACCGGTTCGAGGACTTGAGCGACGCCGAGATCGCGCAGCTGCGCGTTCTCGGCGAGCGCTACTGTCAGCCGGTCGTCGCCCGACAGGCTCCCGTCGGCGCGAACGCCTGAGCCCGATAGCCGCTCCGGAGATCTCCGCGCGGGCGCCTCGACTTGGCGCCCGCGGTGATTTTCAGGGCCACCAAGCCGGCACGCGGCGCCACCGCACTCCGGCCGCCAACCGGACGCCGCCGCCGAGCCCGACCTCGGCGTACATTCCCCGCGCCCGCCAGGGCGCCGACTCGATGCCGATCACCGCGGTGAGATACGCCGCGCCGTGCCGCCGCTCGGCCCCGGCGAAGGCGAGCCCAAGGCCCGCATAATAGCCCGCGGTCCTCCCGCCTCCAGTGCCACTACCCCCACCCCCCCCGACCCCCGCCAGACCAGGCGGCAGGAGCAGAAACTGCGCCCGTGTCTCCACGCGCAGCGCCATGGAGCCGTCCTGCCATCCGCCCGCGCCCGCCAGGCCGACGCGGCCCTGCCCTGCGCGGCGGGAGAGGCCGGCCTCGGCCCCCCAAAAGTTCGTACGGGCGAGGAAGCACACGGCACTCACGGACGTCTCCCCGATCGCCGGCGCTTGCGCGCGCGCTACGCGGCCGGGGGGAAGCAGCGCGGCGGCGAGCAGGCCGTGCAGCAACGCCGCGCTACGCGATGGTGACGTCGTAGGTGATCGGGATGTCGGAGGCGAGGGAAGCGACCACGGAGCAGTACTTCTGGAGCGAGAGATCGATGGCGCGGCGCGCCTTGGCCTCATCGGCACCCTCGCCCGTGACGGTGCAACGGAAGTGGATCGCGGTGTAGCGGCGCGGCTGCTCCTCGCGGCGGGTCCCTTCCACCGCGATCTCGAGCGCGCGCAGCGTCACGCGCTGCTTCTGCAGGATCAGGACGATGTCCGAGGCCGTGCAGGTGCCGGCGGCCAGCAGCAGCAGCTCGACCGGTGAGGTCGCGACTTCGGTATCGCCGTCGACCACCACGGTGGGCCGGCCGGCTCCACCACCCTCGAACACCAGCCCGTCGCGCCAACGGAGCGACACGGCGGCGGTCCGTGCCACGTCAATTCCCCCGTCGGGTGGTGAGACCGAGATACAGCCGGTGGCGCCGCAACGCGTCCATGCCGTGGTACTCCAGGAGCCAGTTGAACGTGGACTTGTAGTGGAGCTCGAAGCCGAGGACGAGGTTGACCCACACTGCCGGGCAGTTGGGGTCGGACCCGCACTTGTCGTGACCGGCGACCGACAATCCGGTGCCGAAGTACGGGATGGCGACCTGGTCGTCGTCGGTGAAGCGGTACAGCGCTTCGAGGCTCGCGGCAAAAGTGTCGTTGCCGCCGTTGAACACGCCGATCTCCCCCGAGGGGCGCAGCCGCAGGCGCGCCGTGAAGAGGTCCCCGAGATCGAGCGTGGTGCCGACCACGATCTGACTGCTGCGCAGGTCGACGCCGCCACGCACCCCGAAGCCGAACAGGCCGATCCGCGTCCCCGATGGGGGGCCGCCGACGCGTGGCGGCTTGAACTCCTGGGCCACGAGCCGCGTCGCGAGGAGCACCATCCCCACCATGAACCATGCGCGTCGCATCACGTCTCCTTCTGGGGTGCCTGTGCGGTGACCCGCGCCGCCGCGCGACCGTAGTCCCAGATGGCGTAGCAGGCGACTGCCGCAGTGGCCCAGGCGAGTGGGCGCACCAGCGGGGACTCCGCGATGAACGCCACCAGCGTGAGCACCTGGCCGACCGTGACCGCCTTGCCGCCCGCCCGGGCCGGCAGCGCCACCGGCCGTCGCAGCAGCCACGAGCCGACGAAGCCGAGCGCCGCGACGATGTCGCGCAGCAGCACGCCCGCGACCTCGATCGGGTGCAGCAGCCCGCCGCGAGCCACGGTGAGAAACGCCGACGCCATGAACAGCTTGTCGGCAATCGGGTCGAGGAGGGCGCCGAGCCGTGACGGCCCGAAACGCCGCGCCAACATGCCGTCGAAGAAATCCGACGCGGCGGCGACGCCCACGATCGCGAGCTGCCAGGAGGGCCGATGCACGAACGGGAACAAGACCGCAAGCGGAACCCGAAGGGCCGTAAGCACATCGGCGGCCGTGACCCACGGTTTCACTTGCTCCCCCCTCCCTCGCCGCATAGCTTCACCGCGTGGATCTCAATCTGCTCAAGCAGGCGGCAATCTTCCAAGACCTCGACGAAGGCGAGCTCGCCCGCGTAGCCGAGGTCTGCCGCGAGCAGAAACACACCGTCGGGCAGTACGTCTTCAAGGAAGGCGAGCCCGGGAACCGCCTGTTCATCATCTCCGAAGGGGAAGTCCGGATCTCTCGGACCATCCCGGGCTCCGGGGAGGAGGCCCTCGCCGTCCTCAAGCCCGGAGCGTGCTTCGGCGAGATGTCCATCTTCGACCGCTCCGAGCGCTCCACGGATGCGATCGCCAACACCGCCTGCACCCTTACCACCATCTCGCGCTCCGACTTCGAGCTGTTGCTCGACTTCAACCGCGATATCGCCTACAAGGTGCTGTGGTCGGTCGTGCGCCTGCTCTCGGCCCGGCTCCGGGTGACGAACGACAACCTGCGGTCGTTCCTCGCCATGTCGATGTTCTAGGACGGTGCGGCGGGCCCTCCGCTCGCCGCCGTGATCCGTCCTCCCCCGAACGAGTCGGCGCCGTCACGCCGCCCTGGCCGCGCTAAGCTAAGGGGTTTTACACTTAATGCCACGCATGCGACGCTTGGTCCTGCTCGGCGCCCTCGCGGCGGCGCTTCCCGGCTGCCACGAAGGCACCAACGTGAGCCTCGCCAACCTCATCGTGTACCCGATCCTCGACTCGCTGTTCGCCGGGGACAACGCTCCCGCACGCAACCTCATCTACATCAACGATCGCGGCGACACTGTCCCGCCGGTGGGCGTGCGCTGGACCAGCTCCCAGCCCGCGGTCGTGCAGGTGAACACCAGCACCGGCGCGCTGACCGCCCTCGGCCCGGGGGTCGCGGTCCTCACGGCGCAGATCGGCAGCCTCTTCGGCCAGGCGCTGGTGGTAGTCTCCAAGTCCCTCGACCTGCAACTGCTGCTCGACACGATCTACCTGATGCCGGGCGACACGTTCACCGTACCGGTAAGCGTCAAGAAGAAAGGCGGGGGCGCGCCCCCCGCCTGGTTCAAGACCCCGTTCAACGCGGTGTTCAGCATCGACTCGGCGTCTGGCCGGATTACCGCCACCGCTCCAGGCGGGCCCCTTCCCTTTCTCGCCCACGCGGACACGCTCGTCGACACCGGCGCCGTGGCAGTCCTGAGTCTCTCGGACACCACCGGGGGCAAGGCCTACTTCACCATCCTCGGCACCTACATCGCCCGCCGCAGCGTGGCCGCGCGCGGCGTCAACTATCTGCGTCGTGGCGATACCGCCACCTTCCGGTTGCGGACCTTCTTCGCCAGCGGGGCCACGACGATCGAATCGGTTGTGCTCACCGTCCGGCAGCCGGTGCTCGGGCCGAGCGCGAGCCTCTCGATCATCGACTCGCTCTCGCCGCTCGAGGCCTACGGCCGCACATTCGGCTACGACCCGATTTGCCAGCCCCTGCGCAACTGGGGCGTGTGGTCCAGGCTGCTGAGTAACGGGTTGACCTTGAACGGCCTGTCGCGCTACGGGGGGACCATCACCATCACACAGATCGCCACCGTGATGGGGGGCCAGGCGATCAGCGGCCGCTTCTTCTTCTTCGCCCAGCGTACCGACGAGTATTACGACCCGCTCGGCGCCTTGCCGATCCGCGGCAGCTTCGTCGCCCCGCTCATCACCGATACCTCGCCCTGTACCTCGTGACCTTCGAGCACGTCTTCGCCGACCTGGGCGGCGTTCCCAGCGACCGGCTCACCGACCCGCAGGCGCTCTCAGGCCTGCTCCTTTCGGCCGCGAACGCGGCCGGCCTGCATCCGGCCGGGCCGCCGAGCGTGCTGACGGGGCCGCAGGGCGTGGCCGCGGTCCTGGTGTGCCACGGTGGGCACGTGGCGCTGCACGCCGTTCCGTCCGGGGAGGGGGGGGGACTGTGTTTCGCGGACGTCGCCGGCGCGGCAACGGCGCAGCCGCAGCGCGGGCTCGACGTCATCATCAAGCGATTGGGCGCCCGGCAGGTGCGCACCGACGCGAAGCGCCGTGGGCCCGTTCTCCCGTCCTCCCATCAGATCCGATCCGAGGAGGCCTCGTGAACCGTTACGCGCCGTACGCCACCTTCGTGCTGCGCCTTGCCGTCGGCGGCGTGTTCCTGCACCACGGCCTGCAGAAGTTCCATAGCGTTCCCGGCGTCACCGCGTTCTTGCATGGTGCCGGCATTCCGTTCGCCACCCCTGTCGCAGTGTACTTGACAGTGGTCGAAACCATCGGCGCAGTGTGCGTGCTGCTGGGCATTCTCACCCGGCCGGTGGCGGCCTTGATGGCGGCGGACATGGTGGTCGCGATCCTGGCGGTGGTCCTTCCGAGCGGCCGCGCGCCAGAGGTCGAAGGCCTGCTGCTCGGGGGTGCGCTGGCGCTCGTGGCGCTCGGCGACGGGCCGCTCTCCGTGGGGGTTTACTTCAAGAAGAGTCCGTAATCAACGACGTCGAGGAGAGGCGTCGAGGAAAGCCGTCTCACGATTCCCCTCGATGTCTCTCTTGACGTCTTTAGTGCAGTATCCGTAGCAGTCCAGCGTCCGCGCTGCCGCGGATGAAGCTTTCCGCGTCGGTCGTGGGGATCGCCACGCCGGTGCGACGGCGGCCGCGCTGAGCGCTCGCCGCCATGTACTCCTCGATGGACCCGTCGGCCCACTCGACGGCATCGTCCTTCATCTGCCGCACGATCTGCTCCCACGAGCCGATGTAGGTTACCCCGGACGGCATCGCCACGCGGTGTGACTCGCCGTTTGCGCCCCCCCCCCCTGCTCCCCCGGGTTCCCCGGACACGCCCCCGCGGTTTTTCATCCCTTTCAGCTCGGGGAGCGGCGTCCCCAAGAGCCCGAGGCGCCTGGGGTGGCGCCCCCGGCCGTCCGGCCCCCTCCGTTCGACTCCCCGCGGGAAGGGGTCGCGGGGGGTCGCCTCGCCCGCCAGCTCGCTGATGCGGCGATGCCAGGGGACGAGCTCGGGGTCGTCCTCCGGCAGGCGATAGACGCTCTTCTTGAGCTCGATCAGGCGCCAGATCGCCAGCCCGTCGAAGTGCTCCTCGGGCTCGGTGCGCTCGAGGTGAAAGAGCGTGGCCTCGTACTCGCCGCGGTCGTAAAGCAGGTTGGCGAGGTAGATGCGCGCCTCGCCGTGCGCCGGGTCGAGCTCGAGGGCTCGTCGCAGACTCGTGAGGGCGGCGGCTTCGTCGCCCGACCGATGTGCCGCGTACCCCACGCACGCGGCTGCGTCGGCGGAGTCGGGATGCGCGGCGACCGCCACCTCGAAGAAGCGCCGCGCCTGGTCGAGCACGCCCTCGCGAAACAGCGCCCGGCCGAGCTGCAGCATCAGGTCGTGGTCGTCGCGGAAGCCGAGCGACAGGATCCGCTCGAAGCACGCGAGCGCGCGGGCGCGCTCGCCCAACTTGAGCAGCACTTCCCCCAGTCCGGCGAGGGCGTCTTCGTGGTTGGGATCGAGGGCGACGGCTTCCTCGAAGGCGCGTCGCCCCCAGGCGTACTCCTCCCGCGCCAAGCGGGCGTACCCCATGCCGACGTGCAGCTCGACGGCGTGGGGATAGAGCCCCAGGCCTTCTTGCAGGGCGGCGATGGCGTCGTCGTAGTGTCCGTCGTTGTAGAGCTGATGCGCGCGTTCGTCGTAGTCGTCGGAACTGAGGAACGGATCCGACATCGAACGGGACCCTCCGGGAAGGTTGTGCTATGATAAGAGCCCCCGGGCGGTTACACAAGCGCGCCCGGCCGCGTATTTTGACCGACCATGACCGCCACCATCGTCCCGCTCGAGGGCGGCTCCGTCACCTCGCCGCAGGGGTTCACCGCCGCCGCGGCGCACGCCGGGCTCAAAGCGGGCGGGGCGAACGACGTCGCACTGTTGGTGAGCACGACCAGCTGCGCGACCGCCGGCGTGTTCACCCGCAACGCCGTCCGTGCCGCGCCGGTGTTGTACGACGCCGACCTGTTGAGCGAGCGGCCCGGCCGGATGCGCGCCGTGGCGATGAATGCCAGGGTCGCCAACGCCTGCACCGGTGCGGCGGGTCTGGCGGCCGCCCGCGCCATGGCCCAGGCGGCCGAGCAGGCGGCGGGCCTCCCGCCGCGGACGGCCCTCGTGCTCTCCACCGGCGTCATCGGCGTTCCGCTGCCCGTGGATCAGATCGCCGCGGGGCTGCGCGAGGCTGCCGCCCGGCTCTCCGCCGACGGCGGCCCGGACGCGGCCCGGGCGATCATGACGACCGACACCCGGCCCAAGCACTGCGCGGTGCGGATCGACACGCCCGCCGGCGCGATCCTCGTGGGGGGAATCGCCAAAGGCGCGGGTATGATCCACCCCGACCTCGCCACCCTGCTCGGAGTGCTGACCACGGACGCCGCGGGGGAGGCGGCGACCCTGGCGCCGATCCTGCGGCGCGTCGCCGACCGGACTTTCAACGCGATCTCCGTGGACGGCGACACCAGCACCAACGACACGGTGCTGTTGCTCGCGAACGGCGCCGCCGGGATCGACCCCGCCCGCGACGGAGCCCTGGCCCGCGTTTTCGAGGACGCCGTCCAGCACGTCGCCCGCACGCTGGCGCTCGCGATCGTCGAGGACGGCGAGGGCGCGACCAAAGTCGTCGAGATCCGCGTGACCGGCGCCCCGACAGAGGTGGCGGCCCGCGAGGTAGGCCGCGCTATCGCCCGGTCAGCGTTGGTCAAGACGGCCGTGTACGGGGCGGATCCGAACTGGGGGCGGGTTCTGGCGGCCGCCGGCGCCGCGGGCGTGGGGATCAACCCCGACAAGCTGAGCCTGGCGGCCGCGGCCGACGGGGAGGAGACGGGCGGGACGGGAAGCGAGCCGGAATGGATTACCCTCGCACAGGACGGAGCTACGGCGCACTCCGACCCGGCGCGCGCCCGCGCGACATTTCAGCACAAGCGTCTCCGGCTGCATCTGGATCTGGGATTGGGCCGGGCGGAAGCGGTCGTCTGGACCTGCGATTTGAGTCCGGAGTACGTCCGGATCAACGCCGACTACACGTCTTGATTCAGGGGAGGGTGGAATCCGCCACCGGCCGGCGCGCGCGGGTGACGGTGCCCGGCGGCGGCATAGGCGGTATCGGCACGTCCGGCAACTGCCTCCGCACCTCGGCGATCGCCACCGCGTGACTGCGGCCGCGCTGCAGCTCGTGCACGGCAGCAGTCGCCACATCGAGCAGGCGCAGACCGCGCAGGCCTTGCCGCACCGCGTCCACGACCAAGTCCACGGCGGAGTCCTGCGCGAACCCGTGTCCGACCATGTCAGCCACGGCGTGGAGCGCGGGGCCGGTCGGTTCGCCGGGGAGAACTTCGACGAGCCGCTGCACCAAGGGAGCGGGGAGCCCGCGCACCAGGGCGGCGGAAACGGCCACGATTTCGGCGGGCGGGACGGGGGCGCCGGCACCGCCGCGCAGCAGTAGGGTGCGCGCCTCGCGCAACTCGCCCGCGACAACCGCCACGGCGGCGACAATCTGGTCGGTGGAAGCCTGTTTCGCGCCGCCCTCCAACGCCTTCCGCACGAGCGGCTCCGTCGGCAGGCCGTCAGCCTCCGCCGCACGCACGACGGAGTCCACCGGCGCGACTGCGGCTGCCGGAACGCGGCCCACGAGCCGGCCCCGCATGGACTGCGCGGCGAGCGGCGCGACCGCCGCAGCGAGCAGCAGCGGCAGGCTCGACCTCACCGGCCGCCCGGCCGGACGATGATGACCGCGTTCTGGCGGCCGAACCCGTCGTCCACGTAGCGGCCCGCCAGGGGATCGGGCACCCACCGCTCCCCGTCCACCACGAACATGTATTCGTGCTCACCGGCGGGGAGCACGACCTCCGTCTGCCACACGCCGTCGTGATCATCGTCCTGGAGGGGAATGATGCCCGAGCGCCAGTCGGTGAACGAGCCCACCACCTCGACGGAGCGCGCGCCGGGGAAGCGCCCCACGAACTGGGCGATGCCCTCCTGGGCCGAGAAGCTGTCCGAGGAGGGAAGCGGCGGCGCCGGGCGCTTCACGCTCCG
>CAZXKD010000030.1:17041-21503 GCA_964641215.1 uncultured Gemmatimonadaceae bacterium
CTGACCGGAGCGCGCGCCGGGGAGGGGCCCCCCGACCTGGGCGTTGCCCCCCTGGGCCGAGAGGGTTGGGCCTTCGGGGCCATGGGCGGGCACGAGCGCGACCGCGGCGACCAGCAGCGCCACTGCGACGCTCCAGGCCGGACGCAGGCTGACGGTGATGGCGTGCCGCTCGGTGAGCCAGCGTGCCAGGCGGGCCATCCGTCCCGGGCGCGGCCGGCGGATCTCGGCCAGGACCCAGGCGGCCACACTGCGCCGGGCAGTCGGGGTCACCCGCAGCGTCGCGGCGGCGGCCTCGAGCCGCTCGAGCGCCGGGCGCAGCTCGGCGGGCAGCGCCTCGCGCGACAGCTCGCCGTCCAGCACCTGGTGAATCCGCGGATCGATGGGGCTCATTGGTACTCCTTCAGCGTGTCCAGCAGCGCCTCACGCGCGCGATGGACACGCATCTTCAACGTCGGGATCCGGGCGCCGGTCACCGCGGCCATCTCCTCGTAGCTCATTCCCTCGACGTGCTTCAACAGAAACGCCTGGCGCTTCTCCGGGGAGAGCTCGCCCAGCGCTCGCGTCACCATCGCCACCTGCTCGGCCCGCTCCAGCGCCGCGACGTTGTCCAAGGGATCGGGCAGCGGCGGCAGATCGTCCAGGGACAGGTCTCCCGCCGGCCGGCGGGCTAAGTGGCTCTTGCAGCGGTTCGCCACGATCCGGTACACCCAGGTCCGAAACCGGGCCGGCTCACGACAACTCCGCAGGTGGCGGTACGCCCGCACCAGGCCCTCGGCCACCGCATCGGCCGCTGCATCAGCGCTCCCCAGCATCCGCGAAGCGAAGCGATGCAGGCCCGGCTCGTAGCGGCGGATGAGGATCCCGAACGCCTCCACGTCGCCGCCGAGCACATGCGCGACGACCTCCGCGTCCGGCGTTTCCTCGGGCGCCTGCACGTATGACCTGATCTTGGGAGGGGCGGTCACGCTGGCGCGGGCGCCCGCACGACGCCAGTCGCACTCTGCGACGGCGCACGTGCCGTTCCAATTTGTTCGCCGGAACGACGGCTCGTCACCGAGAGGTCCTCCAGAGGGAATCGCGCTCTAGTGCGCCGGTGAAGCGGCCGCTACGGCGTCACGCGCGACGGCCAGGTAGCCGGCCGCCCGCAGTCCTTCTCCGCCGATCGCGCCGGCGAACGCCTCTAACGTGGCTTGCGCCCGGCGGCGGTATCGCGCGTCGCCCGTGAACGCGGCCAGCTGCAGGAAGAGCCGGGCGACCCACGGGTTGGCGCCCGGGAGCAGGTCGTCGAACACCGGCTTGGTGCGGTCCACCAGCGCCGCCGGCGGCGGGTCGGCGGTCGTGGCGTCGAAGTAGCCGCCCAGGGAGTCGGCGAAGTCGCGGTCCAGCACGGCGGCGATGTTTTGGGCGACTTCCAGATAGCGGGCCCGCCCGGTGATGGCGTACGCCGTCAGACTCGCGCTCGCCACCTGCACCTGATCCTGCAGCAGTCCGTGGACGCCGGCCCCTTGGCCGCTCTCGGTCGCCGAGTGGCGCACGCCGTAGCCCGGGGCGTAGACGCGCCGCAGCAGCGTGTCGAGCGCCGCGACGCCGCGGCGCTGCACGAGCGAATCCGCGACCGCGGCGGCCGCCTCAAGGATCGAGCCGATCACGTACGCTTCGCGGTCGGCGAACAGGGGCAGCTCGCCCGCCCCGGCGGCGTCCAAGGCGCGTGCCAGCGCGTGCAGCTCGCGCTTCGTGGCGTCGCGGTAGCCCGTTTCGGCAGTGAGGACCCACGCGACGCCGAGGTCGCGCGCCAGCCCCGCCCGCACGAGCGCGAGCGGGTCGTCGAGCGCGGCGGTGACGGCGCCGGAATCCAGCATCGCGTCCAGCGCGGCGCGGGCGACGGCGAGCGAGGCGGAGTCCCCGCTGTGGGCGAATTCGCCGAGCAGCAGGCCCACGGCTTGCGTGTGCGTGAAGGCGCCCAGCCCCTGCTTCGCCTGGAGCAATACCTCGAGTGCGGCACGGACGTTGCCGACCTCGAGGCGCAGCGCCTGCGGCTGGAGCACCCCGTGCGCCATGCCGGTCTTCCCAAGAGCCAGCTGTCGCACCAGCGCCGCGTGCTGCACGATGAAGGGCCGCTGGTCCCGGTAGCTGCGCGCGATCTCGGGAAGAATCTGCTTGAGCCCCCGGCCGGTGACGGGGTCATCGGCCGGGAAAAACGTGCCGCCGAAGAACGCGGCGCCGTCGGGGGTGAGGAAGACGGTGAGGGGATAGCCGTGCAAACCGGCGAGTGCCTGCACGGCGGCCTGATAATGCTCGGCCACGTCGGGCCGCTCGTCGCGATCCACGCGCACTGGCACAAACAGGGAATCGATCAGCGCACCGAGGGCGGGATCAATGTAGACCTCGCGATCCATCTGGGTGCACCAGCGGCACTCATCGGCTCCGATGTAGAGCAGGACCGGCCGGTCCAGCCGGCTGGCCAGGGCGAACGCGTCCCGCCCCCACGGCTGCCAGCTGACCGGCTGCCGAGCGGCGCGCGTGAGGTAGCGCGTGGTCGACTGCGCCATCCGGTTCGTGAGCGGTCCGCGCTCCGAAACGCAGGCGACGACGAGAAGGGAAAAGGGGAGGACCGGCCAGGTGCGCATCGAGTGCCGCCCCAAGATACCCTGCGCGACGGCCCTCCGTTCCCGCGCCCTCGCCGCCCCCTATTATCATTCCAGCCATGAGCGCCACGACCATCACCCCTAAAGCCAATGGACCGCTGATTGTGGAAGGGCCCGTCCGGATCGTACGGCCCGACGGGACGGAGATTCCCGTCCCCCCCCGCAAGGACGGCTCGCCCGCGCAAGTCGTTGTCCTGTGCCGCTGTGGAGGGTCGGCCAACAAGCCATTCTGCGACGGCACCCACAAGCGCAACGGGTTTACGGACGCCCCCGCTCCCACGAGCTGAGCAGGGCGTATTATGTTGGAGGCCGGTTTTGGGGCGCCCACGCGGGCGTCCTGCCCCTGCCCCCTACTGGAGGAGCGACATGGCGAAGGCTGGCAAGGCTCCGATGGCTGCCGACGAAGGCTACTGCGTGAAGTGCAAGGCGAAGCGGAAGATCTCCAACGCGCAGCAGGTGAAGATGGCGAACGGTCGCCCGGCCTTGAAGGGCGTGTGCCCGGTGTGTGGAACGGGGATGTTCAAGATCCTGCCGCCGTCGAAGTGAGTCGTCGACATCACGAAGACATCCAACCCCCGGCCGAGCGGCCGGGGGTTTTCGTTTGGGCTCAGCGCTCCACCCGGCGGCTGCCGTCTCCCTGATAGGCGTAGCGGAAGGTGATGCAGGCGGTGCCCGCGTCGGCGCAATAATAGGCGAGCAGCTCGAGCTTGGCGTAGTGCCCGTCCGCGGTGCGCACGCCGTACACGTGGTGCCTCGAGGTGAGCAGGTGGCTGAGCATGCTGTACTGGTACCACTTGCCGACGCCGGGATTGGTGGTGTCCGCGCCCGCTACGGCGTTGCCGCGGTAGCCCGCGGCGGGGAGCTCGCGCACCGAATCGAAGGGGACGAGGCCCAGGTCCAGGATCCCCCCCCCATCCGCCGCAATAAGATGAAAGCGCCGGAAGGCGATGTCCCAGGTCCCCTGCCCTGCTCCCGCCGGCTCGACTACAGTGGTGCGGGCAAAGTCGAAGGTGCGCCAGCGGTCGGTCGCGGAAGCGTCGAGGGTGTAGGTGGCCGGTCCCACGAGGGAATCCCCCACCCGCGCCGGGAGGGGTGTGGCCGGCAGCGAGAGGCGGTAGGGGGGAAGCTCCGGCCTGGTGAACGAGCCGATCAACAAGGCCGCGACCAGCAGCAGGAACGCGGCGCCGAGCACGAGCACCAGAATCGGCGGGCGGGCACCGCCCCGCCGGGCGCTCACTGCTCGGCCATAAACGGGTAGGTGAAGTCCCGGGGTGGGGCGAACGTCTCCTTCACCGTGCGCGGCGACACCCAGCGCAGCAGGTTCACGAGCGACCCGGCCTTGTCGTTGGTCCCGCTGGCGCGCGCGCCGCCGAAGGGCTGCTGGCCTACCACCGCGCCGGTCGGCTTATCGTTCACGTAGAAATTGCCCGCCGCGTAGCGCAGCGCCGCGTGCGCCTCGGCCACCGCGCGGGCGTCCTGCGCGAACACCGCGCCCGTCAGGGCGTAGGGCGACGTGCCATCCACCAGCCGCAACGTCTCGGCCCACTGCTTCGCCGGATAGACGTATAGCGACAGCACCGGGCCGAAGATCTCCTCGCACATCGTACGGTAGGTCGGATCCTCCACCTGGATCAACGTGGGCTGCACGAAGTAGCCGTCCGCATCGTCGCAGCCACCGCCGAACAGGATCTTCGCCTTGGGGTCCGCCTTCGCCCCCTCGATGTATACCTTGATCTTGTCGAACGCTTTCCGGTCGATCACCGCGCCCATGAAGTTCCGGAAGTCGGCCGGATCCCCCACCGTGATCGCCTGCAGCA